>NZ_DATIGV010000042.1:0-25757 GCF_035481345.1 Hydrogenophaga sp. | reverse complement strand
GTGCCCGCGGCCGGGCGCTTGAACGCGGCCACGTTGCCGAGTGACTGGCTGGTCAGGGGGGACAGGCGCATGTCCATGGCGGACTCCTTGGCAAACCGGATGACAGGCCTGAATCCTAGGGACCCCCTCGGCAATCCGGGCCGGAAATAAAGCCCCGATAAACCGCCTTTTTCCGGCACTGCCCGCCCACCCCCACCGGGATACTCGTCCGCATTCGGGGCCTTTTGCGCCCCCTTGCGAGCCATCCCGCCCATGAGCACCACCGCCGTCGCCGAAGTGAATGCCCAGCCCGTGCGCGCCAACGCCCTGGCCGAGGGCTTCGCGCGCATGGACAACGCGCAGAAGATCAAGCTTGGCCTGGGCGCCCTGGCGCTGCTGGCCATCGCCCTGGCCTTCTTCTTCATGGGTCGCCAGCCCGACTGGCGCGTGCTCTACACCAACCTGGGCGACAAGGACGGCGGCGCCATCGTGGCGCAGCTCTCGCAGATGAACGTGCCCTACAAGCACTCGGACGGCGGCGGCGCCATCATGGTGCCGGCCGACAAGGTGCACGACACCCGCCTGCGCCTGGCCTCGCAGGGCCTGCCCAAGGGTTCGGTCACCGGCTTCGAGCTGATGGAAAGCAACCGCTTCGGCATGACGCAGTTCCAGGAGCGCCTGAGCTTCCAGCGCGGCCTCGAAGGCGAGCTGACCCGTTCCATCCAGTCCCTGGCCTCGGTGCAGTCCGCGCGCGTGCACCTGGCCCTGCCCAACCAGAACGGCTTCTTCCGCGAGCAGCAGAAGGCCAGCGCGTCGGTGCTGCTGACCCTGCACCCCGGCCGCACGCTGGACCGCGCGCAGGTCGCCGGCATCGTGCACCTGGTGGCCAGCAGCGTGCCCGAGATGAACCCCAAGGCCGTGAGCGTGGTGGACGATCAGGGCAGCCTGCTGTCCAACCCGCCCGATGGCCAGAACGCTCCCGGCGCCGACGTGCAGAAGCTGCAGTACGCGCAACAGCTCGAGCAGCTCTACACCCGCCGCATCCTGGACATGCTCGAACCCCTGGTGGGCGCGGGCAACGTGAAGGCGCAGGTCAGCGCCGACATCGACTTCTCGCAGGCCGAGATGACCTCGGAGCAGCACCGCCCGAACCAGGGCAACGAGCCCAGCGCCGTGCGCAGCCAGCAGACCATCGAGGACGGCAACCCCGCCAGCGCCCAGCCCGCCGGCGTGCCCGGCGCGGTGAGCAACCAGCCGCCGGCCCCGGGCAACGCACCCATCAACGGCACGGCCGCGCCGGTGGGCGTGGCGCAGCAGGGCAGCACGGACAAGCCCGGCAATACGCGCCGCGAGTCCGTCATCAACTACGAGGTGGACCGCACCGTGCGCACCGTGCGCGAATCCAGCGGCAACATCCGCCGCCTGAGCGCGGCCGTGGTGGTGAACCACAAGACCTCGCTGGACAAGAACGGCAAGCCGGTCACCACCCCGATCCCGCCGCAGCAGATCGAGCAGATGACGGCGCTGGTGCGCGAGACCATCGGCTTCAACCAGACGCGCGGCGACTCGGTGAACCTGGTGAACGCGCCCTTCAACGAGGTGGTGGCCAGCGAACCCGAGGCCCTGCCCTTCTGGCAACAGGCCGACAACGTGGAGCTGGCGCGCAGCCTGGCCTTCCCCCTGGGCATGCTGGGCCTGGGCCTGATCGTGCTGATGGGCATGGTGCGCCCCGCGCTCAAGCTGATGAAGTCGCCGGCGCCGAAGCAGATCACCGAGGTGCAGCCGCTCAACGCCGTGTTGAACGAGATGCCCGAGCGCCCCGGACTGCCGATGCCCACGCCCGACGAGGAAACGCCGGAGAAGCGCCGCATCGCCGACGCCAAGCGCCTGGCCTTGGAGAACCCTGCGGCGGTGGCCAACATCGTCAAGGGCTGGGTCAACGGCGAACCCGCGAATTGAAGCAGGAACACGACCATGGACGACCAGGGATTGCAGGACGCCGCCATCTTCCTCATGTCGCTCGGCGAAGAGGAAGCGGCCGAGGTGTTCAAGCACCTCAGCCCGAAGGAGGTGCAAAAGCTCGGCGAGACCATCGCCCGCACGCGCGCCGTCTCGCACGACCGGGTGGACCAGGTGATGCAGCGTTTCACCACCACCGCCTCGTCGCAGAGCCTGCTGGTGAGCGACACCGACAACTACGTGCGCGCGGTGCTCAAGCGCGCGCTGGGTGACGACAAGGCCGCGCTGCTGATCGACCGCATCCTGCAGGGCGGCGACGTGTCCGGCATCGAGAGTCTGAAGTGGATGGACCCGCTGTCCATCGCCGAACTGCTGCGCAACGAGCACCCGCAGATCGTGGCCGCCATCCTGGTGCACCTGGAAGCGGACCAGACCGCCGCCGTTCTGAAGAACTTCACCGAACGCACGCGCAACGAGGTGATGCTGCGCATCGCCACGCTGGAAGGCATCCAGCCGACCGCGCTGAAGGACCTCAACGAGGTGCTCTACAAGGTGCTGGCCGGTGGCGACAAGATCCGCAAGACCTCCATGGGCGGTGTGAAGACGGCCGCCGAGATCATCAACATGATGGGCACGCAGATCGAGAGCTCGGTCATCGAGTCGATCCGCGACTTCGACCCCGAGCTGGCCCAGAAGATCATGGACAAGATGTTCATCTTCGAGGACCTGCTCAAGCTCGACGGCAAGGCCATCCAGCTGGTGCTCAAGGAAGTGGCCACCGACCAGCTCATCGTCGCGCTCAAGGGCGCCACCACCGAGCTGCGCGAGCTGGTGCTCGCCAACATGTCCAGCCGCGCGGCCGAGGCGCTGCGCGAGGACCTCGAGGCGCGCGGCCCGATCCGCCTGTCCGAGGTGGAGGCGCAGCAGAAGGAGATCCTCAAGATCGTGCGCCGCCTCTCCGACGAGGGCCAGATCGTCATCGGCACCGGCGGTGAAGAGGAAGCCTTCGTATGACGCAGAAGCCGCGCAACGACCCCTACTCGCGCTTCATCCCGCGCGAGGAAATCGACGGCGTGGCCGCCTGGCAGTTCGCGGCCGTGGACGGCAGCGACCAGCGCCCCGCCCTGACCACCGATGCCGCGCCCGAGACCGCGCCGCCCGACGAACGCGTCGCCGAGGCGCGCGAGCAGGCCTATGCCGAGGGTTTTCGCCACGGCCACGACGCGGGCGCGCAGTCGGTGCGCGACGCGATGGAGGCCAGCATGCGCCGCACCGCCGAAGAGACGGCCGTGCGCATGGCCCAGTTGCTGCGCACCACGCGCGAACACCTCAAGCACAGCGAGCACGAGATCTCGCGTCACATCCTGGAGATCGCCTGCGATCTGGCGCGCCAGGTGGTGCGCCGCGAGCTCGTGCAGGACCCCACGCAACTGCAGGGCGTGGTGAGCGAGGCGATGTCCCAGCTCATCGACGACGGCCTGCCCGCCACCATCCGCATGAACCCGGCCGACCTGGCGCTCATGAAGGGCGCGCTGCTGGAGACGCTGGGCGAACCCGCCCCCGAGTTCGTGGCCGACGCCTCCATCACCCCGGGCGGCTGCGTGCTCGAGTCGCGCACCAACTCGGTGGACGCCACGGTGGAGAAGCGCTGGCTGCGCGCCATCGGCAACCTGGGCCTGAACGAACCTTTCGACCCGGCGAACGCCGACGTCTGAACCGATGAGCGATTCCACCTTCGACGAGACGCCGAGCCGCTGGGGCCACTTCATGGACGACCTGCGCGCCAGCGCGCAGGCGCCCACGCCGCTGGAGGTGCGCGGCACGCTGACCAAACTGGCCGGCCTGGTGCTGGAGGCCGTGGGCCTGCGCGTGCCCGTGGGCGCGCAGTGCCTGATCGACAACGGCCACAAGCAGCCGGTGCTGGCCGAGGTGGTGGGCTTCTCCAAGGACCGCGCCTTCCTCATGCCCGCCGGCGACGTGCACGGCCTGGCCAGCGGCGCCAGCGTGACGCCGCTGCCGCCCTACCGCACCGTGCCGCGCCTGGGCCAGGACAACCCGCCGCCGTCGCCCAACGACCGCAGCGTGCTCAGCCTGCCCATGGGCGCCGGCCTGCTGGGCCGCGTGGTGGACGCGCACGGCCAGCCCATGGACCACCAGGGCCCGCTGCGCGATGTCAGCGTGTCCCCCCTGGAGCGCGCGCCGCTCAACGCCATGGACCGCGACCCGGTGCGCGAACCGCTGGACACCGGCGTGCGCGCCATCAACGCCCTGCTCACCGTGGGCCGGGGCCAGCGCCTGGGCCTGTTCGCCGGCTCCGGCGTGGGCAAGAGCGTGCTGCTGGGCATGATGGCCCGCTACACCAAGGCCGACGTGATCGTGGTCGGCCTGATCGGCGAGCGCGGCCGCGAGGTGAAGGAATTCATCGAGGACATCCTGGGCCCGGAAGGCCGCCGCCGCTCGGTGGTGGTGGCCGCGCCTGCCGACGCGCCGCCATTGGTGCGCATGCAGGGCGCCAGCTACGCCACGGCCATTGCCGAGCGCTTCCGCGACGATGGCCTGCACGTGCTGCTGCTGATGGATTCGCTCACGCGCTATGCGATGGCGCAGCGCGAGATCGCGCTGGCGATCGGCGAGCCCCCGGCCACCAAGGGCTACCCGCCCTCGTGCTTCGCCAAGCTGCCGCAGCTGGTGGAGCGCAGCGGCAACGGCCTCAACGGCCGCGGCTCCATCACGGCCTTCTACACCGTGCTGTCCGAAGGCGACGACCAGCAGGACCCGATCGCCGACGCGGCGCGCGCCATCCTGGACGGCCACATCGTGCTGTCGCGCGCACTGGCCGAGTCGGGCCACTACCCCGCCATCGACGTGGAGGCATCGGCCTCCCGCGTGATGCACAACGTGGCACCCCAGACCCACCTGGAACTGGCGCGCCGGTTCCGCGCGAACTACTCGCGCTACCAGAAGAGCCGCGACCTGATCCAGCTCGGCGCCTACGTGGCCGGCAGCGACCCGGAGACGGACCGCGCCATCGTGCTCTACCCCGGGCTGCAGCGCTTTTTGATGCAGGACATGCGCGAGGCCGCGCCCATGGCCGAGAGCGTGCGCGGCCTGCAGACCGCCTTGCAGGAAGACAAGCCGGCGGCGGGCAATGCCCCACGCGGCGCGCGCCCGCACCACAACCCCTATGAGGGCAGCCAATGACCGCAAGTGGTCTCGAAACGATGGACAAGCTCATCGAGCTCGCCGAGCGCAAGCGCGACGAGGCGCTGGCCGCGCTGTCGGCCGCGCGCCGCGAGCTGCAGGCCGCGCAGGAGCAGATGGACCAGCTCACGGCCTACGCCAACGAGGCGCAGCAGCGCTGGCAGACGCGATGCGCCAGCGGCGTGGACGCCGCCTGGCTCATGCACCACCGCCAGTTCATGGCCAAGATCGACCACGCGATCGACTTCCAGACCGGCGTGCTGGCGCAGAAGCAGCACCAGATCGACCAGGCCCAGCGCCAGGTGCACGAAACCGAACGCGAACTCGCCACGCTGCGCCAGTACATCGCGCGCCAGCAGGAGGCGATCCAGCAGCGCCTGATGCGCCGCGAACAGAAGCAGACCGACGAGATGGCGCAGAACGCCCACCGCCGCCGCGCCGAATCCGACAGCACCTTCCAGAGCTTCCAGGCCTGAACCCCGCATGACCACCACCGCGCCCAGCAACGCCCACCCGCCCGCCACCCAGGCCGCGCACGGCCAGCCCGCGAACGCCTCCCGCACGGGCCCAGGCCAGCAGCAACCGGCGGACCTGTTCTCCAGCCTGCTGGCCCTGCTGTCGCCCGACGCGGCCCCGCTGGACCCGCAGGGCGGCGAGCCGGCCGGCACCGGCCTGCCGGGCGAGGACCCACTGGCCGAGGACGGCACGACCACCGACAACCCCCTGGCGCTGCTCATGGCCTGGACGGCGCCGCAAGGGCTGGAGCCCGCGCCGCTCACCGGCGACGGCTCGCTGGCCGGCGAGACGCGCGGCCTGGACACGCGTGCAGACCGCCTGGGCGCCGCGCCCGCCGATGGCCTGCCGGCCTCGAACGGTGCCGCGCCGGGCCGCCAGGTCGCCGCACCCTGGCAGCCGGCCGCGCGCGCGCCAGCGTCGCTGGCCGCCACCCCCTTCACCCCGAACCCGTCGGGCACGCCCAACGGTGCCGGCGACGCGCCCGCCATGCGCTGGAGCCGCGCCGCCTCGCCCGCGGAAGCGGGCGCCAACGCCTGGCCCGTGCGCAGCACCGTCGCCCTGGACGCCCGCTTCCAGGCGGCCACGCCCACCGGCACGGTCGCCGCCTTCGCGGGCGGTGCGCCCGGCGCGGCGGATGCGGACGACCTGGCCCTGCCCGGTGCCTCGCCCACCGGCGGCGCGCGCGCCATCGGTGAAGCCGCCACCGGCCTGGCGGGCGCCACGGCCGACAGCGGCCTGGGCGGCGACGCCTCGGCCGAGGGCGGCGGTGCCCAAGGCGACGGCGGCACCGACCAGAACACCGCGCAAGACCCCTACGCCACCCCGGCCGACGCCGAGGCCGTGGAGGTGCAGCACTGGGGCGCGGGCGCCATGCGCCACGCCAGCCTGCGCGTGGGCGAGGACGCCCAGAACGCCATCGACATCCAGCTCGCGCTGCGCGGCGACGAGGTGCAACTGGACATCCGCACCGACGACGCCGCCGCCCGCGAGGCGCTGCGCGAGCAGGCGCAGAGCGCGCTGGGCGAGCGCCTGCAGCAGGGCGGCCTGACGCTGGGCCAGGTCTCGGTGGGCGAGCAGGGCCAGGGCAGCGGCGAACTCCGCCGCGACGGCCAGGCCGCGCAGCCGGCGGCGAACCGCGGCGAGCGCGGCGGTGCCGACACCGGGGAACCGGCGGCCACGCGGCCCGCTCCCTCCGGCCCGAACGACCGGGGCCTCGACCTCTTCGTCTGACGCCCCGGGGCGCGGGAAAGAACCGGTTTTTCCGCGCTTATCGAGCGAACGGCGAGGGTGGGGCCCTCCCACAATCCTTCTCAAGCCGCGCGCCTTTGAGCCCGCGGCAACCGACGAAGGAGTGCCATGTCCGCCGCCGCTGCCACCGCCCAACCGGTCGCCGAAGCCGCCCCCAAGAAGAAGGGCAAGAAGCTGCTGTTCATCCTGATCGGCGTGGTGGTGCTCGCCATCGCGGGGGCGGCTGCCGCGCTGTTCGTCCTCAAGAAGAACACCGCCGAGGACGAGGGGGAACACGACGAGGACGAGGTCGCCGCCGTCAAGCCGGTGGACCCCAAATCGGCCCCCACCTTCCTGCCGCTGGACAACATGGTGGTCAACCTGGCCGACCCCGGCGGCAACCGCTACATCCAGATCGGCCTGACCCTGCAGCTGCAGGACGCCGCCACGGGCGATGCCGTCAAGGCCTTCATGCCCAGCATCCGCAGCCAGATCCTGGTGATCCTGTCCAAACGCACCGCCGAGGACGTGCTCAGCGCCGAGGGCAAGAGCAAGCTCAGCGCCGACATCATCGCCGCCGTCTCCGAAGTGATGGGCTACGCCACGCCCAAGGCCGAGGACGAAGGCAAGAAGAAGCGCGGCCCTGCCAGCCCCGTGCAGGCCGTGCTGTTCTCCAGCTTCATCGTGCAGTAAGCGCGGAGCCACGACGCCATGTCCGAATCGTTTCTGTCACAGGACGAAGTCGATGCCCTGCTGGAGGGCGTGACCGGCGAGAGCCAGAAGCTCGCCAAGGAAGAGGTGCCCGAAGGCGGCATCCGCAACTACAACCTCTCCAGCCAGGAACGCATCGTGCGTGGGCGCATGCCCACGATGGAGATCGTCAACGAGCGCTTCTCGCGCAACCTGCGCATCGGCCTGTTCAACTTCATCCGCCGCAGCCCCGAGATCTCGGTGGGCGGCGTGCAAGTCCAGAAGTACAGCGCCTTCCTGCGCGAACTGGTGGTCCCCACCAACTTCAACATCATGGCCGTGCGCCCCCTGCGCGGCAACGGCCTGGTGGTGTGCGAACCCACCCTGCTGTTCGGCGTCATCGACAGCCTGTTCGGCGGCACGGGCAAGTTCCACACCCGCATCGAGGGCCGCGACTTCTCGCCCACCGAGCAGCGCGTCATCAACCGCCTGGTGGAGGTGGTGGCCGAGGAATACAAGAAGGCCTGGCGCGGCGTGTACCCGATCGAGCTGGCCTACCAGCGCTCGGAGATGCAGCCGCAGTTCGCCACCATCGCCACGCCCAGCGAGATCGTGGTCTCCACCAGCTTCACGCTGGAGATCGGCGACATCAGCGGCTCGCTGCACATCTGCATTCCCTACGCCACGCTGGAGCCCATCCGCGACGTGCTGTATTCCAGCGTGCAGGGCGACGCCATCGAGGTCGATCGCCGCTGGGTCAAGCTGCTCAGCCACGAGATCCAGGCCGCCGAGGTGACCATGGTGGCCGAACTCGCCAAGACCCAGGCCACGGTGGAGCAGTTGCTGGCCATGCAGGTGGGCGACTTCATCGAACTCGACCGCCTGCCCACCATCACCACGCACGTCGACGGCGTGCCGGTCTTCGAGTGCCAGTACGGCACGCACAAAGGCAAGTACGCGCTGCGCGTCGAGCGCAGCCTGCGCGGCAGCGACATGAACTGGCTCGGGTCCTCGCCCGACCTGTGACCGGCGTTCAGGAGAAAACCATGTCTACCGAAACCAACGAACCGAACCAGGACGCCATCGCCGACGAATGGGCACAGGCGCTCGAAGAGCAGGCCGCCACCACCGTGGACGAGGGCGCCCCCGCCTTCGAGGCCAACAACATCCCCATCAAGACCGCCAGCGGCGGCGCGCAGGACATCCAGATGGTGCTGGACATCCCCGTGCAGCTCTCGGTGGAACTGGGCCGCACGCGCGTGCCCATCAAGTACATCCTGCAACTCGCGCAAGGCTCCATCGTGGAACTCGACGCGCTCGCGGGCGAGCCCATGGACGTGCTGGTCAACGGCTACCTGATCGCACAGGGCGAGGTGGTGGTGGTGAACGACAAGTTCGGCATCCGACTCACCGACATCGTGACGCCGTCCGAGCGCATGAAGCGCTTGAGCCGGACCTGAAGGAACACCGACATGTGGCAGAACGCCTGGCCGGCGCTGGTCCTGCTCGCCCTGATGGTGGGCATCGCCTGGGCATTGAAGTGGGCGCGCGGGCGCATGCCCGGCCTGCCGGGCGTGCCCGGCCAGAGCGGCCCCTTCGTCAAGGTGCTGGGCAGCGTCTCGCTCGGCCCGCAGCAGCGCGTCGTCACGCTGCAGGTGGGCCGCGGCGAGGACGCCACCTGCCTGGTGCTCGGCGTCGCGCCAGGCAGCATCAACACCCTGCACGAGGTGGCGCTGCCGCCCGAGAGCGCCACGCCCCCGGCGCCCACGGCCCCGTTCGCCGGTGGCTTCGCCGCGCGCCTCGCGCAGCAACTCGTCAAGGGCCCCGGCGATGCGCCGCGCTGACATGCCCCGCCTGATCGGTCTGCGCGCGCTCGCGCTGCTGCTGGCGCTGATGCTGCTGTCGATCGGCGCCTGGGCGCAGAACGCGCCCGTGCCCACGCCGCAAGGCCCTTCCCTGCCCCTGGTGGTGGGCCAGGGCGCGGGCGGCGCCAGCTACTCGGTGCCGATCCAGACCCTGCTGTTCTTCACCGCGCTGTCCTTCCTGCCGGCGGTGCTGCTGCTGATGACGGGTTTCACCCGCATCGTGATCGTGCTCTCGCTGCTGCGCCAGGCCCTGGGCACGCAGTCGGCCCCGCCCAACCAGGTGATCGTGGGTCTCTCGCTGTTCCTCACACTGTTCGTGATGGGTCCCACGCTCGATCAGGTCTACAGCAACGCCTACGGCCCCTACTCGCGCAACCAGATCAGCTTCGAGGAGGCGCTGCAGCGCGGCGAGCAACCCATGCGCGCCTTCATGCTCAAGCAGACGCGCCAGTCCGACTTCGAACTCTTCGCCAACCTGGCCCGCCTGCCCGATGACGTGACCGCCGAGAACGCGCCCTTTCGCGTGCTGGTGCCGGCCTTCGTCACCAGCGAGCTCAAGACCGCCTTCCAGATCGGCTTCATGATCTTCATCCCCTTCCTGGTCATCGACATGGTGGTGGCCAGCGTGCTCATGTCGCTGGGGATGATGATGCTGTCGCCCGTGCTGGTGGCCCTGCCGTTCAAGCTCATGCTGTTCGTGCTCGCGGACGGCTGGAACATCCTCATCGGCTCGCTCGCCGCGTCCTTCGCCCAGTAGGTACCCCATGGAACCGCAAGCCGCCCTCACGCTCGGTCAGAACGCCCTCTTCCTGCTGCTGGCCGTGGCCGCGCCGGTGCTGGCCACGGTGCTCGGCGTCGGCCTGGTGATCAGCCTGTTCCAGGCCATCACGCAGATCCACGAACAGACCTTGTCCTTCGTGCCCAAGCTGATCGCGGCGATCGCCGTGTTCGCCATCGCGGGGCCGTGGATGCTGACCACCATGGTCGAGTTCATCCGCAGCACGATCCTGTCGATCCCGCAGTACGCCGTCTGACGGCGGCCGGAGCGCGCGCGTGATCACCTTCACCGAGGCCCAGATCATGGCCTGGGTCACGCCGGTGTTCTGGCCCTTCCTGCGCATCCTGGCGGTCTTCAGCAGCGCGCCCATCTTCTCCTCGCGCTCGGTGCCGGTGCGCACGCGCGTGGCCCTGGCCTTTCTCATCGCCATCTGCGCCCAGGCCGCACTGCCCGAGCAGCCGGTGGTGGCGCTGACCGACCCGCGCGCCCTGGAAACCGTGGTGCAGCAGGTGCTGATCGGCCTGGCCATCGGCCTGGCGGTGCGCATCGTGTTCGCGGCGGTGGAGCTGGCCGGCGAACTCATCGGCCTGCAGATGGGCCTGAACTTCGCCGGCTTCTTCGACCCCAGCACCGGCAGCCAGAGCAGCACCGTGGGCCGCTTCTTCGGCAACACCACCATGCTGCTGTTCGTGGTGATGGGTGGCCACCTCATGCTGCTGCAGGCGGTGGTGTCCAGCTTCGGCACCTTCCCCGTGGGCGGCGGCGCGCTCGACGCGGTGAACACCATGCGCTTGCACGAGCTCGGCTCGGTGGTCTTCCGCTACGGCCTATGGATCGCGCTGCCGCTGATCGGCATGCTGCTGTTCATCAACATCGTGCTGGGCTTTGTTTCGCGCATCGCGCCGCAGATGAACGCCTTCGCCATCGGCTTCCCGATCACCCTGTCGGCCGGCCTGATCGGCATCGCCTTCACCCTGCCCATGCTGGACACGCCGGTGGCCGCGCTGCTGCGGCTAGCGACGGCGCTGTTCACGGGCTGAGGCGGCTACACCTGGCTGGCCTGCTGGCCGTTCCCCGGGCGCGGCATCGCCAGGTCAAGCACCTCGAGCAATACCCTCGAGCGAACGTCTTCTGGCAGGCCCTTCAACCGCTGCGCTTGCTCCGCATTCAGCGAGTCGGCGCCCGGTGGCACGCAGGCCATGAGCTTGCATAGGATGTCGTTGACCTCCGTTGCCTCGAAGCCGCTATCCAGCAGGATCTTCATGAACACATGCCGGATTTCCGGTCTTTGCCACAGTTCATCTCGATGCCACGGCTGCTGCACCGAGTATTCGTCGCTCAGGTAAGCCAGCACCTCTTCTTTCATCGGCAGCACCCTAAACGCTTTCAGGTGGGCCTGGCGCCAGTCCTGGATGGCGTTAAACCATTCCTTCCATCGGCCGATTCGGAGCAACTGCACGGCAGAGCGCGGGTGCAGCGGCTCACCCTGTGGCACCCAATGCTCGTACGGCGCAGTCCGCATGCTGTTCATGTTGCTCTGCCCACCTTGGGGGAAACTGCGCGCGACTTCGTACACGGCCATCAACTCATGGTCGTTGTCGTTCATGCCGAACTGGGTGTCCTCGTTGCGGGAGTAGGTGAAGAAGTTCTGCAGGGCCCAGGTCTTGACCTCTTCCTTGTTGGTGGTCCATTGCGACAGATGCATGGCGCCGCTGTTGGAGTCGTAGAACGACGCGCAGTACCGCACCTGGCCATCGGGCGCCACATCGCGGCGAAGCTCCAATGCCATGCAGTGCTTGTCGTTGAACGGAAAGGCGTGCATGAAGCTGCGGCGCTGCTCGTCCATGTCCTGGAAGAACTTGTCGAAGAGCGTCCCCGCCGTTTTTCGTACCACCCCGTAGCCGGCCACCAGGCCGCAGACGAGCAATTGGTAATAGGCGTCCGCGATCTCTTCGCTGTGCGATTCCAGGGCTTCCACGGACGTGAACGGCTTGTAATCGAAAGGTTCATGGGGAGCGCCGCCGCTCCAGCGGTGCGCGCCTTCGTGCCGCGACAAGTGCCGGATGCGACAGGCTATCCAGAAGGCCCCCAGGTGTCGGCACTCGATAGGCATACCGCGCAGAACACCGAGCTTTTCGCCTCGAAAGACCGCTGCGCAGTTGATGTTGAGATCCTCGAACCCTTTGACACCGGGGTTCTTCGTCATCCGGGCCGATTCGAACGCCAGCCGCTCGTGCTGCACCCTACAGCGCTCCACGGTCTCGCCCTTGTCGCGGATGAGCACGAAGCCGTCGTTGTGCCGGTACGGCAGGATGTCGCAAGACGCCATGCCAAGGACCCGCACGGTCCGCAACTCGGGGCCCGCACTGCCCAGCACCCGCTGATGGTTCGGGCACACGTGAAAATCCAGCGATTCGCCCCGATAGAAGCCCGTGTCGATCACGGTCACATCCGGACAAGTCCCCAGCCAGGCGGGTTGTTCGCGCATGTCGTCTGGCCATCGCAGCAGCGACAAGGGTTGATCCACAGCACGGCAGGCGTCCGAATACGCCTGCATGACCGTCTCAGGGATGGTCAGCACGTCCCCGGGATCGCAACGCAAAAGGTCCAGTGCACCATCGGGCGCGCGCATCAAAGCCTCGCGCAAGGCGTGCTGGTCGCTCGACAGTCCGTCGCAGTACGCCTGAACGGTAGCCAAGGCCTCACGAACACCGGCTTCCTGCCGGTTGGTCGCCTTGAAACCAGGCATGGTGGACGCGGCATCGGGGGTCTCGCCAAAGCGGCGGCGCGCGGCCATGGCATTCAGGTTGGGGGTGGATTGGGAGCGATTCATCACGCTTTCGTGATGACGTCTTGTGCAGACGATCCGACTCAAGCTCCACCAGGTGTGCTAGGTCGGTGGTGCGTCAACCCGCAACCTAGTCCGCGAGACTTACCGCCGTTGCGGCACCGGCATCGCTTCCATCATTTGCCCCCACATTTATGATGGTCATCATATTTGGCTAAAATCGCGCACCAGTTTGTCAACACGACCGCCATGGACAGCCCCCCCACCAGCCGCAAGCAGGCCACCCACGACCGCATCCTCGACACCGCCGCCGGCGTGCTGCGCGCCAGCGGTTTCCAGGGCGTGGGCGTGGCCGACATCATGAAGCGCGCGGGGCTCACGCACGGCGGCTTCTATGCGCACTTCGCCTCGCGCGAGGCGCTGCTGGCCGAGGCCCTGGAGCGCGCCGGGCAGGACAGCCAGGCGCGGATGCGCCGCGCCCTGGACGCCGGTGAGGCGCGCGGCGACAGCCGCTTCCAGGCCCTGGTGGACAACTACCTCGCCGACCGCCACCTGCGTTCGCCCGAAAGCGGCTGCCCGGTGGCCGCGCTGGCCTCCGAAATGCCGCGCCAGGCCGATGCCGTGCGCGAAGCCGCCGCCGCCCGCATCGAAGCCCTCACCCGTGCCGTGGCCGCCACCCTGGCGCCCGGACAGCCCCGCGAAGCGGCGGGCCTGATCGCCTCGCAACTGGTCGGGGCCCTGCAGATCGCGCGCACGCTGGGCGACAACACCAAGGGCCGCCGCCACCTGGCGGCCAGCCGGCGTTTCTTGCTGGAACAGTTCGCCCCCGACGCGCCGCCCGACACCCGGCACTGACCCGTTTCCACGCGCGCCCCATGGCGCGCTTCCTTCAATGGCCACAAATATGACGGCCATCATATTCAACAGGAGTCTTCCATGCAGATCAAGAACGCCGTCGTCCTCATCACCGGCGCCAACCGAGGCATCGGCCTGGCCTTCGCCCGCGAGGCACTGGCGCGCGGCGCCAAGCGCGTCTATGCCGCGAGCCGCCAGCCTGCCAAGGTGACGCTCGATGGCGTTGTCCCCGTCGAGCTGGACGTGACCCGCCCCGAGCAGGTGGCGCGCGCCGCTCGCGACCTGGGCGACGTGACGCTGCTCATCAACAACGCGGGCGTGGCCGAGTTCGGTGGCTTCCTGGTGCCCGATGCGCTGGAGGCCCTGCGGCGCCAGCTCGACGTGAACGTCTTCGGCATGCAGCGCATGGCACAGGCCTTCGCGCCGGTGCTGGCGGCCAACGGCGGCGGCGCCATGCTCAACGTGCTGTCCATCGCGAGCTGGATCAACCGCCCGCTGCTGGGCACCTATGGCGCCACCAAATCGGCGGCCTGGGCGCTCACCAACGGGCTGCGGCACGAGCTGCTGGAACAGGGCACGCAGGTGACGGCGCTGCACATGGGCTTCGTGGACACGGACCTCACGCAGGGCATCGAGGCGCCGAAGTCCACGCCCGAGGCCATCGTGCGCGCCGCCTTCGACGGCCTGGAGGCCGGCGCGGCCGAGGTGCTGGCCGACGACATGACGCTTCAGGTGAAGCAGTCGCTCGCCAGCGCCACAGCGGCCTACCTGCCCGCCTGACCATGACCACCACCGCCGCCACCACCGCCGTCAGCGCCGCCGCGCCCTCCCGAGCCGCCGACACCCGCCAGCGCATGCTGCAAGGCCCCGTGCTGCCGACGCTGATGCGCCTGGCCACGCCCAATGTGCTGGGCCTGTTCGCCAACACCATCGTCATCGGCTTCGACGGCTACATCGTGGGCCGCCTCGGCGCCGATGCACTGGCCGGCGTGGCGGTGGTGCTGCCGCTGGCCATGCTGATGCTGCACATGTCGGCCGGCGGCCTGGGCGGCAGCGCGACGGCCGTGGTGGCGCGCGCGGCGGGCGCGGGCGACGAGGCGCGCGCCGCGCGCCTGGCCTGGCACGCGCTGGTGCTGGGGCTGTTCGCCTCGCTGCTGTTCACGCTGGTCGCCGCCTCACCGCTGCTGTATGCGGCCATGGGCGCGCGCGGCCCGGCGCTGGAGCAGGCGGCCCGCTACGCCGCCGTGTTGTTCGCGGGCGCCTCGGCGGTCTGGACGGTCAACGTGCTGGCCGGGGTGGCGCGCGGCACCGGGCAGATGGGCGCGGCCGCTCTGGCGCTGATCGCCACCACGGTGATGCACCTGCTGCTGGCGCCGCAACTCGTGTTCGGCGTCGGCCCGCTGCCGCCGCTGGGCGTGGCCGGCGCGGCGGCCAGCACCGTCACCTGCAGCGCGGTATCGGCGCTCGCCTTGTTGGCCTGGCTGTCGCGCCGGGGCGCGCCGGCCCGGCCGCTGGGCGCCGGCTGGCGGCTGCGGCGCGAGGACACGCGCGAGATCCTTCGCCTCGCCCTGCCCTCGGCCATCAACCCGGTCCTGAGCAACGGATCGATCGCCCTGGCGACGGCCTACGTGGCGGGCTTCGGCGGCCTGGCCGTGGCGGGCTACGGCATTGCCGCGCGGCTGGAGTACATCCTGGTGCCCATCGCCTTCGGCATCGGCGGCGCGCTCACGGCCATGGTGGCCACCAACCTCGGCGCGCAGCAGGCGGTGCGCGCCAAGCGCATCACCTGGACCGGTGCCGCGCTGGTGTGGGCCATCACGGGCACCATCGGCCTGGTCGCCGCGCTGTGGCCGCAGCTGTGGATGGCGGCGTTCACCCCGGACGCGGCCGTGCAGGCCGCGGGCGCGAGCTACCTGCGCATCGTGGGCGGCGCCTACGGCTTCTTTGGACTGGGGCTGGCGCTGTTCTTCGCCTCGCAAGGCGCGGGGCGGCTCACCTGGCCGTTGGTCGCCAGCGCGGCGCGGCTGCTGGTGGTGGGCGTGGGCGGCTGGCTGGCGCTGCGCCTGGCGGGCGATCAGCCGCAGGCGCTGTACGCGGTGGTGGGCCTGAGCCTGGCGCTGATGGGACTGACGCTGGCCGTCGCCACGCACCGCAGCGACTGGTCGGCGCCGGTGCGTGGGCACTGAAACGCCGGGGAATCCCCACACAGGCCTGCGGGGAAACCTTGTAAGGCGCGGCCAGCCAGGCGAACGGCATTCAGAAGCCGCCAGAAGGCACCGATAGATCTCTCGATGCGGGCAGTTCACCTCCGCCCTGCCAGGGCGGGTGCTCCCCGTGACCGCGAGGGAACGACATGAAAGCCATTGCCCATTTGCGCATCGGAGCCCGCCTGACGCTCGGCTTCGCGCTCATCATCGCCCTGCTGGCCAGCATCGCCGGGGTGGGGTTCGCCAAGCTCAACATCATCGCCGACGACATCGAGGTGATCCTGCACGAGCGCTACGCCAACGTGGCACTGGCCCAGACGGTGGAAAACGAAACCAACCGCCAATTGAACGCGCTGCGCACCGCGCTGATCGCCACCGAGCGCAGCCTGGTGGACGCGGAGGTGGCCAAGGTGCAGGCGTCCAAACCCCTGGTCATGAAGGCGATCGAACAACTGCGGGCGAGCGTGCATGATCAGCGCGGCCGGACCGCCCTGAGCGCCCTCATCGAACAGCAGGATGCATTCCGCCAGCGCGAAGACCTGCTGCTGGAGCACATCAAGGCCGGCCGGACCGAGGAAGCGCGCAGCGAACTGCTGACGCACCTCCTGCCGCTGCAGGCCCGTTACCTCACCGCGATCGAGGCCTTCGCCGAGACCCAGGCCGGTGGCATGGAAGCCTACGGCGCCGAGGCGCTGGAAGCCGCTCATGACGCGAAGATGTTGTCGGGCCTGCTGGCATTGATCGCGGTGCTGCTGGCCGTGGCCATCGCCTTCGTGCTCACGCGCTCGATCACGCAGCCCATTGCGCAGGCGCTGCGCGTGGCACGCACCGTGGCGGCGGGCGATCTCACCTCGCGCTTCGAGGTGCACGGCAAGGACGAGATGGCCGAGCTGCTGACGGCCTTGCGCACCATGAACGACAGCCTGGTGCGCATCGTGAGCGAGGTGCGTGAGAGCAGCGACTCGATCGCCAGCGGCTCCCACCAGATCGCCACCGGCGGCGCGGACCTGTCCAACCGGACCGAAGAACAGGCCTCCAGCATTCAACAGACCGCGGCCTCGATGGAGGAAATCGCCACCGCCGTGCGGCACAGCGCGGACACCTCGCGCACCGCCACCGGACTGGCGCACGCGGCCAGCGCCGTCGCCAGCCGCGGCGGGCAGGCCGTCGCCGACGTGGTTTCCACCATGGGCTCGATCAGCGAGAGCTCGCGCCGCATCGCCGACATCACCGGCGTGATCGACGGCATCGCCTTCCAGACCAATATCCTCGCGCTCAACGCGGCGGTCGAAGCCGCGCGCGCTGGCGAACACGGCCGGGGCTTCGCGGTCGTCGCTGGCGAAGTGCGCACGCTCGCGCAGCGCGCGGCCACCGCCGCCAAGGACATCAAGCGGTTGATCGGTGAAAGCCAGGGGCGGGTGGAAGCCGGTGCGCGGCAGGTGGAACAGGCCGGCACCACCATCGGCGACATCGTGGCGCAGGCCGGTCAGGTGGCGCGGTTGATCTCGGCGCTCGACACGAGCTTCGACGAGCAGTCCAGGGGCATTGGCCAGATCAACGAGGCCGTGAGCCAGATGGACCAGATGACGCAGCAGAACGCCGCCCTGGTGGAGGAATCGGCCGCCGCGGCCGCCAGCCTGCGCCAACAGGCCGCCCGCCTGAGCGCCCTGGTCGACACGTTCCGCCTCAACGCCTGAGTCCTGGGCCGGGGCGGCCTTCGGACATCCACGCCCTCTCAATCCCAGCGCAGGTCGCCCAGCTTCCAGTCGCCGCCCACCAGGCGCCACTCCATGCGCACTGCGTAGGGCTCGGCGCGCTCGGGAATCAGGCCCTGCGCACCGGTCACCAGCACCTGGGCCTCGACGCGACCCAGCGTCGGCGCCTGCGGATCGACCCGCGCGTTGAGGGAGGCGGCGATGACCTTGATGTTCTGGAAGCGCAGGAAGGTGGCGGTGAGCAGGCGGCGCGTGCCGTCGCGGTCGAGGTTGCCACTGCCCTGGAAGTGCTCGTCGAGCAAGTCCATCACGTCGCCGGTGTCGCGCGCCTCGATGGCGGCCTGCAGGGCCCGGACGGCGGCTTCGAGCTTCGCCTGCGGGTCGTCCTTGCCGCAGGCGGCGAGCGCGGCGGCGCTCACGAGAACAGTGGCCAGCACGGCGCGGCGGCCAAGGCGGAACGGGGCGGTGGCGAACACCATGAAAACTCCCTGAGTGGTGACGACGCAGTATCACCACCGTCGATGACCCGACGATGGTCCGTTCGGACCACCGCGCGAGCGGCTCACACCAGACCGTTGCGGATCGCGTACACCGTCAATTCCGCGTTGTTCGACAGGTGCAGCTTCTCCAGCACCCGCGCGCGGTACACGCTCACGGTCTTGGGGCTGAGCATCAGCTCTTCGGCGATGTCGCTGAGCTTGCGGCCGGAGGCGATCTTCTGCAGGGTCTGCAGTTCGCGCTCGGACAGGCTGGCGTGCAGTTCCTCGGTCTCGGGCGCGCTGAGCGTGTCCACCAGCATCTGCGCCACCTCGGGCGTGACGTACTTGCGGCCCTGCTGCACCACACGGATGGCGCCCACCAGTTCGGCCGGGTCACCGGCCTTGTTGACGTAGCCCCGCGCGCCCGCGCGCAGGCAGCGGATGGCGTACTGGTCTTCGGGGTACATCGAGACCACCAGCACCTTCACCGGCGAGCCCTCTTCCTTCAGCGCGCCCAGCACCTCCAGGCCGCCGCGCCCGGGCATGTTCAGGTCCAGCACGAGCACGTCGCAGAGCGTCTTGCGCATGAGGTCGCGCAGTTCGGGGTAGCTGCCGGCTTCGCCGACGACCTGGATGTCGACCGCCTCGCTGATGGTGTCGCGGATGCCGCGCCGCACCACCGCGTGATCGTCACACAAAATCACCTTGATCATGGGCCTCCTTGTGCTCCGCCGGCGGCGGCAGTGTGTCGCCGGAAGGGAGCGGTACCGAGAGAATGACCGAGGTGCCGCGCGGCGAGGAGCTGACGTCCAGCCAGCCCCCGACCTTGGCCGCGCGCTCGCGCAGGCCCAGCAGGCCGAAGGACTTGTCCTTGCGCAGCGCGCTGGCGTCCAGGCCCGGGCCGTTGTCGCTCACCTCGAGCGTGAGCACGCCCTCCCCGTCGTTGAGATCGATTTCCACGTGGCTCGCCCCCTGGGCATGCTTGGCCACGTTGGTCATGGCCTCCTGCGCCGTGCGGTAGGCCACCAGTTGCACGTCGCGTGGCACCTCGATGCGCTCGGCCGTGCGGCGCACGTGCACGCGCAGGCCGGTGCGGCGCTCGAAGTTCTGCGCCAGCCACACGACCGCCGCCACCAGGCCCTGGTCGAGGATGGGCGGGCGCAGGTTCATCATGATGCGCTGGCTCGCACCCAGCGCGTGCTGCACCATGTCCAGCGCGGTGTTCACGTGGCGCTGCATCTCGGGGTCGTTGGCGCGGCGGCCCACCCAGGCCAGGTCGAGCTTCACGGCCGCCAGTGCGCCGCCGATGTCGTCGTGGATCTCGCGCGCGATGTCGGCGCGCTCCTGTTCGATGCTGGTCTGCAGGTGCTCGGCCAGCTCGGCCAGGCGCTGACGCGACTCGGCGAGTTCGACGTCGGCGCGCGCCTTGGCCCGGCGCGCGTCGCTGATCTCCAGTGCGCGCTGCACCACGTGCGCCAGCCGGTGCATGCTGTCCTTGAGCAGGTAGTCGCTCACGCCCCGGTGCATGGCGTCGACGGCGGCGGTCTCGCCGATGGCGCCGGAGAGGATGACGAAGGGGATCTGGATGCCCAGCTTGCAGGCCGCGTCCCAGGCGTCCAGGCCGGTGAAGCCGGGCAGGTGGTAGTCGGCCAGCACGATCTCGTGGCGCCCGCTCTGCAGCTCGCGACGGAAGTCCTCCAGCGTGTCCACGAGCGTGATCTCGTTGGGCAACTGGCTGCGCTGCAGCGCGAACTTCACCAGCGCGTGGTCCACGCGGGAGTCCTCCAGGTGGAGGATGCGCACCGGTCGCGGGTGGCTCGCTGTCGCTTCACCGGTACCGGTCATGGGATGGGCTCTGTCGCCTGACGAAAGGATGAACGGGCGCCTGGAGGCGGGTGAAGAAAGCCAAAAGGGCTGAATTTCAGGCCGTTTTCGGTCGATACCCCAGGAGGCGGCTGCCGAAAATTGTAATACCCCGTATCCGTAAAGACCTTCCTCCGCAACCATGCAGACCAACGCTTCGCCGCCGACCCCACCTTCGGTCACGCTGCCCGTGGCGCTGGTGGCCGACCTGCAGGACTCGCTGCTCATCGCCATGACCGACCTGCAGCGCCTGGAAGGCCTGCTCGACCACGCCACCGGCAACCTGCTGGAGCGCTTCGGCAACGCCAACCGCGATCTGGAGTCGCTCGAAGGCGCGCTGGGCGAGGAATTGACCCGCATCCGTCACAGCCTGCACCAGGCCGTGACCGAATTGCAGTTCCACGACATGGCCACCCAGCTGCTGGCGCACACCGGCGCCATGCTCAAGGGCTGCTCCTGGCGCCTGGCCGAGCAGGCCATTGCCCCGGAAGACGACGAGGTGCCCCTGGACCTCGACCCCATGCCCGACCGCCCCAGCCCCGTGACCCAGAACGAAATGGATGCGGGTTCGGTGGAGCTCTTTTAAGAACCCCCGCGAGCCGCCGATAACCCCCGAAGAACGGAGAAACCCATGCGATCCATCCTTGCCGTCGACGACTCGGCATCCATGCGAAAAATGGTGTCCTTCACCCTCACGGGTGCCGGCTTTCACGTGGTGGAAGCGGTGGACGGCCAAGACGCCTGGGACAAGGCGCAGCACCACAGCGTCGACCTGGTGCTGACCGACCAGAACATGCCCAGGCTGGACGGGCTGGGCCTGACGCGCAAGCTGCGCGAGCACCCCAAGTTCAAGAACACGCCGATCCTGGTGCTGACCACGGAGTCGAGTGACGCCATGAAGCAGGCTGGCCGCGCCGCGGGCGCCACCGGTTGGCTGGTCAAGCCCTTCGATCCGGGCCGCCTCATCGAAGTGATCAACAAAGTCATCCGCTGAGCAGCGACCAAGCAACCAGGAGCCAAGACATGGGCGACATGATGAACGAGGGTCAACACCTCGGCAACGACATCGATCTCAGCCAGTTCTATCAGATCTTCTTCGAAGAGGCCGGCGAGAACCTCGACCAGATGGAGCAGATGCTGCTCGCGCTGGACGTGGCCGCCGCGCAGGACGAAGAGCTCAACGCCATCTTCCGTTGCGCGCACTCCATCAAGGGTGGCGCGGCCACCTTCGGCTTCGCCGACGTGGCCGAACTCACGCACCAGGCCGAGTCGCTGCTGGACAAGCTGCGCCGCCACGAACTGCAACCCACGACCGCCATGGTGGACGTGCTGCTCGAATCCAGCGACGCGCTGCGCGGCCAGCTGGGTGCCCACCAGGGCGTGGGCAGCGCGCCCGACACCGGCAACCTGGTGGCGCGCATCTACGCGCTGGCCCAGGGCCAGGAAGCGCCCGCCGCCGTCGCGCCGGCGCCGGCCCCGGTGGCCGCGCCCGTGGCCGCCCCCGCACCGGAGGTGGCCGCACCGGCCGCCGCTGCGCCCGTCAGCAAGGGCGAGCGCGAGATCGACATCCACATCGGCCCGATCGACAACCCCGCCACGGCCGACGGCATCGCCGAGCTGTTCCGCGACATCCCCGGACTGGGCACGGTCTCGACCCTGCCCTGCGACCAGCCCGGCAAGCGCGTGTTCCGCGCGCGCACCGCGGCCAGCGACAACGAGTTGCTGGACCTGTTCACCTTCCACGTGAGCAAGGAGCAGATCCAGATCCACCCGGCCGGCGACGTGGTGCACGGCAAGGTGCCCATGCCCCCGGCCACCGAAGGCAAGGACTACGGCTTCTACGAAGGCGCACCGGGCCTGCCGGGTGCCCCCAGCGCACAGGCCACGGCCGCCGCCGCGCGCGACAGCCGCGCCGCCGAGGCCCGGGCCGGTGCGGCCGGCCCCGCCGCCGGTGCGGGCCTCGAATCCAGCACGCTGCGCGTGTCGGTGAGCAAGGTGGACCAGCTCATCAACCTCGTCGGCGAGCTCGTCATCACCCAGGCCATGCTCGCGCAAAAGAGCCGCGAGCTGGACAACAACAACGCCAACAACCCGCTGCTGGCGGGCCTGGCCGACCTGGACCGCAACACGCGCGACCTGCAGGAAGCCGTGATGTCGATCCGCATGATCCCCATGTCGGTGGTGTTCAACCGCTTCCCGCGCATGCTGCGCGACCTCGCCTCCAAGCTGGGCAAGAAGGTCGAGCTGGTCACGCAGGGCGAATCCACCGAACTCGACAAGGGCCTGGTGGAGAAGATCACCGACCCGCTGACGCACCTGATCCGCAACAGCTGCGACCACGGCATCGAAATGCCCGAGGAGCGCCGCGCCAAGGGCAAGAGCGAGACCGGCACCATCACCCTCTCGGCCACGCACCAGGGCGGCAGCATCCTCATCGAGGTGCGCGACGACGGCAAGGGCCTCTCCCGCGAGAAACTGCTGACCAAGGCCCGCGAGAAGGGCATCGACGCGCCCGATTCGCTGAGCGACCCCGAGGTCTGGAACCTCATCTTCGCGCCGGGCTTCTCCACCGCCGACCAGGTGACCGACGTGTCCGGCCGCGGCGTGGGCATGGACGTGGTGAAGAAGAACATCACCGCCTTGGGCGGCACGGTCGAGATCGACTCGGCCGAAGGCTACGGCATGCGCGTCTCGGTGCGCCTGCCGCTCACCCTGGCCATCATGGACGGCATGTCGGTGCGCGTGAGCGACGAGGTCTACATCCTGCCGCTGGCCAGCGTGATCGAGTCCTTCCAGATCAAGCCCGGCGACATCGCCACCATGGGCCAGAACGCCCGCGTGGTGAAGGTGCGCGAGGAGTACATGCCGGTGGTCGAGCTGGAACAGATCTTCGCGGTGCCGCGTTTCGAGCACAACGCCGCCAGCCCGATCATGGTGGTGGTGGAGGCCGAAGGCCAGCGCGCCTCGCTGATGGTCGATGAGCTCCTGGGCCAGCAGCAGGTGGTGATCAAGAACCTGGAGAGCAACTACCGCAAGGTGCCCAATGTGTCGGGCGCCACCATCCTGGGCGATGGCAAGGTGGCGCTGATCCTGGACACCTCATCCCTGGTGCGCCGCTCCAGGCATTGATTCCCCGGGCCGCGCGAGCGGCCCGACTCCGTCAGGTACGTCCGCGATGCTCACCACCTCCGCCCTCCGAAACCGGCCCGCCACGCCGCCGCCGCGCGTCGCCATCGCCGCCGAGGACGGCCCCGTCGCCGAAGGCCGCGAGTTTGTCTGGTCCGACGCGGACTTCGCGCGCATCAAGGCGTTGATCTACAAGAAGGCCGGCATCAGCCTGCACGACGGCAAGCACGCCATGGTGTACAGCCGCGTCTCGCGCCGCCTGCGCGAGACCGGGCACGCCAGCTTCAAGGGCTACATCGACTGGCTGGAAAGCCACGACGGCCCCGAGTGGCAGGAATTCATCAACGCGCTCACCACCAACCTCACGGCCTTCTTCCGCGAGTCGCACCACTTCGACGCCCTGGCGCAGTTGCTGCGCGCAAAGCCCGCGCACGACTGGCGCATCTGGTGCGCAGCCGCCTCCACCGGCGAGGAGCCCTACTCCATCGCCATGACCTGCGCCGAGTCGCTGGGCGCCAACGGCCGCTACGAAATCGTCAACAGCGACATCGACACCAAGGTGCTGGCCACCGCGCAGCGCGGCGTCTACAAGCACGAGGGCAACAAGGGCCTCTCCGCCGAGCGGCTGCAGCGCTTCTTCCTGCGCGGCAAAGGCGCCAACACGGGGCAGATGCGCGTCAAGCCCGAGCTGCAGAAGCACATGAGCTTCCAGCCGGTGAACCTGATCCACGAACTGCCACTGCGCGATACCTTCGACGTGGTGTTCTGCCGCAACGTGATGATCTATTTCGACGCGGCCACGCAGCGCGCGGTGCTCGAGCGCATCCACCGCGTGATGCGCCCGGGCGGCACGCTGTTCGTGGGCCACGCCGAGAACTTCAGCGACGCGCGCCACCTGTTCGCGCTGCGCGGCAAGACGGTCTATGAGCGCCTCTAGCCTGGCCTCCATCCCGCCGCTGGCGCCGCTCAAGCCGCTGTCCAGCCTGTCGCTGCCGCGCGTGCAGCCGGCCGCCGGCGTGGTGTCGCGCGTGGACGAACTCAAGGCGCGCACGCCCAAGCCGGGCGAGGCCTCGTTCTTCTTCCATGAGCCGCACTTCCGCAGCGATGCGGTGAAGGTGCTGCCCGGCGAGTACTATGTGACCACCGACGAGCTGGTGATCATGACCGTGCTGGGTTCCTGCATCGCCGCCTGCATCTGGGATCCCAAAGTCCGCGTGGGCGGCATGAACCACTTCATGCTGCCCGAAGGCGGCAGCGACTCGGGCGGGCGCTACGGCTCCTACGCCATGGAATTGCTCATCAACGAAATGATGAAGCTCGGCGCCCGGCGCGAGAGCATGCAGGCCAAGGTCTTTGGCGGCGGTGCGGTGATGAGCAGCTTCACCACCATGAACGTGGGCGAACGCAACACCAAGTTCGTGCTCGACTACCTGCAGACCGAACGCATCGCGGTGGTGTCCAAGGACGTACTCGACATCCACCCCCGCAAGGTGTGCTTCTTCCCGGTGTCGGGCAAGGCCATGGTCAAGCGCCTGGCGCACACGCAACCCGAAACGCTGGAAACGCAGGAGCGCAAGGGCAGCGCGGCCGTGGTCGCCAAGGCAAACGCCGGCGGCTCCATCGATCTGTTCTGAGGAGAGGCACCGTGGCCAAGACACGCGTAGTGGTGGTGGACGATTCGGCGCTGGTGCGCAGCCTGCTCGCCGAGATCATCAACCGCCAGCATGACATGCAGTGCGTGGGCGCCGCGAGCGACCCGCTGGTGGCGCGCGAGATGATCCGCGAGCTCAACCCCGACGTGGTGACGCTGGACGTGGAGATGCCGCGCATGGACGGCATCGACTTCCTGGGCCGGCTGATGCGGCTGCGGCCCATGCCGGTGGTGATGGTCTCCACGCTGACGGCGCAGGGCGCCGAGGTGACGCTGCGCGCGCTGGAACTGGGCGCGGTGGACTTCGTGGCCAAGCCGCGCATCGGCCTGGCCACGGGCCTGCAGGAACTGGCCGGCGAGATCGTGGAGAAGGTGCGCGTGGCCTCGGTGGCCAAGTTCCGCAAGCCGCCGCCGGTGGTGGCTGCGCCGCCCGGAGTCGCCGCGCCGGCCAGCCCGCCGCCGCGCAGCGGCCTGCTGGGCCGTGTGTCGACCGAGAAGCTGATCTGCATCGGCGCCTCCACGGGCGGCACCGAGGCGATCCGCGAGGTGCTCGTGGCGATGCCGGCCGACGCGCCGGCCATCGTCATCACCCAGCACATGCCGCCGGGCTTCACGACCAGCTTCGCCGCCCGGCTGAACGGGCTGTGCCGCATCACCGTGAAGGAGGCGCAGCACGGGGAACGCATCCTGCCGGGCCATGCCTACATCGCGCCGGGCGGACGGCAGTTCCGCATCGAGCGCAGCGGCGCCAACTACATGGCGGTGGTGGAGGACGCACCGCCCGTGAACCGGCACCGGCCTTCGGTGGAAGTGCTGTTCCTGTCGGCCGCGGCGCTGGTGGGGCGCAATGCCTACGGC
>NZ_DATIGV010000041.1:0-56885 GCF_035481345.1 Hydrogenophaga sp. | reverse complement strand
CGCGTGCCGCGCGACCTGATGCAGCACGACTGCATCGCCATCCGCCAGGGCGAAGAGGCCTATGGCGTGTGGCGCCTCTCGCACGGGCGCGGCCGCCAGGCCAGCACGGAATCCGTGCGCATCCACGGCAAGCTCACCACCAACGACGGCGAGATCGCGGTGAAGTGGGCGCTCGACGGACACGGCATCCTGATGCGCGCCGAATGGGACATCGAGCGTTACCTCAAGAGCGGGCGCCTGGTGCCCGTGCTGCCGCAGTACTTCACGCCCGACGCCGACATCCACGCCGTCTATCCGCAACGGCACCAGCTGGCGGTGCGCGTGCGGGCCTTTGTGGACTTCGTGGCCGCGGCCTTCTCTCAGCAGTCTCCACAGGGCAAATCCTAGGGTTTCCCCGGGGAAAGCGGCTGGCATACTCCCTACCCCCATAGGTAGTTGCGCCCGCAACCCCTACACCCGTTTCCCGAGGAGTCAATTTCCATGGATCGTCGTTCCGTCATCAAGAACGCCGGCATCGCCGGCGTGCTCGCCACCGGCATCGCACCCGCGGTGCATGCCCAGGCCGCCGTGCGCTGGCGCCTGGCTTCCAGCTTCCCCAAGTCGCTGCCCACCATCTTCGGCTCGGCCGAGAAGTTCTCCGAGACCGTCAAGGCCCTGTCGGGCGGCAAGTTCGAGGTCTCGATCCATGCCGCCGGTGAGATCGTGCCGGCCTTCGGCGTGGTCGACGCCATCCAGGACAGCACCATCGAGATGGCGCAGACCGCGTCCTACTACTTCACCGGCAAGGACCCGATCTTCGCCTTCGGCTGCGCCGTGCCCTTCGGCCTGACCGCGCGCCACATGGACGCCTGGATGGAGCACGGCAACGGCCGCAAGCTCATGGACGAGTTCTACGCCAAGTTCAACATCCTCTCCATGAGCTCCGGCAACACCGGCACGCAGATGGGCGGCTGGTACCGCAAGGAAATCAAGACGGTGGCCGACCTCAAGGGCCTGAAGATGCGCATGGGTGGCGGCCTGTTCGGCGAGTCCATGGCCAAGCTGGGCGTGGTGGCGCAGAACATGCCCGCCGGCGAGGTGTACCAGGCCCTGGAGAAGGGCACGCTGGACGCCACCGAGTTCGTCGGCCCCTTCGATGACGAGCGCCTGGGCTTCAACAAGGTCGCGCCCTTCTACCACTACCCCGGCTGGTGGGAAGGCGGCGCCGAGCTCGAGTTCTTCATCAACAAGAAGGCCTTCGACGCGCTGTCGGCCGAGAACAAGGCGATCGTGCGCGCCGCCGGTGCGGTGGCCGCGCGCGACATGACCGCCAAGTACGACGCGCAGAACCCCATCGCCCTCAAGCGCCTGGTGGCTTCGGGCACCAAGCTCGTCGCCTTCCCCAAGGCCGTGATGGACGCGGGTTTCAAGTCGGCGCAGGAGGTGTTCGCCGCGCACGAGGCCAAGTCGCCCGAGTTCAAGAAGATCCACCAGGACATGCGCGCCTTCCAGCGCGACCAGATCCTGTGGAGCCGCTTCTCCGAGTGGCGCTACGACAGCTACATCACCTCGGCCAAGATCTGAACGATCGGCCCCGAGACGAAGCCCGCCGCCCGGCGGGCTTTTTTTTGTCTTATGAGCGCTAAAATCAGCGCTTATTTTGGAGCGAATATGGATACCATTCTTGCTGACCAAACCGTAAGCATGTCGGACTTCAAGAAAAATCCCGCAGCCGTGCTGCGCGAAGCCAAGCACAAGCCCGTGGCCGTGCTCAGCCACAACCGGCCGGCCTTCTACATGCTCAAGCCCAGCCTCTTCGAAGCCATCATGGAAGAACTCATCGATCACGAACTGCAAGCCAAGGTCGCGGCGCGGCTCGCGGAGAAGATGAACGCCATCGAGGTCGACATCGACTCCGTCTGAGCGCCGTGGCCAAACCCAAAGCACCTGCATCCGCACCCGCAGCGGTGCAGTCAGCTCAGCCTCACAAGTTCCGGCTGAAATTCCTTCCCTCGGCGCTGGAAGAGTGGAAGAGCCTCGATGGCTCCGTGAAGGAGAACTTCAGAAAGCTGCTGAAGTCGCGCCTTGACAACCCTCACGTGCCGGGCGCGGAATTGCGGGGCGAGCTGAGGGGCTACTACAAGATCAAGCTGCGCAAGCAGGGCTATCGCCTGGTGTATGGCGTGGAGGACGATGCCCTCGTCGTGATGGTGATGGCCGTGGACAAGCGCGAGGATTCCGAGGCATACGCATCGGCCATCGCGCGCCTGCAGCCGTCCAGCAAACGCATCGCAAAAGCGGGTGCTGGCGAGCGATCACCCCCGAAGAACACCAGGCCAGGCAAACGAGGCCACTGAACCATGAGCCATCCCACGCTGTACTCGCCCGAGGCCACCGCCGCCGCCCTGCCCTATCCCGAACTGGCCAAGGCTATCGCGGCCTTGCTGCGCGACCCGGCGGTGAAGGTGCCGGCGCGCACCGTGTTGCCGCTGCCGGCGGGCGGTGTCCTCATCGCCATGCCCGCTACAGACGCGCGCGTGGCCATCACCAAGCTGATCAGCTTCGTCGCCGACAACGGCGCGCGTGGCCTGCCCGCCATCCAGGGCGATGTCATCGTGTTCGACGCGCGCGACGGCCGCCGCCTGGCCCTGCTCGACGGGCCAACGGTCACGGCGCGGCGCACCGCCGCCGTCTCGCTGCTGGCCGCGCAGCGGCTGGCGCCGCGCACCGACGGGCCACTGCTCATCGTCGGCGCGGGTGTGCAGGGGCGCGCGCATCTCGAGGCTTTCGCCAGCGGCCTGGGCGTGAAGCAGGTGCGCGTGGCCTCGCGCAGCGCCACGAGCGCCGACGCGCTGGTGGCGCACGCGCGCAATCTGGGCCTGGACGCGATCCGTGTCGACGACGCCGACGCCGCGCTGCCCGACTGCCCCCTGGTGGTCAGCGCCACGCCCGCGCAGGCCGCCTCGCTGCACGCCACGCCGCGCGACGACGCCTTCATCGCCGCCGTGGGCGCCTTCACGCCAGCGATGCTGGAATGGGCGCCCGAGGTCTGCCGCCACATCGCCGCGCGCGGCACGCTCGCGGTGGACACGCGCGACGCCGACCACGAGGCCGGCGACCTGTTGCAGGCCGGCCTGGACGTGCCGGCCGTGGCCACGCTGGCCGATTGGCTCGATCGACCGCGCCCCTCGGGCCCGGTGTTCTTCAAGAACTGCGGCTGGGCCGGTTGGGACCTCGCCGCCGCCCGGCTGGTCGCAGCCGATCTCATCGACACCACCCCATGAACCACGAACACGACTTCCAGAGCGACACCGTGCGCCAGTTGCGCGCCGACCTCGCGCTGGCCCTGCGCGCCGCCGCGCACTTCGGCCTGTCCGAAGGCGTGTGCAACCACTTCAGTGTGGAACTGCCCGACGGCTCGGGCCGCTTCCTGCTCAACCCGCGCGGCCTGCTGTGGCAAGAGGTGCAGGCCGACGACATCGTGATGGTGGACACCCAGGGCCAGGCACTGGCCGGCCGCCACCCGGTGGAGAGCACGGCCATGCACATCCGCGCCGGCGTGCACCGGGTGGCGCGCCAGGCCGTGGTGCTGCACACGCACATGCCCTACGCCACGGCGCTCACGCTCACGCGCGAGCGCGCACTGGACACCGCGCTGTCGCAGAACGCCATGCGCTTCCACGGCCGCGTCGGCACCGACCCGGTCTACAACGGACTCGCGCTCGACCACCCCGAGGGCGAACGCATCGCGCGCGCCATGGGCGGCGCCGACGTGGCCTTCCTCGCCAACCACGGCGTCATCGTCTGCGGCGCGCGCATCGACCACGCCTTCGACGACCTGTACTACCTGGAGCGCGCCTGCATGGCGCAGGTGATGGCCGCCTCCAGCGGGCTGGCGCTGGCACCCAGCACGCCCGAGATGGCCGCGCGCGTGGCCGAGCAGACGCTGGGCGAGCGCCTGCAGTCGGAGCTGTTCTTCGAGGCGTTGCGGCGCCGCTTGTGAGCGCGCGTCAGCCGACGACGAAGATGTCGGCGTGAAAGCGCTCGGGCGGCAGGCCCAGGGCCGTGCACGCGGCGCGGACCGCCGACACCATGGCCGGCGCGCCGCAGCAGTACACCTCGGCATCCTCCAGGCCATCGGCCACGGCGCGCACCGCCGAGTCGACGCGGCCGTGGTGGCCTTGCAGCGCCTGCGCGTCGGCTTCGTCCTCCAGCGCGGGCACGAAGCGCCAGTCCGGCAGGCCGCGCGCCCACTTCTGCACGTGCTCCAGCAGGTACAGGCCTGATCGATCGCGCGCACCCCACACCAGCGTCACCGGCCGCGTGGACTTCTGGCGCAGCAGGTGATCGAGCAGCGACTTCACCGGCGCGAAGCCGGTGCCGCCGCACACGCACAGCAGCGGGCGTTCCGACGACGGATCGATCTCCACCTGGCCGAAGGGCAGTTCCACGTCCAGCGTGTCGCCGGGCTGCAGCCCGGGCACGATCGCGCTGAAGCGGCCACCGGCCACGTGCCGCACGTGCAGTTGCACGCCATCGCTCTCGTGCGGCGGGTTGGCCATGGAGTAGCAGCGCGGCTCACCACCCGGCAGTTGCACCTGCAGGTACTGCCCGGCGCGAAAGCGCGCGCGCTTGCCGGCCGGCAGGCGCAGTTGCAGCAGGCTCACGTCGGGCGCGGCCAGGGTGTTGCGGTAGACCTTGAGCTGCAGGCGCTGGCGCGCACCCGGCTCGGCGCGGCGCCAGCTCGCGGGCGCGATGCTCAGGTCGCTGCGCGGGCGGCACTGGCACAGCAGTTCCTGCCCGGGCGGCGTCGCCTCGGCGGAGACGACACCGCGCTCGAACTCGCCACCCTCGACGCGCGCGGCGCAGTTGCCGCACACGCCCTTGCGGCAGGAATAGGGCATCTCGATGCCCGCCTTCAGCGCCGCGTCGAGCACGGTGTCGGTGGGCTCGCAGGCGAAGGACACGTCGGTGCCGGCGATGCGGATCTGGTGGGTCATGCGAACAAGAGGGAACGGGTTCAGGCCGGGGTTGGGGTCGGCGTGGAGGTCGGCGTTGGGCCCAGCACCAGGCGCAGGCTGCGCAGCAGCGCATCGGGCCGCGCCTGGCCGGTGCCGGCGATGTCCATCGCGCTGCCGTGGCCGGTGCTGGCCAGCAGCACCTCGGCGCCGATGGACAAGGCGCTGGCGCCCTGCGGGGCCAGCAGCTTGATGGGGATGTGGCCCTGGTCGTGAAACATGGCCACGTACAGGTCGTGCGGGCGGCGCGGATGGTCGGCCAGCAGCACGTCGGCGCCTTGCGGCTCACCCACGTCCAGGCCCTGCTCGCGCAGCGCGCGCGCCGCAGGCACGGTGCAGCGCGCATCGTGCGGGCCGAACAACTCACCCTCGGATGCGTGCGGGTTGACGCCGAACAGCGCCACGCGCGGCTCGGCGATGCCCAGACGGTGGCAGGCGCGCACGCCGGCCTGCGCGGCGGCCACCACCAGCGCCGGGTTCAGGCGCGAGAGCGCGCGCTCCACGCTTTCGTGCAGCGTGGCGTGCACGATGCGCAGACCACCGCCGATGAGCAGCAGGAAGACCTCGTCCTCGCTCTGCCCGCACACGGAAGCGACCAGGCTCGGGTAGCCGCTGAAGCGGATGCCCGCCTGCGCGATGGCGGTCTCGTGGTGCGGGCCCGCCACCACGGCTTGCACCTCGCCCGCGCGGCAGGCCTCGATGGCCGCGCTCGCGCTGGCCACCGCGCTGCGGCCGGCCTCGGCGTGAATGCGCCCGGGCTGGTGCGCGCCGGCGGGAAGGCCGCCCACGTGCACCTGCGCCACACCGACCAGCAGGTGCTGCAGGCCCAGGGACCGCGCAGTGGCGCGCAACACCTCGTCAGGCCCGTAGACCACGAGGCGTTCGCGTTCCTGCGGCGCCAGTTCAGCCAGCGCCTTCAGCGCGATCTCTGGACCGACGCCGTTGGGGTCGCCCAGGCTCAAGGCCACGCGCGATGTCATCGCTCGCTCCGGAGGCTCACAGCGGCAGCGCCATCAGCGTGTCGGTGACGGTGCTGTCGCACACCGCCACGCGCTCGGCCAGCAGCAGCTTCCCATCCACCCGCACGAAGCGGTCGCGGTACACGCCGGTGGCGAAGAGCTGGGTCTCGCCGTGCGCCATGATGCGCGCCACCATGAAGGGCGTGCTCGCGCGCGCCGTGTGCTCGTCGGCCGCTTCCAGCAGCGGCACACCGAGCAGGTGGCGGTAGCGCTGGCGCTCGTAGATATTGGCCTCGCGCAGCGCGGCCACGCGGTCTTCCAGCATGGCGCGCGAGTCGGCCCAGACGATGCCGGCCGGCAGGCCCTGCTGCTCGTTCTCCACGTGCGTGATGCGGTAGTGCGCATCGGACGCGAAGAAATCGGGCCACCGCTCCAGGCGGTCGCTGTCGATGGTCTCGGCGTACGCCGCATGAAAAGCCATGAGGTTCAGCAGATCGATCACGCCGCCACCCCCATGTGCTGTCGGTAGGCTTTCCAGAAGCCACGCACCGAGGTCTCGGTGGCCCGGCCTTCGCCGGAGGCCACCACGTCGCCGCCCATGGCCACCACGGCCTGCTGGTCGCGCGCGCCGGCGATGCCGCGCTGCACGAAGCCGCCCACCGCGCCGTCTTCCATGGAAATGAAGCCCGCCGGGCCCACCAGGTTGCACTGCTTCAGGCGCACGCGCAGTTGCTCGGGCGTGTCGTCCTCGAAACCCAGGTAGACCCAGTGCAGCTCGCTGCGGTCCTTGCCCTTGGTGACGACCTGGCGCACGGCCAGGCAGTTCTGGATCTGCTGCAGCACGAAGCCCGGAAACACCGAGAGGATCTGCAGGGTGATGCCATCGGGCCACTCGTCGAAGCCGGCGAGCACGCTCGGGTCCTTCAGGCGGTAGCGCTCGTGGTCGGAGCGCAGACCCTGCTCCTTGTACGACTCGTCCTTGGCCGCCGGGTCGATCATCGAGTAGCTGACGTGGTTGCCGCCCGATTCGTCCACGATCACCCCGCCCTTTTGCGAGAGGCGGTTGAGTTCGAAGGTGGTGAAGAACAAGTGCAGCAGGCTCGCGTGGTAGCTGTCGCGCACGTTCTCCACGTAGAGCTTCCAGTCGTTGGGCAGGGCCTGGGTGAAGCGGCCGATGACCTTCACCGGCTTGTGCAGCACGCGCTCGATGCGCGCGCAGATCTCCTCGCCGAGGTACTCCTCGATCGGCGGCACGTCGTCGCTGAAGCTGCCGAACACCAGGCCGCAGTACACCGCCACGCGCAGCTTGCGCGGGCCGTGCTCTTGCTTGCAGAAATCGGGCGGCATGCCGCCCTGCCCCTTCACGCCTTTCTCGAAAGCCACGCCGGTGAGGTCGCCCTGGCGGTTGTAGCTCCAGGCGTGGTACACGCACTGGAAGCTCTCGGCCTTGCCGGATTTCTCCAGCGCGATCAGTGCGCCGCGGTGCGCGCAGCGGTTCTCGAAGGCGTACACCTCGCCGTCGGCGTCGCGCACCACCACCACGGGCGTCTCGCCCACGAAGGTGGTGCGGTAGCTGCCGTCCTCGGGCAGCTCGGCCTCCAGGCACAGGTAGTTCCAGGTGGCGCCGCGGAACACGCGCTCCTGCTCCTGCGCGTGCACCTCGTCGTCCGCGTACACGGCATAAGGCACGCGGGTGAGCCTATCGGCCCAATGAATGGCTTGCACGTCTGACATGTCGGCGGTCACTCGAGGGTCACGTTGGCGGACTTGATCACGCGGGCCCATTTGTCGGACTCGGCCTTGATGAAGGCGCCCGTCTGCTTCGGCGTCTGGCCGCCGGGCTCGGCGCCCTGCGCGGCGAACTTCTCGCGCACGTCCGGCAGCGTCATGGCGGCGGCGAAGTTCTTCTGCAACTGCTGGACCGCTGCATCGGGCGTGCCCGCCGGCGCGACCACGCTGAAGAAGGTCACGGCCTGCATGTCGGGCAGCTTGAGTTCACCGAAGGTCGGCACATCGGGCAGCGCCTTCGAGCGGCGCTCGTCCGCCACGGCCAGCACCTTGATGCGCTTGCTCTGGTGGTACTGCGCCGAGGAAGCGATGTTGTCGAAGAACACGTCCACCTGGCCGCCGACCAGGTCGGTCAGCGCGGGCGCGGTGCCACGGTAGGGGATGTGCACCATGCGCGTGCCGGTGAGCTGCATGAACAGGTTGGCCGTGAGGTGCGAGGTGGAGCCGTTGCCTTGCGAGGCGTAGGTCACCTTGTCGGGGTTGGCCTTGAGGTAGGCGATGAACTCGGCCAGGTTGTTCGCCGGCACCTTGGTGGACACGCCCAGCACATTGGGCACCGTGGCCACCACCGTCACCGGCACCCACTTGGTGGGGTCGAACGGCATGGTCTTGTAGAGGTGGTGGTTGATGGCGATCGGGCCGGGCGGCGACACCAGGAGCGTGCTGCCATCGGCGTCGGCGCGTGCAACGAATTCGCCGCCGATGTTGCCGCCCGCGCCGGTGCGGTTCTCCACCACGATGCCGGCGGGGTACGCGTCGCGCATCTTCTCGGCCAGCACGCGCGGCAGCACGTCGGCGGTGCCGCCGGCGGGAAACGGCACCACCAGGCGCAGCAGCTTGGGCGTGGCGCCCGACTGGGCCAGTGCGTTCAGGGGCAGCGCGGCGCTCAGGCCGGCGGCGATCGACACCGCCGCGAGGGCGCGTCGTGTGAATCGGGGGGAGTTCATGTCATTCCTCTGCGTGGGTGGGCGAAACGTGTCGGCCAATCACCGGCACGGCGGCGCAGTCTAGGCGCGTGCTTGATCAGCATCAACGAATTCGCACAAAATGTGCGCTATGCGAACTTCCAATAAGACTTTCCCCAGCATCAACGAACAGGACGTGACGAATGGCACGGCCGAACGCTCCGAGCGCGACTACGTCATGGCACTGGAGAAGGGCCTGGCCATCATCGAAGCCTTCGGCCAGTTGCGCGGCGCGGCCACGCTCACGCAGCTCGCCGAGGTCACGGGCCACACCAAGGCCTCGGTGCGCCGCTCGCTGCACACGCTGTGCCACCTGGGTTACGCCACGCAGGACGGCCGCCAGTTCCAACTGGCCGCGCGCGCCTTGCGCCTGGGCTCGGCCTTCGTGGTGTCGGACGCGCTCACGCGCCTGGCCCAGCCCATCCTGGAGACCACCGCCGAGCGCACGAAGGAATCGGCTTCCATCGCGGTGCTCGATTCGCAGGACTCGGTCTTCGTCGCGCGCGCCACGCACCGGCGCAGCCTCTCGGTGGGCCTGGGCGTGGGCGCGCGCCTGCCGGCCTACGCCAGCGCCACGGGCCGCGTGCTGCTGGGCGGGCAGCCGCGCGACTGGGTGCGCTTCATGCTCAACCGCATGGGCCGGCCCGCGCTCACGGTCAAGACCATCACCAGCCTGCCCAAGGTGATGCAGCAGGTGGACCTGGCCCAGCGCCAGGGCTACGCGCTGTGCGACCAGGAACTGGAGATCGGCCTGCGCTCGATCGCGGTGCCCATCCTCGACCGCCGGGGCCGCACCATCGCGGCGATGAGCCTGTCGGTGGCCACGAGCCGCATGGACGTGCCCACCATCCTGGAGAAGCTGCTGCCCGAGCTGGAGCGCGCGAAGCAGAAGTTTCCGGCGCTGCTGTAGAACCTGCTCAGCGCGCTGGCCGCCGCCGCGGCCTCGCACCGCGCCGCGCGCTCGCGCGCAGCAAGCCCAGCAGCTTGTCGGCCGCCGGTGTGCGCAGGCCGCCGCGCAGCATGATGATCCCCACCGGCGGCAGCTCGATCGGCACCGGCAGCGGCAGGGTGCGCGCGAGTTGTTCGTCCTCCAGGTAACGCGCCACGTCATGCGCCACGAAGGCCACGCGCCGGTGCTGGCGAAGGCAGCTCAGCGTCACCAGGAAGGACGCGGTCTCCACGATGTCGACCGGTGGCTCCAAGCCGTGCTTGTAGAACATCTGGTTGAGCTTGATGCGCGAGGAGGCCCAGGGCGGTGGCACCACCCAGGGCTGCGCGGCCAGGTCCGCCCAGCCAGGTTGGCGTCGGCGGGCCAGTGCATGGTCCTGCGCGACCACCACGCTCATCGCCTCGGTGTACAGCGCCTCGGTCTCCAGATCGGGCGAGGCGTAGCCCGGTTCGATCCGGCCGACGATGAAGTCCAACTCGCCCACGCGCAGGCGCGGCAGCAGGCGCGACAGGTCGCCCTCCTCCACCAGCACCGCCGTGCGCGGCGCTTCCTGCTTCAGGCGGCCGACCGCCTCCACCAACAGGCCCGGCGTGGCCACCACCATCGCCCCCACGCGGATGCGCCCGGCCCCGCCGCTGGCCACGGCCGAGATGTCCTCGCGCGTGCGGTCGAAGTCGGCCAGCACCGAGCGGGCGAAGCGCGCCACCTTCTGCCCATAGGCCGTGGGCTCGGTGCCGCGCGTGGAGCGCACGAACAGCTCCAGCCCGAACAGACGCTCGATCTCGGCCAGCGACTTGCTCACCGCCGGCTGGGTGAGCGAGAGAAACTCGGCGGAGCGCCCGAGGTGGCGGAACTCGTCGAGCGCGACGATGAGCTGCAGGTGCTTGAGCTTGAGGTTGGAACGCAGCACGCGGTCGATGTCGCTCACGGGGTGTTCTCCTGGATGGGCGCTACATGAAGAATATGACATGCAGACTGTCCACTTCTTCATTGGTCCGGCATGACACGAATCACCAGAATGCGACGCGTTCCCCCACGCACAACGACAGGAGACAAGCCATGCACATGAACCGCCGCCAACTCATGCTCGGCACGGTGGGCGCCGCGCTCTCGGGCGCCACGCCCTTGCTGCGCGCCGCCGGCTACCCCGAGCGACCCATCACCTTCATCTGCCCCTGGCCCGCCGGTGGCACCGGCGACATGACCATGCGCGCCCTGTGCGTGGCCGCCGCCAGCGCGCTCGGCCAGCCCGTGGTGGTGGAGAACCGCGCGGGCGCCTCTGGCATGCTGGGGCTGAAAGCGCTTGCCATGGCGCGCCCCGATGGCTACACCGTGGGCCAGATCCCGATTTCGGTGACGCGCTTCTCGCAACTGGGCAGCGTGCAGGTGGACCCGATGAAGGACCTCACCTACCTGGCCCGCACCTCGGGGCAGACCTTCGGCATCGCGGTGCGCGCCGACTCGCCGCACAAGACCTTGAAGGACTTTGTTGCCGCGGCCAAGGCCGCCCCAGGCAAGCTCACCTACGGCAGCGCGGGCGTGGGCGGTGCCACGCACGTCGGCATGGAAGAGTTCGCCATGGCCGCTGGCATTGAGCTCAACCACGTGCCCTACAAGGGCGGCGCGCCCGCCCTGCAGGACCTGCTCGGCGGACAGATCGACGCGCTGGCCGATTCCAGCTCCTGGGCGCCGCACGTCAAGTCGGGCAAGCTGCGACTGCTGGCCACCTGGGGCGAGCAGCGCACGCGCGAGTTCGCGGACGTGCCGACGCTCAAGGACTCGGGCTACGACGTGGTGGTGGACGCGCCCAATGGCGTGGGTGCCCCGAAGGGGCTGGACCCGGCCATCGAGAAGCGCCTGCGCGAGGCCTTCAAGGCCGCCGCGGCGAGCCCGGAGTTCGCGGCCGCCTGCGGCAAGATCGACGCGCCGCTGATGTACCTGGATGGGCCCGATTACGCGAGCTATGTCGCCACCACCTACCGCAAGGAGACGCAGCTCATCGAGCGGCTCAAGTTGCGCGAACTGATGAGCAAGAGCTGATGCCCGTGCCGGTGCCCGACGCCTCGCCGCTGATCCGCCTGCACGCCAGCGACAACGTGCTGGTGGTGCGCCAGCCGCTGGCGCTGGGGCAGTCGCTGCCGGGCTTCGGCCTGCGCGCGAAGGCGCAGTTACCGGCCGGCCACAAGATCGCGGCGCGCGACATCGCCGCCGGCGAGCGCGTGCTCAAGTACAACGTGCCCATCGGCCGGGCCGCGCGCGACATCGAGGCCGGCGAGCACGTGCACGGCCACAACCTCGAGCTCACGCATGAGGCGCACGACCCCGGCTTCGGCCTGGACGCGCGGCCGGTGGACCACGTGCCCGAAGCCGAGCGCGCGCATTTCATGGGCTATGTGCGGGCCGACGGCCGCGTGGGCACGCGCAACTTCATCGGCATCCTCAGCTCGGTGAACTGCTCGGCCACGGTGATCCACCGCATCGCCGCGCACTTCACGCCCGAGCGCCTGGCCGACTACCCGAACGTGGACGGCGTGGTGGCCTTCGCGCAGACCAGCGGCTGCGGCATGTCCAGCCCCAGCGAGCACTTCGACCTGCTGCGCCGCACGATCGGTGGCTACGCGAGCCACCCCAACCTGGCGGGCGTGCTCATCGTGGGCCTGGGCTGCGAGCGCAACCAGGTGTCCGATCTCATGGCCTCGCAGGGCCTGCAGGAGGGCCCGCTGGTGCGCGGCTATGTGATGCAGGACGTGGGCGGCACGCGCGCCACCATTGCGGCCGGCGTGGCCGCCGTGCAGGCCATGCTGCCGCTGGCCAACGCCGCGCGACGCCAGCCCGTGAGCGCCGCGCACCTGAAGGTAGGCCTGGAATGCGGCGGCTCGGACGGCTTTTCCGGCATCGGCGCCAACCCCGCGCTGGGCGCGGCCATGGACCTGCTGGTGCGCCACGGCGGCACGGCCATCCTGTCGGAAACACCCGAGATCCATGGCGTGGAATTCATGCTCACGCGCCGCGCGGTGAGCCCCGAAGTGGGACAGAAGCTGCTGGACCGCCTGGCCTGGTGGACGGAGTACACGCGCGGCCACCAGGCGCAATTCAACGGCGTGGTGGGCGCGGGCAACCAGGCCGGCGGCCTGGCCAACATCGTGGAGAAATCGCTTGGCTCAGCCATGAAGGGCGGTACCACGCCGCTGGTGGACGTGGTGCGCTATGCCGAGCGCATCGACACGCCCGGCCTGGTGTTCATGGACTCGCCCGGCTACGACCCGGTGGCCACCACGGGCCAGATCGCCAGCGGCGCCAACCTCATCTGCTTCACCACCGGGCGCGGCAGCATGTTCGGCAGCAAGCCCGCGCCCACCCTCAAGCTCGCCAGCAACACGCCCATGTTCCAGCGCCTGGAGGAGGACATGGACATCAACTGCGGCCTGGTCATCGACGGCGAGCTCGACATCCCGCGCATGGGCGAGCGCATCTTCGAGCACATCCTGCGCACGGCCTCGGGTGAACGAACCAAGAGCGAGCTGCTGGGCCTGGGCGACCACGAGTTCGTGCCCTGGCACCTGGGCATCGTGAGCTGAAGGACCGCGCCCTGCCCTCGGCCGAGGGCAGGGCGCAGCGCTCCTCTATGATGCCGGCCAGTTCCTGCCCCTGCCCGCGACCCTGCCGGCCCCGCCATGGCGACCAGAGAAAAGCCCCCCAAAAAGGAAATGCGCGTCCGCGCCGTTCCGGCCGTCACCCGGTCCATCGCCATCCTGCGCCTGCTGGGCGAGAACAAGCAGGGCATGGGCGTGAAGGCCATCGCCGACGCCCTGGGCCTGGTGCCCAGCACCTGCCTGCACATCCTGCGCGTGCTGGTCAGCGAAGAGCTCGTCCGTATCGAGGCCGACACCAAGCGCTACACCCTCGGCAACGGCATGATCCGTCTGGCCAAGAGCGTGCTCGAGGACGGCGGCTTCGCCCGCCAGGTGCAACCTGCCCTGGACCGCCTGGCCGCCACGTACGGCGTCACGGCCATGGGCGTGGAGATCACGCCACGGCAATCGGTGGTGGTGCTGGCGCTGTCCAAGTCCACCCAGCCGTTTCGTCTGCACACCGACGTGGGCAGCGAATTCAGCAGCATGGTGAGCGCCACCGGCCGGCTGATGGCGGCCCATGGAGAGGACACGCCAGCGCAACTGCGCAAGAAGTTCAACACCATTGCCTGGGACAAGGCCCCCGCATTCGAGGCCTGGAAGAAGGAAGTGGACCAGGCGCGCGTGCGCGGTTGGGCCATCGACCGCGACAACTTCGTCGTCGGCCTCACGGTGGTGGCCGTACCACTCATCGACGCCGCCGGGCGGCTGAGCCACACGCTGGTGGCCGCCGGACTGTCCAGTCAGCTCACGCCGGCCGCCGTGCAGGTCATGGTGAGCGACATGCGGCGCGAGGCGCAGGCCCTGATGGACCTGCTCGTCTGACTCAGTCCACGCGAATGCCGGCGGCCGCGATCAAGGGCTGCCACTTCTTGCGCTCGGCCTGAGCGAACTCACCCAGCTGCGATGACGGGCCGCCTGCGGGCTCGAAGCCCAGGTCCAGCAGCTTCTGCCGCGCCTCGGGCTGCTGCAGCACCTTGTAGAGCGTCTTGTTGAGAAGGGCCACCACCTCGGGCGGTGTGCCCTTGGGGGCGTAGAGCGCGTTCCAGGCCACGACCTCGAAGTTGGCGTGGCCCTGTTCGGCCACGGTCTTCACGCCCGGCACCAGCGCGCTCGGCTGCCGCGAGGTGACCGCGATGGCGCGCAGCTTGCCGCCGGCGAGCAGCGGACGCAGGCTGGTCGGCGTGTCCACGATCACGGGGACCTGTCCGCCCATCACATCGGCCACCGCACCGCTGGCGCCCTTGTACGGCACGCCGAAGAGCGTGACGCCGGAGCGTTCCTTGAGCAGTTCCACCACCAGGCGGGCGCTGGTGCTCGGCAGGGCCACGTCCGCGCCGCGCGGGTTGCGCCGCACCTCGTTCAGCAGTTCCGCCGTGCCCTGGATGGAAGACGCCGAATTGACCGCCACCACCATCGGGAACGTGCCCACCAGCATCACCGGAACGAAGTCGTGCTCGGGGTCGTAGGCGATGCGCGAGTAGAGGAACTGGTTGAGCACGTGGGTGGCGTTGGTGCCCATGGTGAGGGTGTAGCCGTCGGGCGCCGCGCGCGCCGCCAGCTCGGTGCCCAGGTTGCCCCCCGCGCCCGGCTTGTTGTCGACGATGACGGGCTGGCCCAGGTCGCGCGACATCTGCTCGGCAAGGTAGCGGGTCGCGATGTCGGTGCCCTGGCCGGCCGGGTAGGCGACGATGATCTTGATGGGCTTGTTCGGGTAGGCCTGTGCCCAGGCCCCCGCGGGTGCGAGCGCCACGAGGCCCAGGGCGAGGATCGTCGATGCGATTCTTTTCATGCTGTCTGTCTCCTTCTGTTGGGTGGTGATGATGGGGTGTTCAGGTCAACGCATGGCTTTCTCCGTGGTGCGAGCCGGCGGCGAGCTCGAAGCCCGGCACCGCACCGCTCGCCTGCATCTGCCGCAGTTCCTCGTCACTGAAGCCCAGGCGGCTCAGGATCTCGTTCGCGTGCTCGGCGAAACGCGGCGGCGCTTCGCCGGGCTGGCCCGGCGTGCCCACAAGGCGCACGGGTGAGCGCAGGCCCGTGTGCTCGCCACGGCGCACCACCGTGCCCCGGTGCGCGCAATGCGGGTGTTCCAGCGCCTGCGGCACCGACAGCACGGCCGCCGCCGGCACGCCGGCGCGCATGAGCGTCTCGCACAGGGGCCCGCCATCGCGCCCGGCGATCGCCGCCTCGATGGCCTCCTTCAGCGCGTCGCGGTGTTCGACGCGCAGGGCATTCGAGGCGAAGCGCGGATCGCGCGCGAGCGCGGGCGCCGACACCTGCTCGCAGAAGCGGCGGAACTGCGCGTCGCTGAGGATGCCCAGGAAGACCTCGCCATCGCGCGCGCGGAACTTGTCGTACGGCGCGATGTTGGGGTGCGCGCTGCCCAGCAGGCCGGGCCGCTGCCGCGAGGCAAACCAGTTGGCGGCGTGGGGCAGCAGCAGGCTCAGCGCCGTGTCGTACAGCGTTGCCTCGACCCGCTGGCCATGGCCGTCGCGGTCCCGCGCGCGCAGCGCCATCAGGATGCCGGCCATGGCCACGTAACCGGTGAGGTGGTCCACCACCGGCACGCCGACGCGGGTGGCGCCGCCGCCCTCGTCGCCATTGACGCTCATCAGCCCGCACTGCGCCTGCAGCACGGCGTCGTAGCCTGGCAGTCCGCCCAGTGGGCCGTCAGCGCCGAAGCCGGTGATGCTGCAGTGGATGAGGCGCGGATGCCGGTCCGCCAGCGCCTGCTCATAGCCCAGGCCCCAACGCTCCAGCGTGCCGGGCAGGAAGTTCTCCACCAGCACGTCGGCGTCGGCCAGCAGGCGGTGCAGCACCTCGCGCGCCAGCGGTTGCGACAGGTCCAGGCTCAGTGTGCGCTTGCCGCGGTTGAGCGCGGAGAAGTACGCCGCGTCCCCGCAGGCATCGAACGGTGGGCCGAGGCGACGCGTCTCGTCGCCCGCGGGCGGCTCCACCTTGATCACCTCGGCCCCGTGCTCGGCCAGGATCTGCGTGCACAACGGGCCGGCGAGCACCCGCGTAAGGTCGATGACCTTGAGGCCGTGCAGCGCGCCGGGGGGCTGCCGGTTCATGGCTCAGCGTCCCTTGGAAGGCAGAACCACGATGCCCGTGCCGCGCACCGAGAGCTCGTCGTCCTGGTTGCGGCCTTCCTGCTCGATCTCCACCAGGTGGCGGCCACCCTCCACGAGCTTGCGTTTGACCCGGCCTTTGATGAACAGCATGTCGCCTTCGGGGTTGTGTCGGCGCACCTGGCAGCTCGCCTTGTGCAGGAAGCCGGCGTCGCCCATCCAGTTGGTGAGGTGGTGCGTGAGCCAGGAGGTGCGCTCCGGGCCGTAGTCGTAGGCGCCAGGGGCGCCCACCTCCAGCGCGAATTCTTCCTCCCAGTGCACGCGCTCGGGCACGTCGGGGATGCCGAAGCGGTTCTTGATGCCCACGCCCGGGTGCGCGTCGATCAGCTTCCAGGCGAGCTTGTTGGCGCGGATGTAGAGGCCGCCCCAGCCCTGCGCGTAGGCGATGAAACCCGTCACGGTCATCGGCCCCTTGAACATGGTGGGCAACTCCTCGCCCTCTTTCACGTCTTCCCAGTAGCGCGGCACGGCACCACGCACTTCCTCGTTGCGGTAGAGCTTGTAGGCCTCGCCGAGCTCCTCGTCGGTGTAGCGGCGCGGCTCGCGCGAGCGCGCCTCGCTGTACTTCGTTCCCTGTTCGCGCGCGTGGTCGCGCTCGGTTCGGAAGCACCAGCTGTCGGCCTCGGCCACCTTGTCGCCGTTCTGGTTGAAGAAGTCCACGTGGTAGATCTGCTGCACGGCGCGGCCGGCGAACCGCGTCTGATGCTCGATCAGATCCTTCAGGTGCGCTTCGGTGTGGATCTCGTCGTTGCGCAGCACCGGCTTGTGCCAGGTCCAGTCCGCGCCCGACCACATGGCGTGCACGCCGGGCAGGCCGCCCACGTAGCCCGAGACGATGCGGCTGGTGGCGAACAGGAAGCTGGGTAGCGCGACGAGGGTGCCGTAGCTGGTTTTCTCGGCGTATGCCGGGTCGCACCACAGCGGGTTGTCGTCGCCGATGCCGTGCGCGTAGTGGCGGATGTTGTCGCGCGTGGCCTCGTGGCACCACGGCTCGGCGGTCTGGCCGATCTTCACGCCGATGCGCTGGCGCAACTCGTCGAGGCCCTGTTCGGTGATCTTGGGAAAGCTGCGTTGGTGCACCTTGGTCAACATGCGGATGTCTCCTTGCTTCAGAAACGGGTTGGAACGAAACGGGGGGTGATCACGGCGCCACGGCCAGCGACTGTTCGAGTTCACGCTGGCGCAGCACCTTGCGGTGCACCTTGCCGGCGGGCGTCTTGGGGAGTTCGGGCACGAAGGCCACGTGGCGCGGGTACTCGTGCTGGCTCAGCTTCTCGCGCACCAGGTTCTGGATCTCGGCGGTGAAGGCCTCGTCGCCGGCGCGGGCGCTCACCACGAAGGCCTTGACCACCTGGCCGCGCAGTTCGTCGGGCACGCCGATGGCCGCGGCTTCCAGCACATCGGGGTGCATGAGAACCACGTTCTCGATCTCGACGGCGCTCATGGTCCAGCCCGCCGAGATGATCACGTCGTCGGCGCGACCGCCGTGATAGAAGTAGCCGTCGGCGTCGGTGCGCCCCAGGTCCTTGGTGCGCACCCACTGGCCGCGGCGCATCACCATCAGCTCGCCGGTCACGCCGGGCGGGCACACCTGACCGGCGGCGTCGTGCACCTCCACCCGCGTGCCCGGCACCGCCTTGCCGAGGGAGCCGCGTTTGACGGTGAAGTCCTTCGCGCCGGGGTAGCTCACCAGCACCACACCGATCTCGGTGGTGCCGTACATGCTGCACACCTCGAGGCCGAACGTGCGCCAGATGAAGCGCGCGGTGTCGTCGTCGATGGGTTCGCCCGTGAACGACAGCTTGTCGAAGGCGAAGCGGTACTGCCCCGCCTGGCCGCAGTTCTTCATCATGCGGTAGTGCGTGGCAGCCGCGCTCATGTTCGTGAAGCGGTGCGCGTGCAGGGCCTGCAACAGACGTTCCGGCTTGAACTTGCCGCTGTAGGCACCCACCGTCAGGCCCATGGCCAGCGGCGCCAGGGTGCCGTGCCACAGGCCGTGGCCCCAGGCGGGTGACGAGGGACAGAAGAAGCGATCACCGGGGCGGATGCCGGTGCCGTACAGCGCCGCTACCGTCAGCGTCACCAAGGCCTTGTGCGTGTGCTTCACGGCCTCGGGCAGTTCGCGCGTGGTGCCTGAGGTGTACTGGAACACCGCGAGTTCGTCGGCCCGGGAGCGCACCTGATAGCGGCTTGGCCACGCCTGCAGGCTGTCATGGAAGTCTGCGTCATACACCAGGGTTTCGGTGGCGGCGATGCTGCGGGTGATCTCCGCCTTGGCGGCGTTGGTCACCAGCAAGCGCGGCTGGCAGTCGTTGACGCGCAGGCGAATGCCATCGGGCCCGAACAGAGTGAACAGCGGCACCGCGATGGCGCCGCACTTGATCACGCCGAACATGGCCGTGTAGAAGGCGCGGGACGGGTCCAGCATGATCGCCACGCGATCACCGGGCTGAACGCCCCGGGACGCCAGGTAATGCGCGAAGCGCGACGAGTCGTCCGCCAGCTCGGCGTAGCTCAGCACCTCGTCGGTGCCGTCCGCGTGCACCACCACCAACGCGTCCCTGCCACTGCCCGCGTGCCGGTCGATGCACTCGTGGGCGATATTGAGCTGTTCACGGTTGCCGTCGAACAGCTCCCACAGTTTCTCCGGGGAAAAGGCGGCTTGCGCTTCGGCGTACAGGCTGAGATCAGTGAGGCGTGTCATGGGGCATCTGCATTCGTTTGGCGTGAATGCAGTTTCGTTCTCGACGTCACTTTTGTCAATAGACACTATATTTTGTCTATATACAACTTATGACGAGGCAAAAAAAGGGAGCGGTCCGCCGCCCCCCTTCATCCGCCCATCACCTTGAGGATGGCCTGTCCACTGAGCACCGCCTGCCCGGCGGCACTCACCTGGCCCTGCATGAAGATCAAACCACGCGTCCTGTGCTGGACGCGGGCGCTGCCCTCGACGAACTGCCCGACCTGCACAGCCGCCAGGAACTGGCTGTCGAGTTGTACGGTCACGCAGGGCTTGCGATCGCAGGCCTCCCAGGCCACGGTGCTCACCACGTGATCGAGCAGGGTCGCGAGCGCACCGCCATGCATCACGCCAGCCGGGTTGAGATGCTGCTCACCGACCAACAGACCATAGCGCCAGCCCTGTGCCTCGCGGCGCGTCCACAGCGGTCCGGCCGTGCCCATGAACCCGGCCAACTCACGCGGCTTCCAGCCGTCGGCCTCGAGTTGTTCCCTGGTCAATCCTGTTTGCATGCGCATGCTCCATCGCTCGTTCCAATCGATCGAACGATCGATTGTCCATGGCAAACCAATTTGTACCTACGCTTCAGTTTGACCAGTGACTTCAGCTCCCACCCTTCGCCCCGACACGAAGGCCCAGGCCAGGTGGTGTCCGTGGCCCTTGAGCAGCAGACCGCCCTGCCCCGTGGCGCCCGCGGCGTAGAGGCCTTCAATGGGCCGGTCGTTGGCATCGAGCACGCGGTGGCGCGTGTCGACCATGAGGCCGCCTTCGCTGTGCACGAACACCGGACGCACCGGACCCAGGGCCACGTAGGGCCCTTCACCCAAGGAGCGCGCCGCCACCGCTTGCGCCAAGGCCTCGGATGACATGCCCAGGCGCGACGCCAGCGCCGCCACTCTGGGGGCCTCGGTGAACACGTCGGGCCGGTTGCGGCGGTAGTCGTCGATGTAGGCGTAGGCGATGCCGGGCGCGGTGGAGATGAAGTTCGGCCAGACCGCGAAGCGTTGCGCGAGCGCGCGGTCCAGCACGATGTACCCCTGCTTGTCCGGCTGGTCGGCCAGGCGCCAGGCCGCACGGTCGAGTTCGTCGCCGAAGCGCTCGCCGCGCCGGTTCACCAGGGCCGCACCGGCCTCGAACAGCGCCATCGAGGGCGCCAGCGCGGTGGTCAGGAACTTCATCATCAGCGGGCGCAACAGGGCCGCCGGCAGGTGGTCCAGCGACCAGCCCATGAGGCCGGCCAGCCAGCGCCAGGGCGGCAGGCGGCGCACGAAGGTTTCGGTAGCGGGCGCGATGAAACGGATCTCGGGGCCGAGCGCGAGGTCGCCGTTGACGATGCGCGCGCCCAGCGATTCGGCCAGGCGCTGGCCGTCGCCCGTGGCCGTGGGATTCACGCCCTCCACGCGCGATTCCTGCTCTCCCATGAAGCGGCGCTTGAATTCGGGGCTGTTGGTGAAGTCGCCCGCAGCCAGCACCACGCCGCGGCGCGCCTCGAAGCTCAGGCGGCCGTTGGGCCCTTGCGCTTCGACGCCCACGACGCGCTCGCCTTTTCGCAGCAACGCGTCAACGCGCACACCGCAGCGGATCTCCACGCCCACGCGGCGCGCGCGCCGCTCCAGGTGGTAGATGAAGGAACGCGAGTTCGGCAGCACGTTGTGCATGCGCGGCTGGCGGTGCGGCGGCTCGGGCATGGGGCCCATGAAGCGCACGCCCGAATCCAGCAACCACTGGAAGGTCTCGGGGATGTGATCGCACAACACGCGGCGTAACTCGGCGTTGTCGCGCGCATCGAGATCGCCCGCGAAGCCCGGCATGTCGGCCCAGTGGTCGGCCGGGCTGTCCACGATGCCGCGCCGCCGTTGGTGTGGCGTGCCGGTGGACGTGACCGAGCCGATGGACCAGGCGGTGGATCCGCCGAGGCGCTCGTTCTTTTCGAGCAGCAGCACGCGCGCGCCACGCTCGCGCGCCTCGATGGCGGCGGCCAGCGCGGCGCCGCCACCGCCCACCACGATCACGTCGTGCATCGGCGCCTCAGTCGAGTTTTATGTTGGCGGCTTCGATCACCGCACTCCACTTTTTGGTCTCGTCCTGGTTGCGTCTGGCCGCTTCGGCCGGCGTGCCGCCCAGGACCACCACGCCCAGGCTGTCCCAGCGCTTCACCAGGTCCGCGTCCTTCAGGACCGCGTTGATGTCGCTGTTGAGCTTGTTCACCACGGCCACCGGCACGCCCTTGGGCGCTGAGATGGTGTACCAGGGCACCGAGGCGTAGCCAGGCAGACCGGCCTCGGCCACCGTGGGCACGTCGGGCAGGCTGGGGTTGCGCCTGGTGCTGGTCACGGCCAGCGCGCGCACCTTGCCCGAGGGCAGGTGCTGGTGCGCGGTGCCCAGGCTGTCGAACATGAAGTCGATGCGGCCACCGAGCAGGTCCGTCATGGCGGGCGCGCCGCCGCGATAGGGCACGTGCACCACCTCGGTCTTGCTCATGTAGCGGAACAGCTCGGCCGCCATGTGCATGGCCGAGCCGTTGCCGGCCGAGCCGTAGCTCAGCTTGCCGGGCTGGGCTTTCATCAAGGCAAGCAGCTCGCTCACCGACTTGGCGGCCAGGTCCTGGCGCACCAGCAGAACGCTGGGGCTTTCGGCCACCAGGATGACGGGTTGCAGTTCGGTGTTGGGGTCGTAGCGCAGGTTGGGGTAAAGCTTGGTCGCGCCGTTGTGGGCGATGGTGGCCAGCACCAGCGTGTAGCCATCGGCCGCGCCCTTGGCCACCTGCTCGCCACCGGTGTGGCCACCCGCGCCGGGCTTGTTCTCCACCACCACGCTCTGGCCCAGGCGCGGCGAGAGTTTCTCGGCCACGCCGCGCGCGAGCAGGTCCGCCGGGCCGCCGGCCGCGTACGGCACGACGAGGCGGATGGGCTTGCTCGGGTACACGTCCTGCGCCGTGGCGGCCAGGGCGGCGGTGATGATGGCCAGGCCCAGCAGGGCCGAGCGAACGGTCTTCTCGATCATGTCGTGTCTCCGGTAGGTGTGTGGTGCGCTCGGCCGGCTCAGTCGAGCTTGAGGTTCGCGGCCTCGATCACGCGCGTCCACTTGGTGGTCTCGCTCTGGATGAAGGCGCGCGCCTCGGCCGGCGTGTTGGGCGTGACGCCCATGCCCAGGGCGTTGTAGCGCTCGGCCACGTCGGGCGCGGCCAGCAGCTTCTGCACGTCGCGGTTGAGCTTGTCCACCAGCGGCGCGGGCGTGCCGGCAGGCGCGGCCAGCGTGAACCACGAGGTGCCGCTGAAGCCGGGCACGCCGGCCTCGGCGATGGTGGGCAGCTCGGGAAAGCGCGGATCGCGCTTGGGGCCGGTGACGGCCAGCGCGCGCAGACGACCGCCGCGCACATGCGCCATGCCCGAGGACATGTTCTCGAACATCACGTCCACCTGACCGCCGATGAGGTCGGCCAGCGCGGGCCCGCTGCCCTTGTAGGGCACGTGGTTCATGCGCTGGCCGATGGCGAGCTGGAACAGCTCGGTGATCATGTGGATGGACGAGCCCGGGCCGGCCGAGGCGTAGTTGATGCCGCCCGGTTTGGCTTTCGCCTCGGCGAGGAAATCCGCGAAGGTCTTGAAGCGCGAGTTGGCGGGCACCACCACGATGTTGGAGGCCTCGCCGATGATCATGATCGGCTGCAGCTCCTTCGCGGGCTCGTAGTTGAGCTTGCTGTAGCTCGCGTACGCCGCGTGGATGCCGATGGTGCCCACCATCAGGGTGTACCCATCGGCCGGCGAGCGCGCCACGTGCTGCGCGCCCAGGTGGCCGCTGGCACCGGGTTTGTTCTCCACGATCACGGTCTGGCCGTAGAGCGGTTGCAGGCGCTCGGCGATAAGGCGCGCGAGGATGTCCACCGCCCCACCGGGCGCCAGCGGCGCGACGATGCGCACGGTTCTGTTGGGGTAGTCCTGCGCCATTGCCGTGCCCATGCCGATGCCCGGCAGCGCGGCGGCCAGCAGGCCGGCGCCGGTGGCCTTGAGAAAACTTCTCTTCTTCATGCGTGTGGTCTCCTGAGTTCGTCGAGCGTGACGACGGGTCGCTGCTCGTAGGGCAGGTCCCAGCTCGAATGGTTGTGGCGGTCCACGATCTGCACCGGCAGTTCGATGCGCGGCGGAATGGCCTCGCCGCGCAGGTGGCGCACGGCGCATTCGGTGGCCAGATAGGCCATCTGCATGGCGTTGAAGTCGGCCGTGGCCAGCATGCGGCCAGCGCCGATGGCCTCGATGGCCTGCGGGATGGCGTTCACGCCCACCACGGCGGCGCGCCGGCCGGCGCCGGGCAGGGCGTCGAGCACACCGATGGCCATGATGTCGTTGGCCACCAGGCAGGCGTCGGGCGCCTCGTTCGTGGCGAGCCAGCGCGTGGTGCGCTCGCGCGCCACGTCGCGCGCGTAGTCGCCGGCGATCGGGCCGGCCCAGCGGATGCCCGGGTAGTTCTCGCTCGCCGCGCGAAAGCCACGCAGGCGCTCGAGGCTGGTGTACGACTGATCTGGACCGGTGACCACGAGCACGCGGCCCTGGCCACCCAGGTGATCGAACAGGTAAGTGGCAATGGCCTGCGCGAGCGCGGCGTCGTCCGAACTCACGTAGCCCGCCATGGGCGCGGCGTCGATCGGGTTGACGAAGCCGATCATGGGAATGCCGGCGGCGGCGATGCGGCGGATGGCGGGATCGACCTTCGTCGCGTGCACGGGCGAGAGCACGAAGGCGTCGGGCTTCTGATCCAAGGCCAGCGCCTCGTCAATCAACGCGATCTGTTGATCCGGGTCGTCCGGTGTCTGCGGCACGAAGTGCAGCACCTCGGCGCCGCCCAAGGCCGCTGCCGCGCGCTCCGCGCCCAGGCGGGCCGCGCCATAGGCCGGGTTCGTCAGGTTCTTCGTGAAGACGGCGAGCCGCATCACACCATGCCACCGTTGGGCTGGATGATCTGGCCATGCACCCACGAGGCCTTGTCGGACGCGAGGAAGGCCACGACCTCGGCCACCTCGTCGGGCTGGCCCACGCGGTTGAAGGGGCTCATGCCGGCCGAACGGGCAATCGCCGCCTCGTCCTTGCCCGCGCGGAACAGGTCTGTGTCCACCGGGCCGGGCGCCACGCCATTGACGCGGATGCCGCGCGGCGCGAGCTCCTTCGACATGGAGCGCAGCAGGCTTTCAACGCCGGCCTTGGTGGCCGTGTAGGCGCCACCACCGGGCACGGCCACGCGCACCATGGAGGTGGTCAGGCCGATGATGTTGCCGCCGTCGGCCACGTGTTTCGCGGCGGCGCTCAGCACGTTGAAGGCGCCGACGAGGTTCACCTCAACGACCTTGCGGAAGTTCTCCGGGTCGTACTGCGCGATGGGGCCGGGCGGCACGTTGATGCCCGCATTGGCCACCACGCAGTGCGGCGCGGCGCCGAAGTCCCTGGCCACGTTGGCGAACACCTGGGCCACTTGCGCGGGCTCGCGGATGTCGACCTGGTAGCCCTTGGTGGTGGCGCTGCCGATCTTCTGCGGCACGTTGGGTGCGCTGCTCACGTAGGTGTAGGCCACGTCATAGCCGCTGTCGGCCAGCTTCTTCACGGTGGCAGCGCCGATGCCGCGCGTGCCGCCGAAGACGAGGGCAATTTTTCTGCTCATGAATGCTCCAATGGTTCGAGGATCGAAGGGCCTTTTCGCGGGCCACCGCGGAACCGGCTTTGCCGGGCCGCTGGTGGCGTCCCCTGGGGGGAAGCCGCGTCAGCGGCGCAGGGGGGTTCCGAACACGGGTTCCTTGAACGGAATCGGCGGCAACTGCCAGGTGCCGGTGGACGGCGGGCGCACGTCGGCGTCCACGTGCACGTCGATCACGCAGGGGCGTTTGTTCTTCAGTGCCTGCTGCACGGTGGCGCCCAGGTCCTGCGGGCGCGTCACGGTGTAGCCGTCGGCGCCAGCCGCGCGGGCCCAGGCCGCGAAGTCGGGGTTGTAGCGTTCGCCGCTCTGGCCCTTGTAGAAGGCGGTGCCGATCTCGCGGCCATCGAACAGGCCATACTGCAGGTCGCGGATGGCGCCCCAGGCGAAGTTGTTCCAGATGATCCAGACGACGGGCAGGTTCAGCTCCACCGCCGTGCACAGCACGTAGGGCGCCATGGTGAAACCGCCGTCGCCCACCACGGCCACGCAAGGCCGCTCGGGCGCGGCGAGCTGCGCGCCCATCACGCCGCAGACGCCGAAGCCCATGCTGGAGTAACCCCAGCTGTTGAGCATGCTTTGCGGGCGCCTGGCTTGCCAGAACTGCATGAACCAGTTGTGGTGCACGCCCGAGTCGAGCGCGAGGATCACGTCGTCCGGCAACACCTGCTGCAGCGTGCCCACCACGAACTCGGGGCGCAGCGGGTTCGTGGAATCGCCGAAGTGCGGGCGCACGAAAGCCTCCCACTGCGCCTGCCAGCCCTGCACCTGCTCCAGCCAGGGCGCGTAGCGCTCGGCCGATGCCTGCGCACGCTGCGGCAGCGCGTTGATGAGCTGGCGCGTGAACACCTTGACGTCGGCGATCACGCCGAGGTCGGGCGCGTAGTTGCGGCCCAGCTCCTGCGGGTCGATGTCGACGTGAATGAGCTTGGTCGTGGGGAAGTTCCACGAGTAGCCCTCGTGCCAGCTCGATGAGCTGCGGTCGTCGAAGCGCGTGCCCAGGGTAATGACGAGGTCCGCGCGGCGACCGGCCTCGTTCGCCGGGTAGGCGCCGTTGCGGCCGATGAAGCCCAGGGCCAGCGGGTGGTCGCCGCGGATGCAGCCCATGCCGTTGGGCGAGGTGATGACGGGAATGCCGAGCCGCTCGGCGAGTTCGGTGATCTCCTCGCCCGCTTCGGACAGCGTGGCGCCGTGGCCGATGAAGAGCACGGGCTGGCGCGCGGCGGCCAGCAGGGCCAGGGCCTCGGCCACATCGGCCTCGCTGGCGCCGGGGCGGTGCGCGCGGTGCAGGTTCGAGGCCGGTGGCAGCTCGACGTCGGCCTCCTCCTGGTACACGTTGTAGGGAATGTCCAGGTTCACTGGCCCGGGGCGTCCGGTGACCATGGTGTCCATGGCCTGGCGCAAGGCCAACGGCAGCATGTCCACGCGGCTGGGCTGGAAGGCGCGCTTGACCACCGGGCGCATCACCTGCGCGAAGTCGGCCTGGTTGTGCTTGTAGAGCTCCTGGAAGGGCGCGCGGTTGTGCTGCGAGGTCGGCACGTTCGAGGTGATGCACAGGAAGGCCGAGGAGTCCGACAGCGCGGTGGCGCAGGACATCACCATGTTGGCCGAGCCCGGGCCGGTGGAGGTGAGCGTGGCCACCGGCTTGTGCTTCACGCGGAAGTAGGCGTCGGCCATGTGGCCGGCGCACTGCTCGTGGCGCGGGGAGACGAGGGTGAGCTTGTCTCGCACGTCGTAGAGGGCATCGAGGATGCCGACGTTGCCGTGGCCGCAGATGCCGAACACGTACGGCACCTTCTCCTGGACCAGGTACTCGGCGATCAGTTCGCCACCTTTCATCTTGGGCATGTTCGCTATCCGTTCAATTCATCGTGAAAGTGACGACCCGTTCCTCGGTCATCTCGTGCACCGCGTAGCGCGGGCCTTCGCGGCCGAAACCGCTGTCCTTGGAGCCACCATAGGGCATCAGGTCCACGCGCGAGCTCGAGGTCTCGTTCACGTGCACGCCGCCCACTTCCAGCTGGTGCGCGGCGGCGAAGGCGGCGTCGAGCTGGTGGGTGAAGATGCCCGTGGCCAGGCCGAAGGGCGTGGCGTTGACACGGGCGATGGCCTGCTCCAGCGTCTGGAAGGGCAGGATGCAGACCACCGGCCCGAAGATCTCGCGGCAGCTCACGCGCATGTCGTCGCGCAGGTTCGTCAGCAGCGTGGGCGGCACCACCGCGCCCTGGCGCGGGCCGCCGGCCAGGCGCTTCGCGCCCGCGGCCACGGCCTGCTCGATCCAGGCCTCGATGCGGATGGCGGCGTCCTCGCTGATCACGGGGCCGACGAAGGTCTTGCCGTCGCTCGGGTCGCCATAGGGCAGGGCCTGAACCATCGTGGCCAGGCGGACTTCAACCTCGGCCTGCAGCGATTCGTGCACCAGCAGCAGTTGCACCGAGGTGCACACCTGCCCCGCCTTGCGAAAGCCCGCGTTCACGACCTTGGGCAGGGCCGCGTCCAGCCGCGCGTCCTCGCAGAGGATGGTGCAGGCGATGGAACCCAGTTCCATCTGCGTGCGGCGCAGGCCGGCGGCCTGCTGGATCAGGCGGCCCACCTCGGTGCTGCCGGTGAAGGCGAAGAAGCGCACGCGCTCGTCGGCCTGCAGCCAGCGCACCACGTCGCCACCGCCGTGCAGCACATTGAGGAAGCCCTTGGGCATGCCCGCCTCCAGCAGCACCTCGGCCAGCAGGCAGGCCGTCAGCGGGGTGTGCGTGGAGGGCTTGAGGATGACCGCATTGCCCGCCGCGAAGGCGGGCGCGACCTTGTGCGTCACGGTGTTGAGGGGCGAGTTGAAGGGCGTGATGGCCGCCACCACGCCCAGCGGCACGCGGAGGGTGAAGCCGATGCGGCCCGCCGCGCCGGGCGCGCCGCCCAACGGGATCACGTCGCCCGCGAGGCGGCGTGCCTCGTCGGCTGAGAGCTTGAGCGTCTGCAGGCAGCGGCGCACCTCGCCGGCGGCGTCGCTCTGCGTGAAGCCGGCCTCGCGCTGCATGGCGCGCACGAACTGATCGCTGCGCGCCTCCAGCAGCGCGGCGGCGCGCTCCAGCACCACGCCGCGCTCGTAGGCCGCCGGCACGCCGCGCCGGAAGGCCGCGTGAGCCACGTCCACCGCGCGGCGCGCCTGCGCCTCGTCGGCCTGCGTGAGTTCGGCGAAGTCCTTCAGCGTGTACTTGTCGCGCACGCCGACGCGCGGGCCCTGACCGTCCACCCATTCGCCGTCGATGAGCTGGCGCAGCACGCCGTGGCGCGCCGGGTCCAACAGGGCCGATGCCTGACGGTCCATCACAGGGCCTCCTCGTCGTCCGACGCGGGCGTGGTGATCACCAGGAAGACCAGGCCGGCGGTGCCGGTGTTGTGGAAGCTGTGACGAATGCCCGGGGGCACATAGACGAAATCGTGAGGGCGCATCAGGTGGCGTTCCTCATCCAGCGTGAGCACGCCCTCGCCCTCCAGCACGTAGTAGACCTGCTCCTGCACCTTGTGCACGTGCTCCTGCACGCAGGCCATGGGCGCGTAGCGCGAGATGCGGAAGTCCAGGCGGCGGCTGCCAGTGGTGTCGGGGCCGGCCAGCTCCTTGGAGAGCGCGCCGCCGAAGTGGCCCGGGTACTCCTTCCAAAGCAGGTTCGCCATCTTTTCCACCAGCGCCTGGCCAGGGGGACGGGGGGTTTGACTCATGTGCTTTCCTGTATCGCGTAGTGTGTGGGGGAGGAATTCGGTCCCGGGGCTCAGAGCCAGAGAATCTTCTTGCGGTAGTCGAGGTCGGTGAGCAGCGGCTCGGCCGGGCCTTCGTGGAACACGGCGCCGCGCTCCAGCGCGTAGGCGCGGTCGGCCAGGGCCAGCACCAGGTCCAGGTTGTGCTCGACGATGACGATGGCCACGTGCTGGCGCAAGCGGTCGAACACGGTGAACAGCTCCTGCACCACGGTGGGCGCCAGGCCTTCGAAGGGTTCGTCCAGCAGCAGCAGGCGCACGTTGCCCGACAGCGCGCGCGCCACGGCCACCATCTGCTGCTCGCCACCCGAGAGGTAGTCGGCCGCGATGTGCATGCGCTCCCGGATGCGCGGGAAGAACTCGAAGACCTTCTCTTCGTCCCACACCACGCCGGTGCTGCCATCGGTGGGTCGCGCCAGGCGGCCCAGGGAGAGGTTCTCGGCCACCGTCATGCCCGCAAACAGGCCGCGCCCCTGCGGCACGTAGCCGATGCCCAGCCGCGCGATGTCGGGCGCGCCCAGGCCGGCGATGTCGCGGCCGTTGAAGACCACGCGCCCGCTGACCGGCGGCACCAGGCCCACCAGGCTCTTGAGCAAGGTGGACTTGCCCGCACCGTTGCGGCCCAGCAGCGCCACGATCTCGCCCTCGCGCACCTGCAGGCTGGCGCCGTTGAGGATGTGGCTCTTGCCGTAGAAGGCGTCGACCTTGTCGAAGTCCAGTACCAGCGGCCGATCGCCCGTGGCGACGCCGCTGCGGCCGGTGACGGGGGGCGTGCCGGTGCCGGTATAGATCTCCTGCACACGGCGGTCGTCGCGCACCTCGGCCGGCGTGCCGCTCATGAGCACCTCGCCCTGGTTCATCACGGTCACGCGGTGGGAGAGCTCCAGCACGCGGTCGATGTCGTGCTCCACGATCAGCACCGGAATGTTGCTGGCGATGGTCTTCACCAGACGCGACACGCGCTCGCGCTCGGCCGCTGCCAGGCCCGCCAGAGGCTCGTCCATCAGCAGCACCTGCGGCTTGCTGCCCAGTGCGATGCCCAGATCCACCAAGCGCTGTCCGCCGTAGGACAGGTCGGCGCCGCCCACCTGTTCCATGCCTTCGAGGCCCAGGAATTTCATGAGCTCGGCGGTCTCGGCGTTGACGCTCGGGAAACTGTCCACGTCGCGCCAGAAGTTGAAGCGCGCAGGGTGGCGGGCCTGCACCGACAGGCGCAGGTTCTCCTGGATCGTCAGGCCCTTGAACAGGTTGGTGATCTGGAAGGAGCGCGCCAGGCCCTGCTGGCAGATGCGGTCGGGCGAGAGGTGGTGGATCACCTCGCCGTGCAGCTTCACCGTGCCCGTGCTCGGCGGGAACATGCCCGAGATGAGGTTGAACGTGGTCGTCTTGCCCGCGCCGTTGGGACCGATGAGCGCGTGGATCTGCCCGGCCTGCACGGCCAGGTTGGCACCACGCACGGCCTGGATGCCGCCGAAGCGCATGCCCACGTCGTGCGCTTCCAGCACCGCGCCCTCGCGCCGCGCGGGGCGCAGGAACTCGGGCAGCGGCAGGCCATCGTAGATCTTGCGCTTGCTCATGGCCGCGCCGTCGGTGGGCGGCGGGCGCAGGCGGCGTTGCACCTGGCCCCAGATGCCCGTGAGACCCGAGGGCGAGAAGATGATGAAGCCGACGAAGATGAGGCCGAAGTACAGCAGCCAGTTGTCGGTCCACATCGAGAACAGTTCGCGAAACAGCAGGAAGAACAGCGCACCCAGGACCGGCCCCAGGAAGCTGTGCATGCCGCCGATGACCACCATGGCCAGCAGCTCGCCCGAGAAATGCACCGCCGTGGACTCGGCCGCCGCCAGCCGGTGCAGGAACACCAGCAGCGCACCCGCCAGGCCCGTGACCGTGGCCGACAGCACGAAGGCCAGCAGCTTGTAGCGCTTGACGTCGTAGCCCTGGAAGGTGGCGCGCTGCTGGTTCTCGCGGATGGCCACCAGCACATGGCCGAAGGGTGATCGCACCACGCGGTGCAGCGCGCATACCACGGCGAAGCCCACCAGCGCGGCGAACACGTAGTAGCTCAGGTGGCCGTTGAGGTCGGCGGGCCCGAAGCTCACGCGTTCGATGCCACCCAGGCCGCCCTCGCCGCCCGTGAGGCTGGTCCAGCGGAAGGCAATGGCGAAGGTGAGCGCGCACAGCGCCAGCGTGAGCAGCGAGAAGTACACGCCACGCCGCCGCAGGATGAGGAAGCCCACCACCAGCGAGAGCGCGGCGGTGAACAGCACCGAGAACAGCAGGGGCAGCAGCATCTGGCCCTTGAACCAGTGCAGTTGCGCCAGCCCCGCCGCGTAGCCGCCGATGCCGAACCAGGCCGCGTGACCGAAGGACACGAGCCCGGTGTAGCCCACCAGCAGGTTCAGGCCCATGGCCGCCATGGCCAGAATGACCACGACCGTGGCCGAGTCCAAGGTGAGGCCGATGGCCTGGAACACGAGCGGCAGCAACACCAGGCCGGCCGCGGCGATCCACAGCGGGCGGTGCCGGGAAGACAAAAGAGCTTTCATTCTTGTGGTCTCACTCGAAGCGCTCGATGCGCTCGCCCAGCAGGCCGCGCGGCCGGAACATCAGCACCAGGAACATCAGGACGTACATCGAGGCCTCGCTGGCCGCCGGCGCGAAGTGCGTGGTGATGCCGCGCACGACACCCACCAGCAGCGCCGCCGCCACCACCCCCCAGAAGCTGCCCAGGCCGCCGATGACCACCACCACGAAGGCCACGGTCATGATCTCCATGCCCATGGCGGGGTGCACGATGGCAATGGGCCCGAACAGCACGCCGCCCAGCGCGGCCGTGGCCACGCCCAGCACCACGATCGCCGTCATGTAGGGCTGCAGCTTGATGCCGAGCACGGCCACCATGTCGGGCTTCTGCACGCCCGCGCGCACCACGCGGCCGAAAGCCGTCTTGTGCAACAGCAGCCAGATGCCGGCCATCACCAGCACCACCACGCCCAGGATGAACAGGCGGTACTTGGAGAACATGAACTCGCCGAGCATCACGTTGCCCTTGAACTCCGCCGGCATGTTGGAGGCCAGCGGCGCCGAGCCCCAGATCATGCGCAGCGCCTGTTCCGCCACCAAGGCCAGGCCGAAGGTGACGAGCAGGCTGAGGATGGGATCGGCCGAGTAGAAGCGGCGCAGCAGGAAACGCTCGAAGGCGATGCCCAGCAGGCCCACCAGCAGCGGCGTGATGACGATGCTGGGGCCGAAGCCGACGAAGCGGATGACTTCCAGCGACAGGTAGGCGCCCAGCGCGTAGAACGCGCCGTGCGAGAGATTGACGATGCCGCCCACGCTGAAGATCAGCGAGAGACCGAGCGCGAGCAGCAGGTAATAGCCCCCGAGCACCAGGCCGTTGACGACCTGCTCGAGCAAGAAAACGATCTGCATCACCCGGTCACATCTTGCAGGCGCTCTCCGACTTGGGCGGCGCGAGTTTTTCGAGGGGTTCATTGGCGGCCGGCACGGCTTCGCCGAACTGCAGGAAGTCCTGCTTGTGCTTGGCCTGGCCCTTGGGCTTCACCGTGAAGGGGTAGGCCTCCTGCATGAGCTGGTGGTCCCAGCTGCGGAAGTAGGCCTTGCGCGCCTTCAGGATGTCGAACTGCGCCTCGCTCTCGAAGTAGGCGATCAGCTTGTCGGTGTCGGTCGACTTCGTTTCCTTCATCGCCTGCACCAGCATCATGAGCGAGACGTACTCGATCCAGGCGTGGTTCTCGGGGAGGCGGTTGTACTTCTTGGTGAAGCGCTCGACGAAGGCCACGCTGCCCGGCGTCTTGAGTTCGTGGTGCCACACCGTGGGCCAGATGCCGCCCAGGTTGCCTTCGCCCGCGGCCCAGGCGTCGGCCGTGTTGAGGTTGAAACCCGCCACCGGAATCTGCAGGCCGAACTCCGCGTACTGCTTGACGAAGTTGGTGACCTGGTTGCCACCGAGGTTGGTGGCGATGAGGTCGGGCCGCGCCTGGCGGATCTTGATCATCTGCGAGCTGAAGTCGGTCAGGTCGGTGGGCACCAGTTCGTCACCGATCACGGTGCCGCCGTTGGCGGTGAAGAAGCGTTTGGCCGCGCGAGAGAGGTCGTGGCCAAAGAGGTAGTCGGAGGTCAGCGCGTAGATCTTCTTGCCCTTGACCAGGCCCTCGCGCAGCAGGGCCTCGCCGGCCGCGTTCACCATCACCGTGACGGGGATGTCCACGTGGAAGGTGTAGCGATTGCAGTCCTTGCCGCGCAGCGCGTCGGAACGCGCGCCGATGCTCATGAACATCGTCTTGTTGCGCGCCGCCACCTGCGAGATAGTAAGCGCCGAGGCCGAGTTGATCTCGCCCATCAGCACCAGCACCTTGTCGCGCTCGATCATGCGCTGGGCTTTGCTGGAGGCCGTCTGCGGGTTCACCGAGTCTTCGCTGATCAGTTCGATCTTGCGGCCGTTCACGCCGCCGGCGGCGTTCACCTCTTCCACCGCCATCTTGATGCCCTGCGTGGCGTAGTCGCCCAGCGCGCCCAGGAAGCCCGTGAGCGGCGTGAGGTGGCCGATGCGGATGGGTTCATTGCCTTGCGCCAACGCCGGCAAGCCGAGCGCCGCCCCCCCGGCAACCAACGCGCCGGCCTTGAGCAGCGTGCGCCGCTGCGTGCCCTTGTCCTGTGTCTGCTCCACGGTGTTGTCTCCTCGTTGTAGGAATTCGCACTTGGGGTGCGGCGTGGATAGTAGGAAGACCGGGGCACTCTGAAAAATACTGTTTTCCGAGACTGGATAGAAGAAAATCCTATAGCCCGGAAATCACCCCCTCCCCGGGAGCAATGGAGACGACAAGGACATGGACTTCCGGCAACTCAAGTACTTCGTGCAGATCGTGGAGAGCGGCAGCCTGGCCAAGGCCTCGCGCCAGCTCTTCATCGCGCAGCCCGCGCTGAGCCAGCAGATCGCCAAGCTGGAGGCGGAGGTGGGCAAGCCCCTGCTGATCCGCACCGCCAAGGGCGTGACGCCCACAGAGAGCGGCACCGCCCTGCACCACCACGCTCGCTTCATGCTGCGCCAGCTCGAGCAGGCGCTCAGCATCGCGCGGCAGGACCCGGGCTCGGTGCACGGCATGGTGTCGGTGGGCCTGGCGGCCACCACGGTGTGCGCGGTGGGCGTCAGCTTCATGCGCCGCATCCGCGAGAAGTACCCCGGCATCGTGCTCAACGTGGTCGAGGGCATGAGCGGCCACCTGGCGCAGATGATGCGCATGGGCCAGCTCGACCTGGCCATCCTCTTCAGCCGCGACGCCGTGCCGGATCTGCCGAGCGAGCCGCTGGTGGAGGAGGAGCTGTTCGTGATGCTGCCGCAGGACAGCGAGCTGGTGCCTCAGCGGCGCGTGAAGATCAGTTGCGCCGAGACGGCGGCGCTGCCGCTGATCTTGCCCACCAGCATCCACGGCCTGCGCCGGCGCATCACCACCGAATTCGAGCAGCGCAGCCTGACGGCCCACGTGGTGGCCGAGATCGATTCGCTCTCGCTCCTGATGACCTGCGTGCGCGACGGCCTGGGTGCCACCATCAAGCCCATGGCCGCCGCGCTGCTGGAAGGCCGCATGCGCGAGCGCTGGCGCACGCTGGCGTTTTCCGACGCCGACATGAAGCGGCCGAACTACCTCTACTCGGTGGACCCGACGCGGCTGTCGCCGGCAGCGGCCGTGGTGCGCACGGAGTTGCGCGAGACGGTGAAGGATCTGGTGCGCGAGGGCGTGTGGCGGGGCGTGAACCTCATCTGACGCGGCGCACCGCCGCCGACGCGAAAACGCCGGGCGCGGGTACGAACGGCCGCGCGCCCGTGCAGGACGGCGTCACCAGAGCACCCGCACCCCCACCCCACCGCTGATGCCGCTGTCGGTGCGCGCGCCCCCACCCAGTTCCCAGAGCTGGCTCAGCTCGCCGTACAGGCTGGTGCGCGGGCTGAGCTGCCAGCTCGTGCCCAGGCTCAGCTCGCCGCTGTTGCCACCGGTGCGGCTGCTGATGTCGGTGCCGCCCACTCCGCCGGCGAAGCGCGTCACGTCGGTGCTGTTGCTGCGCTTGTAGAGGTTGAGGCTGGCGTAGGGACGCAGGGCGCCCGGGCCGGCGTTGAACAGACCCTTCACGCGCACGCCAGCGCGCACGATCCAGCTGCCGTCGGTGTCCTGCTGCACCGTGGCGCCGCCGAGGCCGGTGTCGTCCAGGCTCAGGTGCTGGTAGGCCACCTGCACCGAAGGCTCGATCTGCCAGCGCGTCGAGAGCGCGAAGCCCTGGGCCGCTTCCAGCGAGGCCATCAGGCTGTCGCCCTTGCCCGCGCTGGACTCGCCCTCGGCGGGCGTGGCGGTGTAGCGGTGGCGGCCCAGCTGCAGCACGGCGTCCAGGCTCAGGCTGTCGCGCTGCCAGGTGGCGTAGCCGCCCAGGTACTGGCTGCGCAGGTCGTTGCGGCCCGACGAGTAGTTCGCGGCACCGCTTTCCTGGCCGCGCACGGCCATGTCGCCCTCGAGCTGGCCCAGGTAGAGACCGGCGCGCCAATTCGCGTTGGTCCACAGGTCGGTGCCGGTCTGAAATCCGTTCAGGCGCCCGTTGCTCGTGGGGCTCACGGTGCCCTGTTGGGCGATGTCGCGGTCCACGCTGAAGACGCGGCCCCAGGCCTGGCGCTCGCGGCCGTCGGCGTCGATGGCGGTGCGCGACTCGCCCATGCGCTGCTGGCGGTTGGCCAGCATGGCGATGTCGAGCGCGCGGAACTGCTCGGGCACCACGGCGTACAGCGCCACCTCGGCGCGGTAGCCCTCGGAGCGCAGGTACCAGTTCTCGCCCGCACCGTTCGCGTCGGCCGCGTACAAGCGGTACTGGTAGGCGCCTCCACCCACCACGCCACCGGCCAGGCGGAAGGCGTCCTTGGTGGTCTGCGCGGTGGTGGTGGCCCCGCCGGTGGCGGTGATGACCTCGATGCCGTTGCCCGTGGTCTCGGCGCCCAGGGCATCGAAGTTGGTGATGCGCAGCAGCGTATTGCCGCTGGCGCTGGCGGCCGCGCCATCGAGCACCAGGCGGCCACCGCCCAACTGCAGCGTGCCGCCATTGCCCACGTAGGCGCCCGTCATCGTGAGCGTGCCGCCCGACAGCGACACCGTGCCGGCGTTGTTCAGCGCGCTCAGGGTCTGGTTGAAGGCGCCGACGTCCAGCGTGCCCGTGGCGCCGACCGTATGGGCCGAGGCGGCGCTGAAGGCATTGGCCACGCCCGCGCGCAGCGTGCCGCCGGTGATGGTCGTCGCGCCGCCGTAGGTGCTGGCGCCGGTGAGCGTCGTCACGCCGCTGCCCACGTGGTTCACGCTGGTGCTGCCGGTGATGGCCGGGGCAAAGCCATAGGCGCTGGCGTTGTGGTTGAAGTTGAGCACCGCCGTGCCGGCGCCGCCGTTCACTGCAGAGGCGATCACCGCACCCGGTGCCACCGCGGCCTGCCCCACGGCGCCACCGATGTTCAACACGGCGGAGCCGCCGCCGTTGGCCGCGAGGTTGATCGCGGAAGCCCCGCTGTTGGCGGAGACCATCGCCCCGTCGGCCACGGTCAGCGTCGCCGAGCCCGACGCACCCAGGTTGATGGTGACGGTGGTCGACATCAGTCGGGAGCCGGCCCCTGTGATCAACCCGGTGAATCCGCCTGGCATGGAGCCCAGATGAAGGACAGCCCCCTCCAGCGTGCCTCCCTCGGACACCTCCAGCGTGCCGCGCTGATGGATATACAGGACCGAGGAGCGCAATATCGAGCCGGCACCGCTGACGAGCACATCGGCAACCCCGCCGTTGGATACCGCTGCTGATGTGCCGCCGAGCCGTATGCCCGACGGGCCCGTCGAGGTGAGCACACCCCCGTCCAACACACGGATGCGGGCCTGTCCCGAAACGCCCTGAAGCACGGTCGCCATCACCGTGGTGCCCGAACCCTGAACGGTCAAAGCGCCTGTGGTGCCAGCCGTTTGACCCACCTGCAAACCGCCAAGGGTGCCGAAGTCCGCCCCGGCTTCGAACGTCAGCGCGGCTCCGGCGGCAGACTCCACCGTCAAAGTGCCGCCCCCGGGGACGAGTGCCACGTTGCCCCGAACCGGCGGCAGGGCCGTCGCGAGGGTGAAAGAGCCCACCAGGTTGATCGTGGAACTCGGGTCCGTGCTCGCGTTCGCCGCGTTGATCGCGGCAATCAATTCGGCTTCATTGGAGGCCGTGAATGTGGCCGCCTGCGACATGCCGCTGCCCGCCAAGCCGGCCAAGGCCAATGCCACGCCGCCAAGCGCTCGCGCCGAACCGCGCGCCCTGCTGCGCGGTGTGCTCGCGTTTTCTGCCACTGCCACGCTGGCGCCGAGCGCCGCGTTCCATACCGTTTTGTGACACCGGTTCACTGGATCGCCTCCCTATGAAAACAATAGCGCTACACGGCGGAAACATGCGGCCCGCCGAGAAGCACGGCAGTCTAGATGTTGCGGGAGCAACCAACTCCGGCCGGGGATGACCAAAGGAATGACTGGGGGCATGAGCGGCCTTCGCTTCTCATCGGGCGGGCACCACGGCACACTGGTCCCATGAACACCTCATCGCCCCGGTACCTGGCAGCGGCCCTGGCGGCGGCCCTGTCGCTCGCGGCCTGCGGAGACCGTGACACCGCCGCCACGACCGCCCCCGCACCCACCACATCACCCGAGCCGGCCCCCGCGCCCGCGCCCGCGGCCTCGCCCTCCGCGCCCGCGGCACCGCCTCCGGCGCCCGTCACCGACCAATGGATCGGCCAGTGGAACGGGCCCGAGGGGACCTTCGTTCGCATCACGGGCGGCAGCGGTCACTACGATGTCACCGTGCAGAACCTGGACGGACCGCGAACCTTTGTCGGCCGGGCGGCAGGCGACAAGATCGAGTTCGAACGCGACGGGAGATGGGAAACACTTCGCGCCAGCAACGGCGAGCAGACGGGCATGAAGTGGCTGGCCGGGAAGAAGGACTGCCTGATGGTTCGCGCGGGGGAAGGCTACTGCCGGGATTGACAGGGCCGCGCTCAGCTTGCTCTGCGCCCTGCCAGGAAGCAGACGATCGCAGCGCCCTGGATCGCCGCCGCGGCCAGGAAGAACGGCGAAGTGCCGGAGCCCATCCGCATGCCCTCGGCGGCCGATGCAGCGAGCACCAGTCCGAATGCCGCCGGCGCAAACGCGTAGGTGGCTTGCGCCAGCGCCACGATCAGCGCCACCACCCGCGGCACGTCTTCCCTGGCGAACTCCGCCTGCGCGATGAGCGGCGGCAGCGAGGTCGCGTTGCCGATGCCCAAGCCGAACAGCACCGTGCCGAGCAGGACCCACACGGTGTGTTGTTCGCCCGCCAGCAGCAGCGTCACCGTACCCACCAGTTGAACACCGTAGGCCAGCGCAGCGACGGTGCGGCGGTTGGCACCCGAGGGCAAGATCCTCGCCACGACGAGGCGCCCGCCCATCGCGCAGGCGGTCGACAAGCCCATCACAAGGCCGGCGGCTTGCGCGCCCAGCGCAGGGACCAGCAGTGAGAAGAGATGCGCCAGCAGGCCGATCTGCGCAAACAGGCCCACCGCCATGCCCAGGGCCAAGGTGACGAAGCCGCGGTCGCGCCACAACAGCCGGCCGGTCAGCGCGCGCACCGGGACCGACGCGACGCCTGCCGCGGCGGCAGACGGCGCGATGCCATCTGGATGCTGACCGAGCCGCTCAGGCGTCCTGGCATACACCCCGCGCGCCAGCGCGGTCATCACGGCGACCATCGCCAGCCCGATGGCCATGGCCGCGGCCGTGAAGCCCCAGTGGGCAATCAACAGCACCCACAGCGGCGCGAACACCACTCCGCCGACGCTGGCACCGTTGTAGGCCTTGGCCAGCGCCATCGGACGGTCTCGCACATACCACGGTGCGATGGCGGCGTTCACGGCCACCGCGCCCATCGTCACCCAGCCCGCACCGCTGACGAGCGCGCAAGCCATCAGCTGCCATGGCGTGCCCGCGACCGACCAGCCCAGCACGCCCAGCCCCGTGCACACGGCGCCTATCACCGCCGTTGGCCCGACACCCAGCGACCGATGCAGAACAGGCAACCGGGAGACGACGAGTGCGCCGAACAGGTAGTGCACGGTGATCGCGGTACTCACCAGGGCCAGCGACCAGCCGGTGCGCTGCACGACCGTGTGCAGAAAGATCGGGGGGCCGTAGAAGCCCACGCCCCAGCCGAACATGGCCATGATGAACGTCGCGCGGACGACCGAGGGGCCGAGGAAGTTGGAGGGTGCGTGCACGGGTTGCTGGCGAAGTGGCGCGATGCCACCGATGTTGACGCCCATCAGGGGCCGGATGCTTCGCTCGCAGCCGAAGCGTGCGGCTACCGACCCACCCGCAGAAACACGTAGCCCCCGTGATGGAACACCCCACCCACGAAACGCCCATCCGCCGTGAAGCCCGTGTCGTCCACGTACCAGATGCGCTCGCCGCGCACCCAGTAGCGCCCCTGGTACGCGCTCTTCCTTCCGCCCCGCTCTTCGTCGTAGCGGCCATTGGGCAGCAGTTCGTGGCGGATGTATCCGTCGTCCGTCACCCATAGGCCGAGCCAGGGGTGGCGCGCGGGATCGTCGTGGTGGTCGGGGCCGGGTTGTCCGGGGACCTGAATGGCGGGGGGCAGTGGTCGGGCCATGAGCAGCGAGGGCAAAAGAAAGGTGAAGAGGGGCAACGCCAGTCGCATACGCGCGCGGCTCATGGCCGGTCCGCGGGTGCCGTGGCCAGGCCGCGCTCCTTGAACAACTCCTGCAGGGTCTGCGAGGCTTCGATGGCGCGCGGGAAGCCGGCGGGAACAGTGATCAGGTAGGCGATTTCCTTCAGCTCGTCGGGCGTGGCACCGAGGTTGAGCGCGTAGCCGGCGTGGGTCTTGAAGAAGCCGCGCAGGCCCAGTGCCGCGAAGGCGGCCGAGGCGGCCAGCTGCCGGGTCTTGGGGTCGAGCACGGTGCGGCCCCAGACGTCGCCCAACGCGTACGAGGCCGTGCTCTCGGCCAGGAACGGAAATTCCTGGCGCATGGCCTCGAACACGGGTTGGGGCTGGCCGTTGTTGAGCTCGCGCAGCACCTGCAGGCCGCGCTCGTAGCGGGCGCTGTTCTCGGCCGGGGGCGACGTGGGGTTGGCGTGGGCGCTGGCCGCCAGCGCGGCGCTGCCCGCGAGGGCCAGACCCAGTCCGCGCCAGGTGATCGAGGTGTTCATCGAATGGGCTCCTTCAAAAGGTGGCTGGTGAAGCCACCCACTCTAGGAGCCCATGCGCCCGACGCCTTGCCCAAAACCCGTGGGCGCTTGCCCGTTTGTGCGCGATGCGCGCGATGGCGCTACGACAACCAGCGCGAGGCGCCGGCGTCCAGCAGGCGCTGCTTGTCGCGCCGCGGGGGCTCGCCGAACTGGCGCGCGTACTCGCGGCTGAACTGCGAGGGGCTTTCGTAGCCGATGTCGAAGGCGACAGAGGCGGCGTCCATGTCGGCGGTGACGAGCAGTCGGCGCGCCTCCTGCAGGCGCAGTTGCTTCAGGTACTGCAGCGGCGTGAGCGAGGTCACCGCCTTGAAGTGCTGGTGCAGGGCCGAGGGGCTCAGGTGCGCGATATCGGCCAGCTCGGGCACACCGAGCGGCTCCCGAAAACGCGCGCGCATGACGGCGATGACGCGCGCGATGCGCTGGTCGCCGGAGTCGGCCTGGGCGGTGCGCGCGATGCGCCAGCCGTTGGGGGAGGACAGCAGCCGGTACAGGATCTCGCGGCGGATCAGTGGCGCGAGCGCGGCGACGTCGCCCGGTGTGTCGAGCAGTTGCACCAGGCGCAGCAGGGCATCGGCCAGCGGCACGGTGGAGGGCTCGGTGTACAGGCCGCGCGCGGCGGGCGCGCAGGCCCCGGCCGGCTCGCGCGGCAAGCCGTGGTCCAGAACCATCTGGCTGACCTCGGTCTGTTCGATGCGCAGGTGCAGGCAAAGGTAGGGGTCTGCCGCCGTGGCCTCGATGACCTGGCCGACGAGGGGCAGGTCCTGCGAGACGACGAGGTGGCAGCGCTCGCCGTACTCGGTGACCTGGTCGCTCAGGAACACGCGCTTGCGCCCGGCCAGCAGCAGGCACAGCGAGGGGCGGTACATCACGCCGAGCGGTTCGCTGGGCGCGCCGGCGCGGATGAGCTGCAGCCCCGGGATGGGCGTGGGAAACATGCCGTCGTGCGTGGCGTGCCGCTCCACCAGGGGGCGCATGGCGGCGATGCGGGGGGCGATGTCGGCGGTCATGGCGAATGCCGGTGCGTCGGAGGAGCGGTCGATCTCGGCCATGGCGCGACTCTAGGGCACGGGCGCAACGGCGTCGACCGCCCGCGCCGCGTTCAGGCAAGCATGGAAGAGGATCGGGCAAGCACGGTGGGCTCAAGCGCCGTGGCGCAGTGGCCTGTACCGCTGGCGGTTTTCCAACGCGCCCGCCGAAGCGGCCTTCAGCAGCCGCTGGAATGACGGGCACTCCGCGTGGCTCGGCGCGGGGCATGCCGCGGCGTGCCGCAAGCCTTCGATCATGGTCTTCAGCCGCTTGACCATGCGCTCCAGCTCGTCGGCCTTGGACGACAACACGGCCCGGTCGATCTGCGGCGCGCCACCGGGCGTGAACATTTCCCGGATCTCGTCCAGCGAGAACCCGGCGGCCTGCCCCAGGGCGATCAGCGCCAGCTGGTCCAGCACCGCGGGCGAGAAGCGGCGCCGCGTCCCCGCCGATGTCAAGGCATGGATGAGGCCTTTGCGTTCGTAGTGGCGCAGCGCCGAGGCGGCCACGCCAGATTTTCTGGCGACTTCGGAGATGTCCATAAAAACCGCTTGACTTGAAGTTGACTTCAACTTCTATGCTTTCTCCATCACGTTCAAAAGTCAATTGCAGTCAATCGGTTCCTGGAGATTCCCATGCCTTCTTTCTCCCTCGTTGTCCCCATCGTGCTGGTCGGCATCGGCGCCACGGCCGTGATGGACGTGTGGTTGCTGATACTGGCCCGCCTGGGCGTGCCCACCGCCGGCTTCGCCATGGTCGGGCGCTGGGTGGGGCATGTCGCCCGGGGGCGTTTTGCCCATGCGGCCATCGCGAAAGCGGCGCCCGTGCCGTTTGAGAACGGCCTGGGCTGGCTCACCCACTACCTCATCGGCATCGCCTACGCAGCATTGCTCGTTGCCGTGGCGGGCGGGGAGTGGCTGGCGCAACCGACGGCCCGGCCGGCCCTGCTGATCGGGGTCGCCACCGTGGCCGCGCCGTGGTTGGTGATGCAACCGGCCATGGGTGCGGGCTTCCTCGCCCTAAAGACGCCAACACCGCTGAAGAACTGCCTGCGCAATCTGGCCAACCACGCCGTGTTCGGCGCCGGCTTGTACCTCGCCGCCGCTGCCCTGGCCACGGCCCGTTGATCCACGCCTTCCTCGATCGGGATTTCTCGACGAAGGCCTCTCATCCCCCGAAGTCCCTCCACCCTTCCGGAGCCACCCACATGAGCAAGCTCGCCATCATTTATCACAGCGCCCACGGCCACACCGAACACATCGCGCGGCTGGTGCGCATCGGCGCCATGGACATCGGCGGCGTCGATGCCCGCCTCATCAAGGCGGAAGACATTGCCCTCACGCCCGACGAACTGATCGGGTACGACGGCTTCGTCTTCGGTTCCCCCACCTACCTCGGCGGCGTCTCGGGGCCGTTCAAGGGCTTCATGGATTCGACGGGCCGACTGTGGCGCACCCAGCAACTCAAGGGCAAACTCGCTGCGGGGTTCACCGTGTCTTCTTTGCCGTCGGGCGACAAGCAATCGACCCTGCTGTCGATGTTCGTCTTCAGCATGCAGCACGGCATGCTGTGGGTCGGCAACCCCATCCTGCCCGAGCAACACAGCGGCGTACCCTACGACGAGGCCGCCAACCGGCTGGGGTCGTGGTCGGGGCTCATGGCTCAGGCAGGGCACGCGGCGCCGGCAGACTCGTTCGTGCCAGGCGACGTGAAGACCGCGCGGATGTTTGGCCGACACGTCGCCCACAGCCTGACCCGCGTGGCGGTTGCGGCCTGAACCACACCTGTTGAAGGAGATTTCAAATGCTTCCCGCCAAATTCGCACCGGCCCTCTTTGGCCTGATCCTGTCGGGCCTGATGTCGCTGCTGGTATCGGGCATTTCCACCTTGCGAGCCGTCGGCTTCATCGATGGGTTTGCGAGCCTGTGGGTCAGCGCCTGGCTGAGCGCATGGCTCGTGGCCTTTCCGGTGGTGTTGGTGGTGGCGCCGCTGACACGCCGTGCCGTGGCCCGGCTCACCGCCAGCCCGCAGTGAGGGAGGACCGCCATGGTCCGGATCCTGTCCCACACACCCGCCTGGGTCTTCGTGCTGTTCCTGGTGTTGCTGGCGTTCGGCCTCATGCAGACCAGAACGCGCCGCGTGAGAAAGCTGCCCGCACTGCTGCTGCCTGCCGGCATGGTGGCCCTCTCGCTGGCGGGCATCCAGTCCAGCTTCGGCCTTCGGCCCTTGCCGCTGCTGGCCTGGGTCGCCGGGTTGGCAGTGGCGGGCTTCGTGGGCTACCGATGGTTTCGGGATGATCGCGTGATGTACGACGCCACCGAGAAGGCGTTCTTCATTCCCGGCAGTTGGACCCCGCTCGCCGTGATCATGGCGATCTTCCTGGCCAAGTACGCCTATGCCGTGATGCTCGCCATGAAGGCCGAGGCCATCGCGTCAGCGCTGTTCCTCATCGCCTTGTCTGCCATCTACGGGCTGCTCAGCGGCTACTTCGTGGCGAGGGCCATCCATCTCGTCATGAAGACCCGGAAGGCCTGATCGTTCAATCCGCCCCCAGACCCACCGGGTTCGGCAGCCGCTTCTCCACCGCGTGCCGCAGCAGCGAGGCCGTGCGGAACACCCCGTGAGCGAACTTGCCATAGGGCAGTGTCGCGAACAGCGCCATCACCGCGCCCAGGTGCGCGCACAGCAGCAGCGTCATCGCGGGCGTACCGCGCCCCCACCACAGCAGCAGGCCGCTCAGGCTGGTGAGGAAGAGCAGCGCGATGAAGCCCAGGTCCATGGGCTTTTGCGCCAGGTCACCGTGCGAGGGATCGCGCCGCCGGTTCAGGCGCCACAGACCGGCCGTGCCCAGCACCAGCATGAGCCCGCCCGTGCCGCCCAGCAGCTTGGGCAGGCTCGGGAAGTCGTACGGCGCGACCCAACCGAAGAGATAGTGGTACAGCGTGCCCACGCTGGTGGCCGCGAAGCACAGCAGGAAGCCGTAGAAGGTGAAGTGGTGGAAACGCCGGCGCGAGAGGGTGTAGGCGTCGTCCTCGTTGTGGCAGCCCTCGCCGTGGCCGCCGTCCAGGTACTTCAGGCGCAGCACGTCGTGCGTGGCCTCGGCGGCGGCGGGGGTCTGCACGTCCACACCACCGGTCACGGGTTTGATGTCGCGCCAGAAGCGGCGCACGCCCATGCCCAGCGCCAACACCACAAAGGCGAACACCGGCAGGAAGATGGACACCAGCAGCTTGTGCGGAAACACGCGGTAGAAGTCGCCGCGCGGCGCATCGGCCCACAGCGCGCCTTGCGTGGCCGCGGCCAGCAGCAGGAACAGCGCCAGGCCCAGCGCCAGCGCCACCGACAGCACCAGGCCGTTGCGCTGGTAGAGCTTGCCGAGCGCGGGCGGCCAGGCGTAGTCGGCGTACGTCTGGCCGCGCACCTGGGCCATGGCCTTCGGCAGGTTGACGGCGAAGTCGTGCGGCGGTGCGTACTGGCAGGCGTGCAGGCAGGCGCCGCAGTTGTGGCACAGGTTGGCCAGGAAATGCACGTCGGCCTTGGGGAATTCCAAGCGCCGCGTCATGGCGGGGAAGACGGCACAGAAGCCTTCGCAGTAGCGGCAGGCGTTGCAGATCTGCAGTTGGCGCGCGACCTCGGCCTCGGGTTCAGACACCGGCACCGGCTCGCCCTGGGCGAGGTTGCGCGCGTCGCGCGTGAGGGCTTCAAGCGCTTGCACGTTGCGCCCCTTGTTTGCGCGCGGCGGCGGCGGCCTGCGTGCCCGCGATGCGCCCGAAGGCGGTGCCGATGGACATGCCCACGCCCGCCGTGTAGCCCTTGCCGAGCACGTTGCCGGCCATCATCTCGCCGGCCACGAAGAGGTTGTCGCTGGGCGCGTCGTTGAAACGCACGGCGGCGGTGTCATCGGTCTTCAGGCCCAGGTAGGTGAAGGTGATGCCGGGGCGCAGGGCGTAGGCGGAGAACGGCCCGGTGTCGATGGGGCGGGCCCAGTGCGTCTTCGCGGGCAACACGCCCTCGGTGTGGCAGTCGTCGAGCGCGGTGTGGTCGAAGCGACCCACGCGGCAGGCGGCGTTGTAATCGGTCAGGGTCTGCATGAAGGTGGCCTCGTCCAGGCCGATCTGGCGCGCGAGTTCGGGCAGGCTGGTGGCTTTCACGCCCGGGAACACGGGCGGCATGAAGCGGCCGATGGCCTTGGAATCGATGATCGAGTACGCGATCTGCCCGGGCTGCTGGGCCACGAGGCGACCCCAGATGGCGTAACGCTTGGGCCAGAAGTCTTCGCCCTCGTCGTAGAAGCGGCGCGCCTCGCGGTTCACCACCACGCCCAGGGACACGCAGTCGATGCGCGTGCAGATGCCGCCGTCGTAGAGCGGCGCGCGCGCGTCGATGGCGACCATGTGCGCCTGCGTGGGATCGCCGATGCGCTCGGCGTGGTGGTCCTCGATGAGGTGCTTGAGCAACACGCCCTGATTGAAGGCCGTGCCGCGAATGAGGAAGTTGTCGGCCGGCCATTCACCGCGATCGTTCTGGCCCCAGGCCTCGCGCAGCCAGTCGCGGTTGGATTCGAAACCGCCGGCCGCCAGCACGCAGGCGCGCGCGCGGATGCGCTCGCCGTTGCGCAACAGCGCAGCGACGAAGCGGCCGTCCTTCAGCTCGATGCGGTCGACCGGCGCTTCGTAGCGCACCTTCACGCCCAGGCGTTCGGCGCTGCGGTAGTAGGCGTTGACCAGCGCCTTGCCGCCGCCCATGAAGAAGGCGTTGGTGCGCGCCACGTGCAGCGCGCCGGAGAGCGGCGGCTGGAAGTGCACGCCGTGGCGGCGCATCCAGTCGCGGCAGGTGGACGAGGCGCGGATGGTCAAACGCGCCAGGTGTTCGTTGGTGATGCCGCCGGTGACCTTGAGCAGATCCTGCCAGTACTCCTCTTCGGGGTAGGCGTCGACCAGCACGTCCTGCGGGGCGTCGTGCATGCAGCGCAGGTTGCGGGTGTGGGCGGAGTTGCCGCCACGCCAGGCGCGCGGCGCGGCTTCGAGCAGCAGCACGCTCGCGCCCGCCTCGCGGGCCATGAGCGCGGCGCACAGGGCGGCGTTGCCGCCGCCGATGACCAGGACATCGGGTTCCAAACCAGCCTCGTGGAGGAGTCGTTCAAGGACGGCCGGCGCCCTCCGCCAGCACTGGGCCGCACTCTAGGCAGGCCGCGCGAGCCCGGGAAGCGGGCGCGCGACATGGGGGCATCAGTTTTCGTGAACCCAGAGCTGCGTGCCGGGCCAGGCACCACCTTCGATGAGGCGCTTGGCGCAGTCCACCACCACCACGCGCGTGGCCAGGGCCGCGGGTGACAGTTCGTCCTCGCTCAGGCTGCACAGCAGGTTGGTGCGGCGCACCTGGGCGTCGTCGATGAGCGAGAGGCGGAAGCGCTGTTGCGCATCGGGGAAGCCGTGCACGGCCGCGTAGGGCTGCAGGCTGCTGCCCAGACCGGCATCCACGGCGGCCATCACCATGGAGAGGGAGTCCACCTCCATCACCACCTGGGGGCGGACGCCCGCGCGCTGGAAGGCCGCGTCCAGCGTGAGGCGCAGGCCGTGCGGGTGCGTGGGCAGGATCAGGGGTTCGTCGCCGAGGTCGGCGAGCCTCAGGCGTTTGCGTTGGCGCCGCCGGGCTTGCGTGATGAGGAAGATGTCCTCGGTGAACAGGGGCTGGCGGTCCATCAGGCGGTCGCCGGGCGTGGGCACGCCCTGCCCCGCGTGCGGGTCGAACAGCACGGCGAGGTCGAGCTCGCGCGCCTTGAGTTGCGCCGAGAGGTGGCCGGACATTCCCTCGACGAGGTGCAGGCGCACGTCGGGGTAGCGCTCGCGCATGGCCTGCATCAGCGGCAGGCCCAGCACGGCGGCCGTGGTGGGCGCCAGGCCCACGCTGACGGAGCCCGAGAGGCGCGCGGCCTGCGCGGCGCGCGCGGCCTGTTCGGCGTGGCGCAGGGTGAGCTTGGCCTCGCGGAAGAAGGCCATGCCGGCCTCGGTGGGCAGCACGCCGCGCGGCGTGCGCTGCAGCAGGCGCGTGCTGAGCTCGCCCTCCAGCCGGCTGATCTGCTGGCTCAGCGCGGACTGGACCATGTCGAGCTCGGCCGCGGCGCGGCTCATGGAGCCGAGCTCGACGATGCGGACGAAGTAGCGAAGTTGTCTCAGTTCCATGGTGCGTTCTCGCGCGGTCAGGGGGCCTGCCAACCACCGCCCAGCGCGGCCACCAGCGCCATGCTCGCCGCCAGCCGCTCGGCCCGCACGTCCAGCGCGGCGCGGCGCGCCGACAGCGCGAGGTTCTGCGCAGTGGCCACTTCCAGGAAGCTGATCTCCCCGGCCTCGTAGCGGTAGCCCACCACGCGCTCGTTCTCGTTGGCCAGTTCGACCAGGCGCGCCTGCTGGCGTTCCTGCTCGGCCAGGGTGGCGAGTTGCGCGAGCGCGTCTTCGGTCTCGCGCACCGCCGACAGCACACCCGCGCGCCAGGCCGCGGCTTGCTCGTCGTAGGCCGCGCTGAACAGGGCCTCGTTGGCGCGGCGCGCGCCGCCGTCGAACAGCGTGGCCGCCAGGCGCGGGCCCAGCGACCACACGCGCGAGGGCGTGTCGAGCAGGCGCGCGAAACTGGACGCCTGCCAGCCGACGCTGGCCGAGAGCGAGAGGTCCGGCAGCCAGGCCGTCTGCGCGATGCCGAGGCGGGCGTGCGCGGCGGCCAGCGCGCGTTCGGCAGCGGCCAGGTCGGGGCGGCGGCGCAGCAGCTCCGCGGGCAGCGCCGCGGGCACCGGCGGCACGCCAGGCAAGGCGCCTTCGCGCGGGGCGATGGGCAAGTCCGAGGGCGTGGCGCCGGCCAGCAGCGCCAGGGCGTTGGCCTCCAGCGCGCGCTGGCGCGCGATGGCGAACACCTGTGTGCGCAGCGACTGCAGTTGCGTCTCGGCCTGGATGACGTCGGCGCGCGCGACGAGGCCGGCCTCGTATTGCAGGCGCGTGATCTGCAGCGAGCGCGCGTAGGCCACGTCGGCCTCGGCCTGCAGGGCCAGGTGGGCGTCGAGCGCGCGCAGGCGCACGTAGCCTTGCGCGGCGGCCAGTTGCAAAGCCAGGCTGCCGGCATCGAGCAGCGCGGCCTGGGCGTCGGCGCCGGCCGCGGCGGCCTCGCGCTCGCGCGCGGCGCGGCCCCAGAGGTCGGGCGTCCACGACAGGTCCAGGCCCGCGTCGTAGAGGCGGCGCGTGCCGGCACTGGCGCCGCTGCTGGTGGTACCGCCACCGCTGCGCGTGACACCGACGCCCGCGCCCAGCTGCGGCATTGCCAACGCGCGCGCCGCGTCCACCTGAGACAGGGCCTGGCGCCAGCGCGCCTCGGCCTGCGCGAGTTCGGGGTTCGCCTCGGCCACGCGGCGCAAGAGCGCGTCGAGTTCGGGGTCGCCATAGGCGCGCCACCACTCGGGGTCGATGGGCGCGGCGGGTGCGCGGCTCTCGGCGGCGGCGTACTGGAAACCGGCGGGCAAGTCGATGCGCGGGGCGGGCGGCTCGCGCGTGCCGCTGGCGCAGGCGGCCAGCAACAAGGGCAGCGCCGCGAGCACGAAGCGAGGCGACCAGAAAGGGAGCGGGAACGAAGCGGGCATGGGCGTCAGGCGGGCGTGGCAGCGGGCTCGTGTGCGGGCGGCGGATTCAGCTTCGCGCGCAAACGTTCCAGCATCAGGTAGACCACCGGCGTGGTGTAGAGCGTGAGCAACTGGCTCACCGCCAGGCCGCCGATGATGGCGATGCCCAGCGGGCGGCGCAGCTCCGAGCCCTCGCCCAGGCCCATCACCAGCGGCACGGCGCCCAGCAGCGCGGCCAGGTTGGTCATGAGGATGGGGCGCAGGCGGCGCAGCGCGGCCTCGTGGATGGCCTCGCGCGGCACGAGGCCGCGCTGGCGCTGCGCGGCGAGCGCGAAGTCGATCATCAGGATGGCGTTCTTCATCACCACGCCGATGAGCAGGAACAGGCCCAGCAGCGCGATCAGGCTGAACTCGGTGTTGGAGATGCGCAGCGCCAGCAGCGCGCCCACGCCGGCCGAGGGCAGCGTGGACAGGATGGTCAGCGGGTGCAGCAGGCTCTCGTACAGCATGCCCAGCACCAGGTAGACGGTGACCAGCACGGCCAGGATGAGCCAGGGCTGGCGCTTGAGCGTGGCCTGCAGGCTGTTCGGGTCGCTCGCTCGGTCCCCGGTGGAGATGCTGGTGGGCAGGAGCAGGCCGTTGACGGCGCGCTCGATGGCCTGCTGCGCCTGCTGCAGGCTCACGCCCGGCGCCAGGCCGTAGCTGATGTTGGCGGAGGCGAACTGCGCGTCGTGCTGCACGCGGTCGCGCGTGAGGCCGTACTGCCACGTGGCGATGGCGCTGAGCGGCACGCGCTCGCCCGCGTTGTTGAGCAGTTGCACGGTTTCCAGCGCGCTGGGTTCGCTGTTGCCGCGCGGGTCGGCCTCCATCACCACGCGGTACTGGTTCAGCGCGTCGTACAGCGTGGCCACCTGGCGCTGAGAGAACGCGTTGTTGAGCGCGGTGGTCACCGTGTCCATGCCGACGCCCAGGCGGCGCGCGGCTTCGCGGTCCACCTGCAGCACCACCTGCTGCGCGTCCTCGCCGACGCCGAAGTCCACGTCGGCCAGTTCGGGCAGGGCGCGCAGGGCCTCGCCGACGGGCTTGGTCCACTGGCGCAGGTCGGCCAGGGAATCGGAGCGCATGACGAAGACGTACTCGCCATCGCCGCCGCCCGCGGAGAGGCGGATGTCCTGATCGACCGAGACGAACAGGATGCCGCCCGCGATGGGCGGCGCGGCGCGGCGCAGGCGTGCGACCACGGCGTCGGCCGATTCGCCGCGCTCGGCCAGGGGCTTGAGGCGGATGCGGAACCAGGAGTTGCTGGTGCCGGTGCGCCCGCCGCTCACGCCGGTGACGTCGGCCACGGCCGGGTCGGCCACGAGCAGGCGGCGGTAGGCCTCCACCTTGGGCTGCATGCCCTGGAAGGAGAAGCCGTCGTCGCCGCGCACGAAGCCGCTGAGCTGCCCCGTGTCCTGCTGCGGCAGCATGCCCTTGGGGATGGCCACGTAGAGCCAGACGTTGAGCGCCACGGTGCCCGCGAGCAGCAACAGCGTGAGCCAGTGGTGGCGCAGCGCGAAGGCCAGGCTGCGCGCGTAGCCGGCCTGCACGTCGGCCAGCGCGGTGGCGATGAGGCGCGCCAGCGGCCCCGGGGCGCGCGTGCGCGGGCCGGCCGGCAGTCCGTGCGCGCACAGCGCGGGCGTGAGCGTGACCGACACCGCCAGCGAGATGAGCATGGCCGCCACCAGCGTGAGCGAGAACTCGCGGAACAGGCGCTCGACCACCCCGCCCATGAACAGCGTGGAGATGAATACCACGATGAGCGCCAGGTTCATGGCCAGCAGGGTGAAGCCCACCTCGCCCGCGCCCGCGAAGGCGGCGCGCCAGACGGTGCGCCGGCCCACCTCGCGCTGGCCGGCGGCGGCCATGGCGGCGCGTGCGCGTTCGATGTGGCGCTGGATGTTCTCCAGCACCACGATGGCGTCGTCCACCACCAGGCCGGCGGCCACGATGAGCGCCATCACCGACAGGTTGTTGAGCGAGAAGCCCAGCCACCACATGGCCGCCAGCGCGCCCACCAGCGAGACCGGCAGCGCCAGCGCGGGGATGAGCGCGGTGCGCAGGCTGCCCAGGAAGGCCCAGACCACGGCCATCACCAGCACGCAGCTCAGCATGAGGGTGAAGCGCCCCTCGCGCAGCGTGGCGCGGATGCCGGGCGAGCGGTCCATCACCACGCGCAGCTCGGTATCGGCCGGCAGCAGGGCGCGCAGTTGCGGCAGTTGCGCGTGGATGGCGTCGATCGTCTGCACGATGTTGGCGCCGGGGCGCCGGCTCACCAGCAGCACCACGGCCGGGCGGTGGTTGTGGTAGCCGGCGGTGTAGCGGTTCTCCACGGAGTCGGTGACCTCGGCCACGTCGGCCAGACGCACCAGGGCGCCGCCCTCGTTGCGCACCACCAGCGTCGAAAAATCCGCCGCCGTGCGCAGCGGATCGGGCAGCGCGATCTGCCAGCGCTGCGCGTCGCGCTCCACCAGGCCCACGGGCCGCCAGGCGTTGGCGTCGGCGATGGCGCGGCGCACCTCGTCCAGCGACAGGCCGCGGTGCGCCAGGGCCTGCGGCTGCAGTTGCACGCGCACGGCCGGCAGCGAGGAGCCGTCGACCGTGACCTCACCCACGCCGGCCACCTGCGCGAGCTTTTGCGCCAGCACGGTGGAGGCGTTGTCGTACAGCGCCGAGGACGGCAGGCGCGGCGAGGACAAGGCCAGCGCCATGATGGGCGCCTGCGAGGGGTTCACCTTCACGAACGTCGGGTTGCCCGTCATGCCCGAGGGCAGTTGCCCGCGCACGGCGTTGATGGCGGCCTGCACCTCGCGCGCGGCCTCGTCGATGTCGCGGCTCAGGTCGAACTGCAGGGTGACGTTGGTGCTGCCCTGGTTGCTGCTGGAGCGGATGCTGGTGACGCCGGCGATGCTGCCGAGCGAGCGCTCCAGTGGCGCGGCCACGGTGGCGGCCATGCTCTCGGGGCTGGCGCCGGGCAGGCTGGCGCGCACCACGATGACGGGAAAGTCCACGCGCGGCAGCGGCGCCACCGGCAGCAGGCGCAGGGCCAGCAGGCCGGTGAGCACGATGGCGATGGCCAGCATCGCGCAGCCCACGGGGCGGCGGATGAAGAAGCGGGCCAGCGCGTGCATGGCGTTCAGGCGCCCGTTGTGCGCCTGGCGCGGCGGCGGCCCAGCCGGTCGAAGGCCAGGTAGACCACCGGCGTGGTGAACAGCGTGAGCACCTGGCTCAGGATCAGGCCGCCCACCATGACGATGCCCAGCGGCTGGCGCAGCTCGGCGCCCGATCCGCTGGCCAGCATCAGCGGCACGGCGCCGAACAGCGCGGCCAGCGTGGTCATGAGGATGGGCCGAAAGCGCAGCAGCGCGGCGCGGTGGATGGCCTCGCGCGGGCTCATGCCCAGGCGGCGCTGCGCGTCGAGCGCGAAGTCGACCATCATGATCCCGTTCTTCTTCACCAGGCCGATGAGCAGCACGATGCCGATCACCGCGATCATGTCCAGCGGGCGGCCCGCCAGCAGCAGCGCGGCCAGCGCGCCCACGGTGGCCGAGGGCAGCGTGGACAGGATGGTGAGCGGGTGCACCGCGCTCTCGTAGAGCATGCCGAGCACCAGGTACATCACCACCACGGCCGCGAGGATCAGCCACAGCGTGTTGGCCAGCGAACTGCGAAAGCCCTCGGCCGCGCCCTGGAAGCTCAGTTCCACGGCCAGGGGCAGCTCGATCTGTTCCTGCACGGCTTCGATGGCGGCCACGGCCTCGCCGAGCGAGTGACCGGGCGCGAGGTTGAAGGACAGCGTGGCGGCGGGGAACTGGCCCTGGTGCTCGATGGCCAGCGGCGCGCGCCGCTCCACCGCACGCGCCACGGCCGACAGCGGCACGGGGGCCGCACCGTTTGCACTGTTCGAGCCGTTCGGATTGCTGGCACTGTTCGCGCCGTTCGCGCCGTTCGCGGGGCGCACGTACACGCCCTCCAGCGCCTGCAGCCCGCCGCGCGCGGCGTCGTCGCTTTCCAGCACCACGCGGTACTGGCTGGCGTGCGTGAACAGGGTGCTCACCTGGCGCTGGCCGAAGGCGCTCTGCAGGGCGGAGGCGATGTCGCTCATGCGCAGGCCCAGGCGCGCGGCGGCGTCGCGGTCCACCTCCAGGTAGGCCTGCAGGCCTTCGCGCTGCAGGTTGCCGGCCACGTCGGCCAGTTCGGGGCGCTGCTGCAAGGCCTGCAGCAGGCGCTCGCTCCACTCGGCCAGCAGCGCGCTGTCGGGCGAGCTGAGCGTGAACTGGTACTGCGTGCGGCTGATGCGGTCTTCCAGGCTCAGCTCCTGCACGGGCTGGAACCAGGCCTGGATGCCGCCCACGCCACGCGCGGTCTCGCGCAGGCGTTCGATGAGATCGCCCGCCGAGACCCCGCGCTGCGCGTGCGGGGCCAGCGTGATGAGCATGCGCCCGCTGTTGAGCGTGGCGTTGCTGCCGTCCACGCCGATGTAGGAGGCGATGCTCTGCACGGGCGCCTCGTCCAGCAGGGCCTTGGCCAATGCCTGTTGGCGCTCGGCCATGGCGCCGAAGGACACGCTCTGCGGCGCCTCGGTGACGATCTGGATGGCGCCCGCGTCCTGCACCGGGAAAAAGCCCTTGGGCACCATGAGGTAGAGCAGGCCCGTGAGCAGCAGCGTGGCGGCCATGGCCAGCAGCGCGAGCGGCTGGCGCGCCAGCACCCAGTCGAGCCAGCGGCCGTAGCGATCGATCGTTCCACTCAACCAGTCGCGCCGCTCGCCGTGTGCGGGTGGCCGCGGCAGCATGCGCGCGGCCATCATGGGCGTGAGCGTGAGCGAGACCGCCAGCGAGATGGCGATGGCCACCGCGAGCGTGACCGCGAACTCGTGGAACAGGCGGCCCACCACGTCGGCCATGAAGAGCAGCGGGATCAGCACCGCCACGAGCGAGACGGTGAGCGAGACCAGGGTGAAGCCGATCTCGCTGGCGCCCTTGAGCGCGGCCTCCATCGGGCCCGCGCCTTCCTCGAGGTGGCGCGCGATGTTCTCCAGCATGACGATGGCGTCGTCCACCACGAAGCCGGTGGCGATGGTGAGCGCCATGAGGCTGAGGTTGTTGAGCGAGTAGCCCAGCAGCAGCATGGCCGAGAAGGTGCCCACCAGCGAGAGTGGAACGGCCACGCTGGGAATGAGCGTGGCCGCCGGCGTGCGCAGGAAGACGAAGGTGACCAGCACCACCAGGGCGATGGCGAACAGCAGTTCCTTCTGCACGTCGCGCACCGAGGCGCGGATGCTCTCGGTGCGGTCGGACACGACCTGCACCTTCACCGTGGCCGGCAGCGTGGCCGTGAGCTGCGGCAGCAGCGCGCGCACCTGGTCGGCCACGGCGATGACGTTGGCGCCGGGCTGGCGCTGGATGTTGAGCAGCACGGCGGGCGCGAGGCCGCAGTTGGCGCTCTGCCCTTCGGCGCAGGCCATGCCGGCCCAGGCGGCGAGGAAGCGGTCCTCGGCGCCCTCCGCCACCTGGGCCACGTCGCCCAGGCGCAGCGGCGCGCCGTCGCGCCAGGCGACGATGAGCCGGCGGTACTCGGCCACCGACCGCAACTGGTCGTTGGCGTCCAGCATGGTGCTGCGCAACTCACCGTCGAAACTGCCCTTGGGCTGGTTGTTGTTGGCGGCGGCAATCGCCGTGCGCAGCTCTTCCAGCGTGAGCCCGTTGGCGGCCAGCGCGCGGCTGTTGGCCTGCACGCGGATGGCCGGGCGCTGCCCGCCCGCCAGGCTGACCAGGCCCACGCCGGGCAGGCGCGAGAGCTGCCCCGCCATGCGCGCGTCCACCAGATCGACCACGCGCGGCAGCGGCAGCGTTTCCGAACTGATGGCGAGCGTGAGGATGGGCACGTCGGCCGGGTTCACCTTGCGGTAGATGGGCGGGGCCGGCAGGTCGGACGGCAGCAGGCTGTTGGCGCTCTGCAGCGCGGCCTGCACGTCCTGCTCGGCCACGCCCAGGTCCACGGCCAGTGCGAACTTCATGGTGATGACGGAGGCGCCGCCCGAGCTGGTGGACGACATCTGCGCCAGGCCGGGGATCTGCCCGAGCCGGCGCTCCAGCGGCGCGGTGACGGTGCGCGCAGTGACGTCGGGGCTGGCGCCGGGCTGGAAGGTGAAGACCTGGATGACCGGGTAGTCCACCTGCGGCAGCGCGGACACGGGCAACTGGCGCCAGGCCAGCAGGCCGGCGATCAGCACCGCCAGCATCAGCAGCGAGGTCGCCACCGGCCGCAGGATGAAGGGGCGCGAGAGCGAGGGCGCGGCGGACATGGCGTCCTCAGCGGGGCGCGGCGGCGTCCGGGGCGAGCGGCGAATTCGCCGGCAGCTCGGTGGCCTGCACCACGTTCACCGCGCGGCCGTCCTCCAGGCGGTCCAGGCCTTCGAGCACCACCGGCTCGCCGGCCGTCAAGCCTTTGAGCACCACGGTGCGCCCGCCACTGGCCGGGCCCAGTGTCAGGTCGCGCACGCGGGCCTTGTTGTCGGCGATCACGTACGCGTAGCTGCCGCGCGAGCCATGCTGCACGGCGTCGGTGGGAATGGTGACGGCGCCGGGCAGCTCGCGCAGCGCCAGGCGCACGTTGACGAACTGGTTGGGAAACAGCGCGTCGTCGGCGTTCTCGAAGCGGGCCTTCAGGCGCAGGGTGGCGGTGGCGGCGTCGATCTGGTTGTCCAGCGTGTCGAGGCGGCCGGTGGCCAGGCGCGTGCGGTTGTCGCGGTCCCAGGCCTCGACCACGGGCGCGGTCTTCTCGGCGTGCGCGGCGCGCACGTCCGCCACCTGCGGTTCGGGCACGCTGAAGAGCACGGCCACGGGCTGGGTCTGCGTGAGCGTGAACAGGCCGTTGGTGTCGTTGGCGCCGATGAGGTTGCCGGCGTCCACGCGGCGCAGCCCCACGCGGCCGGCGATGGGCGCCTCGATGCGCGTGTAGGAGAGCTGCAGCTTCGCGTTGTCCACCTGCGCCTGGTCGGCCTTGAGCGTGCCGCGCAGCTGCTGCACCAGCGCGGCCTGGCGGTCGAGCTGCTGGCGGGCGATGGCGTCGCGCGTGAAGAGCTGTTCGTAGCGCGCGAGTTCACTCTCGGCGTTGCGCAACTGGGCCAGGTTCTGCTGCTGCTGCCCCTGGGCCTGGGCCAGCGCCACGCGCAGCGGCTCAGGGTCGATCTCGGCCAGCAACTGGCCGCGCGCGACGCGCTGGCCTTCGCGCACCAGCACGCGCGCCAATTGGCCATCGACGCGGCTGCGCACGACCACGGTGTTGTACGGCGCCACGGTGCCGACGGCGCGTGCCTGCACGGTGAAGTCCTCGGTGCGGGCGGGCTCCACGCGCACGGCCACCGGACCGCGCCATTGGTTGGGCGCGGGCGGCGGCGTCTGCGGCGGGCGCAGCAGGAACCACCAGGCCGCCACGCCCACGATGAGCAGCAGGCCCAGCCAGAGCAGGCCACGCGCCCAGGGACGGTGAGACGGGGGCGCGGGCGATCGATCGGAGTCGGGCATGGGAAAGTGCTTGGAGGGCGCGCACGGCGCGGTGCACGCAAGGCGCCGCGGGCGCGCTGGGGGCTGTCTCGGCAAATGATAGCCACTCGCAACTGCGGGCGCATGAAAGACCCGCGGGTGCGTCCGCGCCGCGTCCGTGCCCCGGGCATGCCTCGCGCGCCGCGCAGCCGCTGCGCCGGCGGCCTCAGCGCGGCTGGCTGAGCAAGTGATCGCGAAAGGCCAGGGCGATCGGCGACAGTCGCTTGCCCGCGAGGTGGACGATGCTCCACTGCGACGCGATGGGGAAGCCCTGCACGTCGAGCACCACCACACCGTGCTCGCGCGCATGGCCATGCAGCGCGTGCTGGGAAATAACGCCCAGGCCAAGCCCGCCGGCGACCGCCTCCTTGATGGCCTCGTTGCTGCCCAGCTCCATGCGCACGTCCGGTGCGAAACGCTGCGAACGCAGGTAACGGTCGACCGCCATGCGCGTGCCCGAGCCGCGCTCGCGCAGGATGAAGCGCTGATCGGCCAGCCCGCGCAGCGTGAGGCCCCGGGTGCGGGCGAGCGGGTGGCGCGACGCTGCGATGACGACCAGGGGGTTGGCCATGAACACCTCCCCCTCGACCGCGAGGTCGGCGGGCGGCATGGACATGATGTAGAGGTCGTCGAGGTTGTCGCGCATGCGCTGCACCACGCCGTCGCGGTTGAGCACCTCCAGCGCGACGTCGATGGCCGGGTGCTTGTGGCAGAAGCGGCCGAGCTGGCGCGGCACGAAGTACTTGGCGGTGCTCACCACCGAGACCTTCAGGT
>NZ_DATIGV010000040.1:0-25752 GCF_035481345.1 Hydrogenophaga sp. | reverse complement strand
GTTGAAATCGAACATGGCCTTGTCGCCTTTGCCGTAGACCTTGAGCGCGCCCTTGTCGCCGACGGCGTTGGGGCGGATGAAGATCCAGTTCTGCCAGGCGGACAGGCGCCCGAAGATGCGGGTGAGCATGTTCTCCTTCTGGGCGAAGCGCAGGTTGGCCTCCAGGCCGGTCAGGGCGTCGGGCGACATGGCGGCGCGCTCCTCGATGGCGATGCGCACCTCGTCGGCCCAGTCGATGTCGTCCGGTGCGGCGGTCACCAGGCCCAGCTTGAAGGCGGCGTCCGCGTCCAGCGCCTGGCCCACGTTGGCGCGCACGGCCTCCATGGCGGGCGTCTCTTCGTAGAAGCGGCGCTGCAGGCGCGACTGGCCGTTCACCATGGGCAGCAGGCCCAGGTTGAATTCACCCAGCGTGATCTTCGGCGCGGCGGCTTCGTCGTCGGGCAGCGCGAGCATGTAGGTGCGGTCGGCGCAGAAGGCCAGCTCGGCCAGCGTTCCGGCGAAGCAGGAGCCCTGCTCCACCAGCGCGAACAGGCTGCGCGAGGACACGTCCAGGCGGGCGAAGGTGCGGCGCAGCAGGCCGATGGTTTCGCGCACGAACCAGTGGTCCTTGTGCTTGAGCAGGGTCGCGTCGCTGGCCAGCACGGCGGCGGCATCGCCTTCGGTCTTGATCAGCCAGGTGCCGATGTCCAGTTCGTTGGTGCGCAGGTTCAGGATCGCGTCGTCGAGTTCGCGGCCCATGCGCAGCGGCCACCAGTTGGCGCCCGCGGCCTCGATGCCGGCGATGTCGGTGGGCTGGGCGCTGGTCGGCGCCTTCACCGTCAGCGTGGCGGTGCGCTTGGCACGGTCGATGGCCACGTTGACGTACTGGTAGGCGATGCCATCGGCGCTGTCGGTGCGTTCGATGCGCGGCAGGGCCACGCCCTTGCCATCGGCCGGGCGGTCGCTCTGCGCGGCCAGGGCCTGGGCGCGCGCGGCCACGTGCGCGGCGAACTGCTGCGGCTTGGCGATGGAATCCACCAGGCGCCAGTCCACGGCCTTCTGGCCGCGCACGCCTTCGCTGGTGGTGCAGAAGATGTCGGCCAGGTCATGGCGCACGTGGCGCTTGTCGGTCACGCGGGTCAGGCCGCCGGTGCCGGGCAGCACGCCCAGCAGCGGCACCTCGGGCAGGCTCACGGCGCTGCTGCGGTCGTCCACCAGCACGATCTCGTCGCAGGCCAGGGCCAGCTCGTAGCCGCCGCCGGCGCAGGCGCCGTTGACGGCGGCGATGAACTTCAGGCCGCTGTGCTTGGACGAGTCTTCCAGGCCGTTGCGCGTTTCGTTGGTGAACTTGCAGAAGTTCACCTTCCAGGCGTGGCTGGACAGGCCCAGCATGAAGATGTTGGCGCCCGAGCAGAACACGCGGTCCTTGGCGCTGGTGACGACCACGGTGCGCACCTGCGGGTGCTCGAAGCGGATGCGGTTGACCGCGTCGTGCAGCTCCACGTCCACGCCCAGGTCGTAGCTGTTGAGCTTGAGCTTGTAGCCGGGGCGGATGCCGGCGTCTTCGTCGATGTTGACGGCGAGAGTGGCGGTGGAACCGTCCACCGACAGCTTCCAGTGGCGGTACTGGCCGGGCTCGGTGCGGTAATCGACGGGGGCGGGTTGGCTCATGGAAGTCTCCTCGGGCGGTGGGGCATCGGCGGCACTGGATTGCCGGTGCCGCCGGCATGACACGAATAATAGTGCATGCATTCGAACGCAGTCAATGCATTTTGCTGCATGTTGCAGCCGTTCGTCGGCGGCGCCGTTCAGCGGCCGGGGGTGGCGATCAGGGCCTGCACGCGCTCGCGCAGGGCGGCGAAGGCCTCGTCCACGCCCGGGTAGGCGCTGGTGTTGAAGTGCAGGTCGGCCTTCGAATAGAAGGCCGAGCGGCCCGCGAGGATGCGCTTCAAGTCCTCCATGGCCTCGCGGCTGGCGGCCATGGGCCGCATGTCGCCCTGGGCCGCCACGCGGCCCATGTGGTCGGCCGGGTCGGCCTGCAGCCACACGGTGGTGCAGTGCGCGAGCAGCACGTTGAAGTTGGCGGCGTCCGACACCAGGCCACCGGGCGTGGCGATCACCACCTCCGGGTAGATCTGGATCGCCTCTTCCAGCGCGCGGCGCTCGTAGCGGCGGTAGGCCGGCGTGCCGTAGAGCGCATGGATCTCTTCGATGCTGCAACCGGCGAACTTCTCGATCTCGCGGCTCAGCTCGATGAAGGCGTAGCCCAGATCGTCCGCCAGGCGCTGCCCCAGGGTGGACTTGCCCGCCCCGCGCAGGCCGATGAGCGCGATGCGCGTGTGCCGCGTGCTGTCGCTCTCGGTGCGGCCCTGGCCGAGCGCGCCGCCGATGGCCACGCGCACGCGGCGCAGGTCGGCCTCGGGCCGGCCGGCCAGCATTTCTCGGATCAGCAGCCACTCGGGCGAGCTCGTGCTCACGTCGCCGATCAGCTCGGCAAGGGAGCACTGCAGGGCGTCGGCCACCTGCAGCAGCACCAGGATGGAGGCGTTGCCCGTGCCGTACTCCAGGTTCGCCAGGTGGCGCTCGGACACGTCGGCCGCCAGGGCCACGGCCTTGCGCGTCATGCCCCGGCGCGAACGCAGGGTGCGCACGCGCTCGCCCAGCGCCACGAGGAAGGGGTGGCGCGCTTCCTCTTCCGTGGTGGGTCGGGTGGTCGCGGCGCTGGCGTCGGCATCCATGGTGGGCATGGGCGGTCGGGTGACTCGGCTAAGGGTTTGCAGGCTTGCAAAATGGCAAGACATGCACTTTAATGCACATTTCGCCGCACGCAAGATAGTGCACTTTATCGCTTCACCGGTTTCGACACCAGCCCCGCCATGACCACCACCCCCCTGCTGCCCAACATCGTCGCCGGCAAGGCCCAAGCGGGCCAAGGCCCGGGTACCCCCCTGTTCGACCCGGTGCTGGGCACCGAACTCGTGCGCGTGAGCCGCGAGGGCCTGGACCTGGCCAGCGCCTTCGCCTTCGCCCGCGAGCAGGGCGGCGCCGCGCTGCGCGCGCTCAGCTACCGCGAACGCGCGGGCCTGCTCACGGCCATCGGCCAGGTGCTGCAGGCCAAACGCGACGACTACTACGCCATCGCCACCGCCAACTCGGGCACCGTCACGCGCGACTCGGCCGTGGACATCGACGGCGGCATCTTCACCATCGGCCAGTACGCCAAGTGGGGCGAAAAACTCGGCGACGCGCACGCCCTGCTCGACGGCGAGCGCATCCGCCTCGGCAAGGACCCGGCCTTCCAGAGCCAGCACGTCCTCACGCCCACGCGCGGCCTGGCGCTGTTCATCAACGCCTTCAACTTCCCGAGCTGGGGCCTGTGGGAGAAGGCCGCGCCCGCGCTGCTGTCGGGCGTGCCCGTGGTGGTGAAGCCCGGCACGCCCACCGCCTGGCTCACGCAGCGCATGGTGCAGGACGTGGTGGAGGCCGGCGTGCTGCCGGCCGGCGCGCTGTCGGTCATCTGCGGCTCGTCGGCCGGCCTGCTCGACGCGCTGCAGCCCTTCGACGTGCTGTCCTTCACCGGCTCGGCCGGCACCGCCGCGCAGATCCGCGGGCACCGGGCCATCGCCGAGCGCTCGGTGCGCTGCAACATCGAGGCCGACAGCCTCAACAGCGCCCTGCTCGACCCGAACGCCACCGCCGACAGCGAGGCCTTCACGCTCTTCGTGAGCGAGGTGGTGCGCGAGATGACCGTCAAGAGCGGCCAGAAGTGCACCGCCATCCGCCGCGCCTTCGTGCCGCGCGCACTGTACGACGCCGCCGCGCAGGCCATCGGCGCCAAGCTGGCCAAGATCAGTGTGGGCAACCCGCGCAACGAAGCCGTGCGCATGGGCGCGTTGGTGAGCCGCGCGCAGTTCGACGGCGTGCGCGAAGGCCTGGCGCAACTGCTGGCCGAGGCCAAGCCCCTGTACGACGGCCGCAGCCAAGCCCTGGTGGACGCCGACCCGGCCGTGGCCGCCTGCGCCATGCCCGTGCTGCTGGGCACCAGCGACCCGGTGGGTGCGCGCGTGCTGCACGACGTGGAGGTCTTCGGCCCCGTGTCCACGCTCATGCCCTACGACAACGAGGCCCAGGCCTTCGAGCTCATCCGCCGCGGCCAGGGCTCGCTGGTGGCCTCGGTCTACAGCGCCGACCCGGCTTTCGTGGCGCGCGCCGCGCTGGAACTGGCCGACAGCCACGGCCGCGTGCACGCCATCTCGCCCGACGTGGCCAGCCTGCACACCGGCCACGGCAACGTGATGCCGCAGTCCCTGCACGGCGGCCCCGGCCGCGCGGGCGGCGGCGAAGAACTCGGCGGCCTGCGCGCGCTGGGCTTCTACCACCGCCGCAGCGCGGTGCAGGCGAGCACCGCCGCGCTGGACGCGCTGGCCACCAGCGCCACGCCCCTGACGTATTGAGCCCACGATTGCGAGGAGACAAGCCATGAGCACCGACACCGTGGCCGCGCCACCGGCGCGCTTCAACTTTGCCCGCCACCTGCTCGCGGCCAACGCCGCGCGCGCGGACAAGACCGCCCTCATCGACGACCGCGGCCGGCTCAGCTACGGCGAGCTCGACCAGGCCGTGCGCCGCTGCGCCGGCGCGCTGCAGGCCCTGGGCCTGCGCCGCGAGGAACGTGTGCTGCTGCTGGCGCACGACAGCAGCGACTGGGTGGTGGCCTTCCTGGGCGCGCTGTACGCGGGCGTGGTGCCGGTGGCGGTGAACACCCTGCTACCGGCCAACGACATCGCCTACATGCTGGGCGACAGCCGCGCACAGGCCGCCATCGTCTCGGGCGCCCTGCTGCCGGTGGTGGAAGAAGCGATGGCGCTGCGCACGCACGACGTCAAGCACCTCATCGTCTCCCGCGCCGACAAGCTGCCCGCGGGCGCGCACGGCTTTGCCGAGCTGCTGGCGCGCGCGCGGCCGGCCGATCCGGTCGACACGCACGGCGAGGAACCCGCCTTCTGGCTCTACTCCAGCGGCTCCACCGGCGCGCCCAAGGGCACGGTGCACACCCAGGGCAACCTGTACTGGACGGCCGAGCTCTATGGCAAGGGCGTGCTGAGGATGCGCGAGGACGACGTGGTCTTCTCCGCCGCCAAGCTCTTCTTCGCCTACGGCCTGGGCAACGCGCTGAGCTTTCCGCTGAGCGTGGGCGCCACCGTGGTGCTGATGGCCGAGCGGCCCACGCCGCAGGCCTGCTTCAAGCGTCTGACCGAGCACCGCCCCACCATCTTCTGCGGCGCGCCCACAGGCTACGGCGGCATGCTCGCCAGCCCCGAGCTGCCCGCGAAAAGCGCGGTGGCCCTGCGCCTGTGCTCCTCCGCCGGCGAGGCCTTGCCGCAGGACATCGGCGAGCGCTGGACGCGCCACTTCGGCGTCGAGATCATCGACGGCATCGGCTCCACCGAGATGCTGCACATCTTCCTGTCCAACGTGCCGGGCGACGTGCACTACGGCAGCACCGGCCGCCCCGTGCCGGGCTATGAGGTGGAGCTGCGCGGCGAGGACGGCCGCCCCGTGGCCGAGAACCCCGACGGCTCCTCCGACATCGGCGACCTCTACATCAAGGGCCCCAGCGCCGCGCTGATGTACTGGAACAACCGCGCCAAGAGCCGCGACACCTTCCAGGGCGGCTGGACCAAGAGCGGCGACAAGTACCTGCGCAACACCAACGGCACCTACACCTACGCCGGCCGCAACGACGACATGCTCAAGGTCAGCGGCATCTACGTGAGCCCCTTCGAGGTGGAGGCCACGCTGGTGCAACACCCCGCCGTGCTGGAGGCCGCCGTCATCGGCAAGGAAGACAGCGACGGCCTGACCAAGACCAAGGCCTACGTGGTGCTCAAGCCGGGGCAGCAGGCCAGCGCGGCCGACCTGCAGGCCTTCGTGAAGGAACGCCTGGCGCCCTACAAGTACCCGCGCTTCATCGAATTCCTGGACGAACTGCCCAAGACCGCGACCGGCAAGATCCAGCGCTTTCGGCTGCGCGAGCGGGAGAAGGCGGCGGACTGAGCGATCAGCCTATTTCAAGCGCCGTCAGCGCGTACTGCCGCGCCAGATCGACGTGCGGCCGGGGCCCGCGGTACATGCGCGCCGTGGGAAAGCCCGGCACGAAGCCGTGCCGCTCGGCCAGCGCCTGCGCCTCGCGGTTGGGTTCGGGCACGTCCAGGTGCACGGTTTCCTGCGGCCCCACGCCCGCGCACAGGGCCTCCAACAGGCCCTCGGCGATCGCCGGGGAATCGGCGCACAGCGGGCCGATCTTGTGGCCCTGCACACAGGCGCGCCGCACGCCGTAGCCGCGCAGTTCGCCATCCTGCAGCCAGCCCAGCGCCGTGCCCCGGCGCTGTCGGATCCAGCCCTGCAGGAAGGCCGGGCGCGGCTCGGGATGGAAGCGCCGGTCGTAGGCGGCCAGGCTGTCGAACGGCATGCCAGCCAGGCGCACGATGCGCGGGTGCGGCGGGCGCGGGCCCAGGCCCAGGCCGCTGTAGCGCCGGTTGCGCCAGGCGAGGTCGAAACCGCTGCGCACGTAGTTGTCCTGCTGCTCGGGCACACCGTCCAGCCCCACCACACAGCCCTTCAGGTACTCCAGCGCCGCGTTCCACACCGCCAGCCCCAGGCCCTTGCCCCGAAAGCGGGGCTCCACGATGTAGAGGCCGATGAAGCCGTAGCCCACCCCGTGGCGCAGGCCGCTGATGCAGGCCACGGGCTGCTCACCGATCCAGGCCATGAAGTGGCCGCGCGGGTCGATGGCGTGGAACAGGTCGGTGTCGTGCAGGCCGGGGTTCCAGCCCTCGCGCGTGGCCCACTGCAGGGCCAGCGCCAGGTCGGTGCGCGACATGCGCTGGATGCGGTGGGCGGGTACTGCCTTCATCGTGGCCTCCTCTGGAAGCGCCGATGACACCGCAAGCCCGCGCCCGGGGCCATACCACCCAGGCGGTATTCGCCGCGCCGTCCCATGACGGGCGCGTCAAGACGCGCTCAGGTGTCGCTGGAGATCTTGATGCTCGGAAACTTCGAGGAGAAGTCCTTGGCCTTGGCGGCGATCTTGATCGCCACCTGGCGCGCCACCGACTTGTACAGGCCGGCGATCTCGCCCTCGGGATCGGCCACCACGGTGGGCCGCCCGCCGTCGGCCTGCTCGCGGATGCGGATGTTCAGCGGCAGCGCGCCCAGGTAGTCCATGCCGTACTCGGCCGCCATGTTCTTGCCGCCGTCGGCACCGAAGATGTGCTCCACGTGGCCGCACTTCTCGCACACGTGAACGGCCATGTTCTCGACGATGCCCAGGATGGGCACGCCCACCTTCTCGAACATCTTGATGCCCTTGCGCGCGTCGAGCAGGGCGATGTCCTGCGGCGTGGTGACGATGACCGCGCCGGTGATGGGCACGCGTTGCGAGAGCGTGAGCTGGATGTCGCCGGTGCCGGGCGGCATGTCGACGATGAGGTAGTCGAGGTCCTTCCAGTTGGTCTGGCGCAGCAACTGCTCCAGCGCCTGCGTGGCCATGGGGCCGCGCCAGATCATGGCCTCGTCGCGGTCGATGAGGAAACCGATGGAGATGACCTGAACGCCGTAGTTCTCCAGCGGCTCCATGGTGGTGCCGTCGATGCTCTCGGGCCGTCCCTCGATGCCCAGCATCATGGGCTGGCTGGGGCCGTAGATGTCGGCGTCGAGCACGCCCACCGTGGCGCCCTCGGCCGCCAGCGCCAGCGCCAGGTTCACGGCCGTGGTGCTCTTGCCCACGCCGCCCTTGCCCGAGGCCACGGCGATGATGTTCTTGACGTTGGGCATGAGCGCCACGCCGCGCTGCGCGGCGTGCGCGATGACCTTGGTCTGCAGGTTCACCGACACGTTCTCCACGCCCGCCACCGAGCGCGCCGCCGCCACCAGGGCCTTGCGCAGGGCGGGCATCTGGCTCTTGGCGGGATAACCCAACTCGACCTCGAAGGACACGTCCCCGTCCTGCACCTGCAGGTTCTTCAGGGCTTTGGTGGAAACGAAGTCGCGCCCGGTGTTCGGGTCTTGCACGGCTTGCAGCGCCTGCATCAGCGCCTGTTGGTCGACGGGCATGGGGGAATGGCTCCAGGGGATGTGGGGGTGGCCGCGCGCCAGGAAACGGACACGGGCGGCTGGCTCTGTGGCGGCGGCAAGTCTAACGCCGGGCTTCGCGGGGCGCATTCCCATCGGCGGCGTCGGGGTTCTTGTCCGGGGGGCTGTGTGGTCTTCTCCGGCTGCGCCGGTCGGTTCGTGCGCCAACGGGTCTGTTGCTCGCGGACGCACCCAGTGGCCGCGAGCTTCGCGAGGTGCAACGAGCGAAAGCCGCAAGGGTCTCCGCCGCGAAAGCGATACCCCATACACACGGACCCATAAAATCCCGGGTTCCCCAAAGAAAGCCCGCCATGAGCCCGCGCCGACTCTTCGTCACCACCGCCCTGCCCTACGCCAACGGCCACTTCCACATCGGCCACATCATGGAATACATCCAGGCCGACATCTGGGTGCGCTTCCAGCGCATGCAGGGGCACACGGTGCATTTCGTCTGCGCCGACGACGCGCACGGCGCGCCGATCATGATCGCGGCCGACAAGGCGGGCAAGACGCCGCAGCAGTTCGTGGCCGACATCGCCGCCGGCCGCAAGCCCTACCTCGACGGCTTTCACATCGGCTTCGACAACTGGCACAGCACCGACGCGCCCGAGAACCACGAACTCGCCCAGGCCATCTACAAGGACCTCAAGGCCGCCGGCCTGATCGAAACCCGCACCATCGAGCAGTTCTTCGACCCCGAGAAGAACATGTTCCTGCCCGACCGCTTCATCAAGGGCGAGTGCCCCAACTGCCACGCCAAGGACCAGTACGGCGACAACTGCGAGGTCTGTGGCAAGGTCTACAGCCCCACGGACCTCATCAACCCCTACTCCGCGCTGTCGGGTGCCAAGCCGCTGCTGAAGCACTCCGATCACTTCTTCTTCAAGCTGTCCGACCCGCGCTGCCTGGACTTCCTCAAGCAGTGGACGAACAGCGGCGCCGTGCAGCCCGAGGTGCTCAACAAGATCAGCGAGTGGATCGCGCCCGATCAGAACGGCCAGACCAAGCTGGGCGACTGGGACATCTCGCGCGACGCGCCCTACTTCGGCATCGAGATCCCCGACGCGCCGGGCAAGTACTTCTACGTCTGGCTCGACGCCCCGGTGGGCTACCTGGCCTCGCTCAAGAACTGGCTGGGCAAGCAGGGCATCGACTTCGACGCCTTCATGGCCGACCCGTCCACCGAGCAGGTCCACTTCATCGGCAAGGACATCATCACCTTCCACACGCTGTTCTGGCCGGCCATGCTGCATTTCAGCGGCCGCAAGACGCCCAACGCGGTGTTCGTGCACGGCTTCCTCACCGTGAACAACGGCGAGAAGATGAGCAAGAGCCGCGGCACCGGCCTGGACCCGCTGAAGTACCTGAGCCTGGGCATGAACCCCGAATGGCTGCGCTACTACCTGGCGGCCAAGCTCACACCGCGCAACGAAGACCTGGACTTCAACCAGGACGACTTCCAGCTGCGCGTCAACAGCGACCTGATCGGCAAGTTCATCAACATCGCCAGCCGCGCGGCCGGCTTCATCGCCAAGCGCTTCGGGGGCCAGCTCGGCACCGCCTCGGCCGACGGCGCAGCGCTGCTGCAGGCGCTGCAGGCCAAGGCCCCCGCCATTGCCACGCTGCTCGACACGCGCGAGTACGGCAAGGCGATGCGCGAGGTGATGGCCCTGGCCGACCAGGTCAACGCCTACGTCGATCAGAACAAGCCCTGGGAACTGGCCAAACAGGAGGGCCAGGACGCACGCCTGCACGACGTGTGCAGCACCTGTATCGAAGCCTTCCGCCTGCTCACGCTGTACCTCAAGCCCGTGCTGCCCGCGCTGGCCGCGCAGGTCGAAGGCTTCCTGCAGGTGCCACCGCTGCAATGGGCCGACGCCGGCCGCCTGCTCGGCGCCGGCCACGCCATCCAGGCCTACCAGCACCTGATGCAGCGCGTGGACCCCAAGCAACTGGACGCCTTGTTCGAGATGCCCCCCGCGCCAGTGGAGGCCGCGCCCCTGCCGGGCGGCGAGGCCCTGGCCGACACCATCACCATCGACGACTTCGCCAAGGTCGACCTGCGCATCGCGAAGATCGTGGACTGCGAGCGCGTGGAGGGCTCCACCAAGCTGCTGCGCCTCACGCTCGACGTGGGTGAAGGCAAGACCCGCAATGTGTTCAGCGGCATCGCCAGCGCCTACCAGCCCGAGCAGTTGAAGGGCAAGCTCACCGTGCTGGTGGCCAACCTGGCGCCGCGCAAGATGAAGTTCGGCGTGAGCGAGGGCATGGTGCTGGCCGCGAGCCACGCCGACGAGAAGGCCCAGCCCGGCATCTTCGTGCTGGAGCCCTCGCCCGGCGCGCAGCCGGGCATGCGCGTGCGCTGAAGCGTCAAGCCCCCAGGCTCCGCCTGGCGGCGGCCCGGCGGCGGATCGCTCAGTTCTTCTGCAGATCCGGGTCGGGCATCGACCCGGACTTGATCACCCGCAGGTCTTTGTCGAAGGCCACGCTGAAGATCATCGGCTCGGTCTGGCCCTTGGGCTGGAAACGCCAGTCCTGGTGCGTCTCGCCCTTCAAGGGAAAGGTCTGCACCTTGCGCGGCTTGCCCAGCAGGCGGCGCACCTGCTCCAGCGGCATGCCGGGCTGCACCCTGGCGAAGTTCTCTTCGGTGAGCACCTGCGACACCTTCACCAGCACGCCGTCGGGGCCGATGGTGATCATGTAATTGACCACGCCTTCGGGCTGGCGGTTGTATTCGTAGATCTGGGCGCCCTCTTCGCCGTCCCACACGGCCTCGGGCTGGCCGAACTTCTCGCGCACGTCGGCCTCGGTGGACACGCCCGGCTCCAGCTCGGCGATGTTCTGCAGGTCGCAGGCACCCACGAAGCCGACGGCGGCGAGCACGCCGGTGATGAGGCGGCCCAGGCGCCACCAGGCGCTGCGGGTGTTCGGTGCGGTCATGCGAGGGCTCTCCAAAGTTGACCGGCAGTGTAGGCCGCGGCCTTGCCTCGCGGGTAGCGATCGGTAACATGCCGCCCATGCCCGGCCTGCCGCCCCTTGCCCCGTTCCGCCCGCGCCTGCTGGCGGACCTCCGGGGCTACGACGGCGGGCGCTTCGCGCGCGACCTCGGCGCCGGTGTCACGGTGGGCATCGTGGCGCTGCCGCTGGCCATGGCCTTCGCCATCGCGAGCGGCCTGCCGCCCCAGGCGGGGCTGTGGACGGCCATCATCGGCGGCCTGCTGGTGTCGCTGCTGGGCGGCACCTCGGTGCAGATCGCGGGTCCGGCGGGCGCCTTCATCGTCATCGTCTACGGCATCGTCGAGCGCTACGGCGTGGCCAACCTGCTGATTTCGACCGCCAGCGCAGGCGTGCTGCTGTTCCTGCTGGGCCTGTTTCGCCTGGGGGCGCTGGTGCGCTATGTGCCGGTCAGCGTGGTCATCGGTTTCACCAACGGCATCGCGGTGCTGATCGCGCTGTCGCAGCTGCGCGACCTGCTGGGCCTGCAGGTGCCTCATCTGCCGGCCAACTTCTTCGGCCAGATGGCGGCGCTGGGCGGGCACATCGGCAGCCTCAACCCCTGGGCGCTGCTGCTGGGCGCGCTGTGCGTGCTCGGCCTGTTCATCTGGCCGCGCCTGTGGGCCACCGATTCGCGCTTCCGCCGCCGCCTCGACAACCTGGACGTGCCCGGTGCCCTGAGGGCCACCTCGCGCGTGCCCGGGCCGGTGGTGGCGCTGGTCTCGCTGTCGCTGCTGGCCTGGGCGCTGCAACTGCCGGTGGAAACCATCGGCACGCGCTTCGGCGGCATTCCGCAAGGCCCGCCGGCCTTCGACCTGCCCGACTTCTCCTGGGAAACCGTGCGCCTGCTCGTCACGCCCACGCTCACCATCGCCCTGCTCGGTGCGGTGGAGTCGCTGCTGTGCGCGCGCGTGGCCGACCAGTTGGGCGACGCGCGCAAACACGACCCGAACCAGGAACTCATGGCCCAGGGCGTGGCCAACGCCGTGGTGCCCTTCTTCGGCGGCATGCCGGTCACCGGCACCATCGCGCGCACCGTCACCAACATCCGCGCAGGCGCGGTCTCGCCGATCGCGGGCGTGGTGCATTCGGCCACGCTGGCGGTGGTGGTGCTGGTGGCGGCACCGCTGGCCTTTCACATCCCGCTGGCGGTGCTGGCCGGGGTGCTGCTCTTCGTCGCCTGGAACATGGGCGAATGGCGGGAGTTCGCCCGACTGAAACACTTCAGCAACCACTACCGGCTGATGCTGCTGTCCACCTTCCTGCTGACCATCGTCTTCGACCTGACGGTGGCGGTGGAGCTGGGCCTGGTGCTGGCCGTGGTGCTGTTCGTGCGCCGGCAAAGCGAGATCTTCCGCGCCGAACCGGTGCAACGCGGCGACACGCAGCAGAAGTGGCGGCTCTACGGCTCCCTGTTCTTCGGTGCGGTCACCAAGATCGACCCCCTGGTGGCGGAGGTGGAGGCGGCGCCCGGCCCGCTGCACCTGCTGCTGGACGCGCACCTGCTGGTCTCCCTGGACACCACCGGGCTGGACGCGCTGGAGCAGTTGCACAAGGCCGTGCAGCGGCGCGGCGGGCGGCTGGAGATCACGGGCCTGCAGCCGCAGCCGGCCTCGTTGATGGCGCGCTCGGGCTTTGCGGCCCGGCTGGCGCCGGCCGCCGGGGCCGACCGGTAAAATCGCCGGTTTTCCCGACCCGGACACCTCCGCCGCCATGTCCTTCTTCCGCCGCCCCGACTACCAATCCGACACCACCGAGTTCATCGAGCAGCTCAAGGCCGCCAAGCCCGGGATGGAAGAGCGCCAGCGCGAGGGCCGCAACCTGCTCTGGGACAAGACCATCGACCGCGAGTTCGCGGCCGAGGCCCGCCAGGCCCGCGTGCCGCAGAAGCCCTACGTCTACCAGACGAACTCCGATTTCCAGTGAGCCCGAGGGCATGACCGAACCGACGCCGTCCCTCGACGAGGCCCCGCAGGGCCTTGACGAGGTGCTGCCCACGGTCATCGACAACGTCGCGCTGGCGCGGCTCTACGGCGAGCCGCTGTTCAAGCTGCCGCAGGACCTGTACATCCCGCCCGACGCGCTGCGCGTCTTCCTCGAGGCCTTCGAGGGCCCGCTGGACCTGCTGCTCTACCTCATCCGCAAGCAGAACTTCAACATCCTCGACATCCCCATGGCCGGGGTCACGCGCCAGTACCTCGAGTACGTCGAGGAAATCCGCGCCAGCAACCTCGAACTCGCCGCCGAGTACCTGCTGATGGCCGCGATGCTGATCGAGATCAAGTCGCGCATGCTGCTGCCGCCCAAGAAGACGGCCGAAGGCGAGGAGGCCGAGGACCCGCGCGCCGAACTCGTGCGCCGCCTGCTCGAATACGAGCAGATGAAGCTGGCCGCGCAGCGCCTGTCCGAGGTGCCCCAGTACGGCCGCGACTTCCTGCGCGCCCAGATCTACGTCGAGCAGGCGCTGCAGCCGCGCTTCCCCGACGTGGAGATGATCGATCTGCAAAGCGCCTGGCGCGACATCCTCAAGCGCGCCAAGCTGGTGCAGCACCACAAGATCAGCCGCGAGGAGCTCTCCGTGCGCGAGCACATGAGCATCGTGCTGCGCCACCTGCAGGGCCGCCAGTTCGTCGAATTCGGCGACCTGTTCGACACCAGCAAGGGCGTGCCGGTGGTGGTGGTGACCTTCATCGCCATGCTCGAGCTCGCCAAGGAAACCCTGATCGAGCTCACCCAGGCCGAGGCCTTCGCGCCCATCTACGTGCGCCTGGCCTACACCCCAGCAACATGAACCCCCACGCTCCGCCGCTGCGCGGGTCGCTGCCCCCCAAGGGGGCTGAGCCGCCTTGGGGCGGCCCGGCGGCGGCTCGTGTTCCGTCCTTCAACAGAACATGACCCAACACTTTGACGTCCTGGTCATCGGCAGCGGCTTGGCGGGGTTGTCCACCGCCCTGCACCTGAGCGCCACGCACCGCGTGGCCGTGATCACCAAGCGCGCCCTGCTCGATGGCTCCAGCAACTGGGCGCAGGGCGGCATCGCCGCCGTGCTGGCCGAGGGCGACAGCTACGCCTCGCACGTGGAGGACACGCTGGTGGCGGGTGCCGGCCTGAGCGACCGCGAGGCCACCGAGTTCACGGTGGAGAACGCACCCGCCGCCATCGCCTGGCTGCGCGAGCTGGGCGTGCCTTTCTCCACCGCCGACGGCGAACTGCACCTCACGCGCGAGGGCGGACACAGCCACCGGCGCATCGTGCACGCGGCCGACGCCACCGGTGCCGCCGTGCAGGCCACGCTGGTGGAGCGCGTGAAGGCCACGCCCAGCATCCAGGTGTTCGAGCACCACATGCTGGTGGACCTGATCACCGAGCGCCACCTCAGCGGCCAGGGGGGCGAACGCCGCTGCTTCGGCGCCTACGTGCTCGACACCGTGCGCGACGAGGTGGTCACCTTCTCGGCCCGCCACACCGTGCTGGCCACCGGCGGCGCGGGCAAGGTGTACCTGTACACCACCAACCCCGACACCGCCACGGGCGATGGCATCGCCGCCGCCTGGCGCGCGGGCTGCCAGGTGGCGAACATGGAGTTCATCCAGTTCCATCCCACCTGCCTGTACCACCCGCACGCCAAGAGCTTCCTCATCACCGAGGCCGTGCGCGGCGAAGGCGGCCTGCTCAAGCTGCCGCCGCACCTGGGCGACGGCCTGGGCGGCCACCGCTTCATGCCCGACCACGACCCGCGCGCCGAACTGGCGCCGCGCGACGTGGTGGCGCGCGCGATCGACTTCGAGATGAAGAAGCACGGCCTGGACTGTGTGCACCTGGACATCTCGCACCAGAGCCCCGAGTTCCTGCGCGAGCACTTCCCCAACATCCTGGCGCGCTGCGCCGAACTGGGCATCGACATCACCAGGGAGCCCATCCCGGTGGTGCCGGCCGCGCACTACACCTGCGGCGGCGTGGTCACCGACCTGCAGGGGCACACCGAGATCGCCGGCCTGTACGCGGTGGGCGAGACCACCTGCACCGGCCTGCACGGCGCCAACCGGCTGGCCAGCAACTCGCTGGTGGAGTGCATGGTGTTCGCGCAGGCCGCGGCGGGCGCCATCCGCGCGCACGAGGCGCATGAGCCGCCCGCGCTGCCGCTGTGGGACGACAGCCGCGTGACCGACGCCGACGAGATGGTCGTGATCTCGCACAACTGGGACGAGCTGCGCCGCTTCATGTGGGACTACGTGGGCATCGTGCGCACCGACAAGCGCCTGGAGCGCGCGGCGCACCGCATCACCCTGCTGCAGCGCGAGATCCACGAGTTCTACGCGCGCTTTCACGTCACGCGCGACCTGCTGGAGCTGCGCAACCTGGTGCAGGTGGCCGACCTGATCGTGATGTCGGCGATGCTGCGCCGCGAAAGCCGCGGCCTGCATTTCAGCCGGGACTACCCCGACATGCTGCCCGAAGCGAAGCCCACGATCCTGGTGCCGCCGGCGCGCTGAGACCACGGCCTGCGCCGCGGGCCGCTACACCAGCCCCTGCGGCGCCTGCATGTCGGCGTCGCCGATGACCGGCGAGGCTGGCACCGTCTTCAGCAACTCGCCAATCGTCAGGCGATGCGCCGCTTGCCGGGAATCGCCTTTCACCTCCTTGCGCCACGCGTGCAGCAGGTCTCTCACGTCGTCGGGTTCGTCCAGATGCGCCAGCGGATTGGCGTCGTCCCTCCACTGCTGGTGCAGCACGGCGTTGAAGTCGGGCCGCGCATCGGCCGGCACCGAGGCGAGGGCCTTCGCCAGCGCCTCCACCCACTGGCGGAACCGCTCCGCCGTCTGGTACGCGGCCCGGCCGATCGTCTGGTCCAGGGCCAGGCAACGCCGCTCGATCTTCCGCCGCTCGTGCGCGTCGTACTGGCGTTTGAGCGGCGGTATGCCGGACACCACGGCGCCGTACAGCCAGGGCATCAGGCCCGTCGTCACCACATAGCCTTCGTAGGCGTTCATGTAGTCCTTGGCCACCCGGCCGCGCGGAGCCGTCGTTGCGCCGAGCACGAAGCCGCTGATGAAGGCCAGCACGCGCATGGCATCGGTGTGGGACGCCACGTACAGCTCGTACATCATCGCCGTGAAGTTGGCCCACCCGTTCACCCAGCCACCGAACGCGGAGCGGGCCGCGGCCTGGGTGTCGATGTGCGCGAGGGTGTCCCTCCACGATTTCGGGCTCATGTCCGTCACCACCACGCGGTATTCCTCGGGGTGGCGGGCCGCGAAGATGAGCTTGGCGATGTCGGCCCATGCCGCGTCCGCGGCCTCGCCGGCGGCCAGGGCGATGCGTGACAGGCCGAACGCCAGGGTGTTCAGGTCCACCTGCCCCAGGGAGCCGCTCAAGAGCGTCGTCGCGACCGTGTAGCCGCCGTCCCGGATCGAGTGGAACTCGATCGCGTGCTCCGGCGGCATCATCTGGCCGTCCAGGCGCAGCAGCTCGATGGTCTTGATGCGCGGGCCGAGACCGGGAATGCCCGGCGCCTGCAAGCTGAGCGGGCTTTGCAGGGCCTGGCGCAGCCATCGCGAGGTTTCGATGACGGCGCTGGACCACACGGCCGCGCTCCACAAGCGATAGGCCACGGCGGACACACCGCTGGCGCCCATCACCCCATGGGCGACCGTGACGCCCACCCCGCCCACGGCCTGCGCCGCCACGAGCAGGCCCGACGACCACTTCAGCACGTCGGCGAAGGTCGATTGCCTGTGCTCGATCTCGGGCACCCGGCGGATGGCGTGCATCCGGTACAGGGAATAGATCGTCAAGCCACCGCCGAACGCGAAGGCCAGCCAGTCGACGAGTTCGTCGGGGAGGCTGTCGCTCTCGCAGGCGAGGTCCCGGATGGCCGTGGCGATGCTGTCCATGACCAGGCGCGAGACGTAGGTGCACACGCCGTCCCGAAGCGCCGAATAGGTGACCGTCCCCCAGAAGCCGCGTGTGTCCGACGCATAGGGCACGGTGGTCGGCGGCAGCGAGGCCTCCCACACGCGCACGAGCAGGGCAACGCGCAGTGCGTGCAGCGGACCGGTCGTCGACGCGAGGGCCTGGCGTTCGGCGAGCACCTCCGCCAACGCCGCCTCCAGCCGCGCCGCCTCGCTGGCCACCAGCGCATCGACCAGCTCGTCCAGCAGCGCCAGGTGCTGCCCCAGGGAGATCCAGATGCGCCCCATGGCCTTGGCATGGCAGTGCCGGCCCCTGGGCAGGCAGGTCTTGTCCACCAGGCTGCGCATCCATTGGCGCGCCACGCCGCCCCATCGCTTGTCCGCCTTTTCGCTGGTGCGCATGTCCACCAGCAACGCCCTGAGCTGGAACAGCAGCCGCTCGGCCTCGGCCCCGTGGTCGCACCGGGAGACGTACCCGGACAGCTCCTTCACGGTGTGCGCCACCTCGAGCACCTGTCGGGTTCGCCCGACCACGCGCCGGGATGGGGGCTGTTTGCAGGGCTGGCTCATCAGGTGATCCCGGGTGCTCTGAAGCCTTCGCCGCTGGTCTTCGAGCGCGCCCTGCCTGGCCTGCATCCAGTGCTCGCAGCAGTACGTCCAGTAGCTGAGCGGCCGTACGGGCTGCCGCTTCAGCAGCGCCTCGATCCGATCGGCGATGGAGACGGCGGGGGCGGGTGCGCCGGGTTCGAGGGACTGCGCGAACACGGCCCCGTCCCGCTCCAGCGTCTCCTCGACCTCCTGGAGGACCGCCCTGGCGTCCTCCAGCAGGTCCTGCGGCCCCAGGTCCTCGCAGAGCAGGACGAGTTCCCTGAACGCGGCCAGCATCCCGCCGACGTCGCCCTTCGCATGGCGCACCGCCCCATCGACGAGGATGTCGACCGCGTCCGCGTCCTGTGGGAAGCGCGCTTCGCCCCGCGCCATCTCACACCACATCTCCAGGGCCACGAGGCGGGCGGCCTGTTGGTCGACCAGGGCCTGCTTCTCGCGCAGCTGGCGATGGGGCACACCGCCGGCACGGGCCAGCGGCAGACTCGCCATGACCTTGTCCAGCGTCAGCCTGCCCAGGAGAAGGACCCATCGCACCTGGCCAGTGACGTCGGCCTCGTTCGGTTCATGCAAGGACACCACCGCGTTCACCGGCGCGTGCCTGAGGCGCTTGGCCAGTTCGCGGGGCGTGCAATCGTGAATCAGGCACTGCCGCGCCAGGTCGATGAGCGACTCCACGATCTCGGCGTAGCCAAGGTGGGACCGCTTCTCGAGCACCGACCACAAGCCCAGGACCTGCTTGTCGTCGAACACCGGCATGCCATCGGGCCCGACCACCATCGCCTGGCGCCCGAGCGCGGTGGCGACGGCCATCAGGTTGTGGCTCCTGATCGACGCCTGCAGGAGGGAGTCTTTTGGCCCTGCGCGGGACGCGGCGCCCCGCCCGGCCGTCGGGGGCCGCGGGGACTGGCCGCTGAAGCTGGCCGAGGCGGACAGATCGGCTTCCCGCCAACTGCTGGTCAACGAGGCTTTTCCCGACGAGGAAGCGCTGTGCCTGCCACGCGAGGACAGATTCATGGCGGGCTCCCGCGCGCTCAGGCGTACACCGAGCGCGCCAGCGGATCGCGGGCTGGGCCTGGGGCAGGGTCCAGAAACCACCCTTCGCGCCACAGCAGGGCCTGCTCGCTCATCAGGCGCATGCCGTCGAACAGCGAGGCGGCGGACAAGCTGCCCTCATCGAAGCGGCACCCGCAGACCACGTCCCCCGACTGCGAATCGATGCAGAAGGCCGAGCGACCATGGGTATGGAGGAACAGGTTGAGTTCCAGCAGGCGCGTCGCGGCCTGCAAGGCGGCCCGCTCGGGCAGTGGCCCGAACACGCAGGCCAGGTACACGCCGCCATCGCGCCCCGGTGCGCAGGACACGCACATGTCGACCCCCGCGATGGCCGCCTCGAACGACACCGGATCGAAGGGCCCGAGGGCGGACACGTCCGGTGGCGCCCAGCCGGTGGTCTCGCACAACTCGGTCAGCACCTGCAGGAAGCCGAGGTTGGTGGCGCCGGGGCGCGACAGGTGCTGCCGTAGCGCGGTGTGCAGCGGTGATTCGGCTGCGAGGCCGTCGTGCCCGTCGCCCATGAATGGCGTCTCCTTGAATGGATCTGGATCGCGCGCGTGCGCCGAAACCACTCCGCGCCATCGCACAAGGCCACGCCCCATGCGCCGCCGCAGCACTGGGTAACGCCTGCGCAGCCTCGGGCGGCGCGAGCCGTCTCAAGGAACTCTCAAGGATGTCTTCAACCGGCCTGGCTCAGGCCCCGCGTTGCAGCACCGCAGGCAGCCAGCCGCGCAGGCTGTTGAGGAAGGCCCATTCGCGCACCAGCGCCAGCGCCGACAGCGGCACCACCGCTTCGCGCAATAGCCCCTCGTCCAGCGCCACCTGCCGGCCGATGCCCGGCAGCAAGCCACAGTCCAGCGCGGGCGTGACCCATCCCTCATCGAACCGCAGGGCAATGTTGCCGCGCGTGCATTCGGTCAATTCGCCATCGTCGTTCCACAGCAGGGTGTCGAACAGGCCGGGCGCCGAGCGTTCGGCCGCTTCGTAGTGCGCGCGGCGCGTGGTCTTGTGGCGCACGAAGGGCGAGTGAGCTGCCGCGAAGGGGCGCTCGGCCAGCACCAGGCGCAGCGGCAGAGGCGTGGCGACCATGGCGTAGGCCGTGGCCTGCACGCGGCCTTCGCGGGTGCTGAGCACCCGCACGCGCCAGGGGCCGGCCGGGTGCGCTTCGCGCACCGCTCGCAAAGCCTGCGACCAGGCCTGGGGCGTCCAGGCGAAGCCGAAGTGGCGCGCCGCATTCGCCATGCGTTCGCAGTGGCGTGGCTCATGCCGCCAATGGCCGTCCTCGAGCAACAGGGTTTCCAGCAGCTCGAACGGCTCGGCCGCGCGGGCCACGAACGCGCCCTTGTGCTGCCATTCGCGCCACTCGGCGCCCGCGCGCGAACCCGCCGTGACACCGCTGCCCACGCCCAGGGTCAAGGCGCGTTCGCGCACGACGACCGTGCGGATGCCGACGTTGAACGTAGCGCCGCCACCGGGCCGCAGCACGCCCACGGCGCCGCAGTACACGCCGCGCGCGCCCGCCTCGTGCCGCACGATGCGTCGCATGGCCTGGCGCTTGGGCGCGCCGGTGACCGAGCCGCAGGGGAACAGCGCGCGCAGAACGTCCAGCAGCCGCGTGCCTTCACGGGTGCGTGCGCAAACGTCGGACGTCATCTGCCACACCGTGGGCAGGGGCCGCACGTCGAACAGGGATGGCACCCGCACCGAGCCCGGCCGCGCGATGCGCGACATGTCGTTGCGCAGCAGGTCGACGACCATCACGTTCTCGGCCCGTTCCTTGGGGCACGCGGCCAGGCGCGCGGCCTGCGCCGCGTCCTCGCGCGCGTTCAGGCCGCGCGGCGCGGTGCCTTTCATGGGCCGCGTGAGCACCGCCTCGCCGTCCCAATCGAAGAACAGCTCGGGCGACAGGCTCAAGACCTGCTGCCCGCCGCCGTCGACGTAGGCCGCGTAGTCGGCGGGCTGCTCGCGTCGCAGACGTTCGAAGAGGTCCAGCGCGCCGCCCTGGTCCAACTCGCCCCGCCAGCGAGCGGTGTGGTTGACCTGGTAGACCTCGCCGGCCTGAATGGCCTGCAGCAGGGCGGCCAGCGCCGCGTCGAAGTCCGGGCGGGCGCACGGCGTGTCGCGCCAGCTCGCGCGCACGGCGCTCGGCCGGGCCTGCGGCGCCGTGTCCTGCGCCAGCGGCGCGTCGTGCACGCCCAACCAGGCCAGGGGCCCCTCGGGCGCGTGCGTGGGCAGGGCGGCGTCGAAAGCGCCGGCCGCCTCGTAGGCCAGCCAGCCCACCACCCAGGCGCCTTGGCGGGCGGCCGCCTCGGCGGCCTCGATCACCGGCCGGACCTCGGACAGCGCATCGGCCCTGAGCACGGCGCGCGGCGCGCCGAAGTCGAGCCGCAAAGCCCCATGGCACGCCAGGCCGCTCGCCGCGAAGGCAAGGCGGGCGTGAACGCGGGCTTCGCTCACTGAACGGCCCTCCGTGCTGCGCATGGCGGGGCTATGCGCCGTCGGGCGGGCGCGCGACGCTCAGGCCGCGCCGATGTTCGGCACCAGCGCGCCGGCGTCCTGACCGGCCTTGTGCGCGGCCGTGAAGGCCAGCATGCGGTCGATCGGCTGGCGCGCGCGCGGGATCAGCGCCGGGTCGACGTGGATCTGGTTGAGGCCCTTCTCCAGCACCTGGGCCACGCCGGCCAGGCCGTTCATGGCCATCCAGGGGCAGTGCGCGCAGCTCTTGCAGGTGGCGCTGTTGCCGGCCGTGGGCGCTTCGATGAACACCTTGCCCGGGTTCTGCTGGCGCAGCATGTGCATCATGCCCTTGTCGGTGGCCACGATGAACTCGCTCGCATCGAACTCTTTCGCGGCCTTCAGGATGGCCGAGGTCGAGCCCACCGCGTCGGCCAGGGCCACCACGTCGGCCGGGCTCTCGGGGTGCACCAGCACCTTGGCCCGGGGGTGCTCCTTCTTCAGCGCCTCCAGCTCGAAGGCCTTGAACTCGTCGTGCACGATGCACGAGCCGTTCCACATCAGCATGTCGGCGCCGGTCTCGCGCTGGATGTAGCCGCCCAGGTGCTTGTCGGGCGCCCACAGGATCTTGTGGCCCTTGTCTTTCAGCGCGCGCACGATGTCGAGCGCGCAACTGCTGGTGACCAGCCAGTCGGAGCGCGCCTTCACCGCCGCGCTGGTGTTGGCGTAGACCACCACCGTGCGGTCGGGGTGCGCGTCGCAGAAGGCGCTGAACTCATCGATGGGGCAGCCCAGGTCGAGCGAGCAGTTGGCGTCGAGGTCGGGCATCAGCACCGTCTTCTCGGGGCTCAGGATCTTCGCCGTCTCGCCCATGAAGCGCACGCCAGAGACCACCAGGGTGGTGGCCGGGTGGTCGCGCCCGAAGCGCGCCATCTCCAGCGAGTCGCTCACGATGCCGCCGGTCTCGATGGCCAGGTCCTGCAGGTCGGGGTGCACGTAGTAGTGCGACACCATGACCGCGTTGCGCTCCTTCAGCAGCGCCTTGATGCGTTCCTTGAGTTCGGCGCGCTGCTTCGGCCCCGGCTCCACCGGCACGCGCGCCCAGGCGTGCTGCGTCGGGCAGGCGGGTTGTTCGTACTCGACGTCGATGATGGCTTCGTTGCTCATGGTGTCGCCTCACAGCGCCTCGAAGCGCATGGAGAAATCGATGGCCTTGACGTCCTTGGTCAGGGCACCAATGGAGATGCGGTCCACGCCCGTTTCTGCAAGGGCGCGCACGGTCGACAGGTTCACGCCGCCCGAGATTTCGAGGATGGCGCGGCCCGCGTTGCGGCGCACCGCTTCGCGCAGCGTGGGCAGGTCCATGTTGTCGAGCAGGACCATGGTGGCGCCATGGCTCAGCGCCTCGTCGAGCTGCTCCAGCGTCTCCACCTCGATCTCGACGAAGCGCGCGGCCGGCGCGGTGTCGCGCACGCGCTGCAGCACCTGGGCCACGCCGCCCGCGGCGGCGATGTGGTTCTCCTTGATCAGCACCGCGTCGAACAGGCCGATGCGGTGGTTCACGCCACCGCCCACCGTGACCGCGTGCTTCTGCGCCAGGCGCAGGCCCGGCAGGGTCTTGCGCGTGTCCACGATGGCCGCGCGCGTGCCGGCCACGGCGGCCACGTAGGCCGCCGTCTGCGTGGCCACGGCCGAGAGCAGTTGCAGGAAGTTGAGCGCCGTGCGCTCGGCCGTCAGCAGCGGTTGCGCCCGACCTTCGATGGTGAGCACGGTCTGGTCCGGTTCGCAACGCGCGCCCTCGGCCACGTGCCAGGTGATCACCGCCTGCGGGTCGAGCGCGCGCACGGCGGCTTCCACCCAGGGCGCGCCGCAGAGCACGGCGCTCTCGCGCGCGATCACGCGGGCGCGCGCCGGGCGCGCCGCATCGACCAGCGCGGCGGTGAGATCGCCCGTGGCCACGTCTTCGGCCAGGGCCCGCGCGACGTCCTGCGCGGCCAGCGCGGCGATGTCGGCGGAGGTGTATTCGCTGAGGTGTTTCATCGTGGGGAAAAGGCCGTCGGCCGGGGGGCGCACCTGCATGGTGCAATGCACTATAGTCCCCCGCATTCTCGTTCACCGCCCGGCCCGCGCCGGACCACGACATGAGCAACCCCACCCCCGCCACACCTTACGGCACGCTGCCGGCGGCCTCTCCCCTGCCCGCTCGCAAACCCGTCAGCCTGCCGCGCCTGAACGAGCTGCGCGAACGCGGCGAAAAGATCACCATGCTGACCGCCTACGACGCCACCTTCGCGGCGGTGGCCGACGCGGCCGGCGTCGAATGCATCCTGGTGGGCGACTCGCTCGGCATGGTGTGCCAGGGCCTGGCCAGCACCGCGGGCGTGACCCTGGAGACCATGGCCTACCACGTCGAGAGCGTGGCGCGCGGCCTGCGCCGCGTACAGGGCACGGCCTGGCTGCTGGGCGATCTGCCCTTCGGCGCGTACCACGAGTCGAAGGAGCAGGCCATGCGCAGCGCCGCGCAACTGGTGCACGCGGGCGCGCACATGATCAAGCTCGAAGGCGGCGGCTGGACGGCCGACACCGTGCGCTTCCTCGTCGAGCGCGGCATCCCGGTCTGCGCCCACCTGGGCCTCACGCCGCAGACGGTGCACGCCCTCGGCGGCTACCGCGTGCAGGGCCGCGACGACCAGGCCGCGCTCACGCTCAAGCGCCACGCCCTTGAGCTGCAGGACGCCGGCGCCACCATGCTGGTGCTGGAGATGGTGCCGGCCGCGCTGGCGGCCGAGATCACGCAGCAACTGCCGCGCTGCCACACCATCGGCATCGGCGCGGGCAAGGGCACGGCCGGCCAGGTGCTGGTGATGCACGACATGCTGGGCGTGAACCTGGGCAAGAACCCGAAGTTCGTGCGCAACTTCATGGACGGCGCGGGCTCGGTGCGCGACGCCATGGCCGCCTACGTGCGCGCCGTCAAGGACGGCAGCTTCCCCGAGGACGCGGTTCACGCCTGGTGAACCTGCGCCCGACCGGCATCTTTCGATCGCATTCATGAAACTCGTTCACACCATCGCCGACCTGCGCGACGCGCTGCGCCCCCACGACTCGCCCGCCCTGGTGGCCACCATGGGCAACCTGCACGCCGGCCACCTGGCCCTGGTCAGGACCGCCAAACCCCTGGGCGACGTCACCGTCGCGAGCATCTTCGTCAACCGCCTGCAGTTCGCGCCGCACGAGGACTTCGATACCTACCCGCGCACGCTGGAGGCCGACTGCGAGAAGCTGCAAGCCGCGGGCTGCGACGTGGTGTTCGCGCCCAGCGAACGCGAGATGTACCCCGAGCCGCAGGGCTTCAAGGTGCAGCCGCCCGCCGAGCTGGCCGACATCCTCGAGGGCCACTTCCGCCCCGGCTTCTTCACCGGCGTGTGCACGGTGGTGATGAAGCTCTTCCAGTGCGTGTTCAGCGAAGCCAAGGGCCGCCGCACCGCGATGTTCGGGCTCAAGGACTACCAGCAGCAGCTCATCATGCGGCGCATGGTGAAGCAGTTCGCCCTGCCGATCGACATCGTGGGCGCCCCGACCGAACGCGCCGCCGACGGCCTGGCGCTGAGTTCGCGCAACATGTACCTGAGCGAGGCCGAGCGCGCCGAGGCGGTGCAACTCTCGCTGGCGCTGCGTGGTCTGGCGCGCGACGCGCTGGCCGCGGCCGACGGGCTGGAGCGCCAGTTGCCCGGCCTGGAACAGCGCGCCTTGCAGGCCCTGGCCGCGCGCGGCTGGCAGCCCGATTACCTGACCGTGCGCCGCCGCGAGGACCTGCAGCCGCCCAAGCCGGGCGACGCGCTGGTGGTGCTGGGCGCGGCGCGGCTGGGCAAGACGCGCCTGATCGACAACCTTGAGGTCTGACGCCGGGGCCTAGAGGCCTTCGGATTTCGGGTCGCGTCCCATGAGCGCGGCCACTGCCTCATCGGGACGCAGCCGCCCTTCGAGCAACTCCACCACCGCATCGGTGATGGGCATGTCCACGCCGAGCCGGCGTGCGCGCTGCGACACGGTGCGCGCGCTGTACACGCCCTCGGCCACGTGGCCCAGCGAGGCCACCGCCTCCTCCAAGGTCCGGCCCTTGGCCAGCAGGCGGCCCACCTGCCGGTTGCGCGAGAGGTCGCCGGTGGCGGTGAGCACCAGGTCGCCCAGGCCCGACAGGCCCATGAAGGTCTCGGCGCGCGCGCCCAGGGCCAGGCCCATGCGCGTCATCTCGGCCAGTCCGCGCGTGATCAGCGCGGCGCGTGCGTTCAGGCCCAGGTTGAGCCCATCGCACAGACCGGTGGCGATGGCCAGCACGTTCTTCACCGCGCCCCCCACCTCCACGCCAGCCACGTCGTCGTTGGCGTACACACGCAGCGTGGGGCCGTGGAAAGCGGCCACCAGGGCGTCGCGCACCTCGGGGTGTGCGCTCGCGGCCACCAGGGCGGTGGGCTGGCCCCGGGCCACCTCCTGGGCGAAGCTGGGGCCGCTCAGCACACCGGCGCGCAGGCCCGGCGCCACGGCGGCGGCGATCTCGTGGCCCATCAGGCCGGGTTCGTCGGGCGAGGCGGCCCGTTCGAAGCCCTTGCACAGCCAG
>NZ_DATIGV010000039.1:0-17601 GCF_035481345.1 Hydrogenophaga sp. | reverse complement strand
GGACGCGCTGGCGGGCGCTGCCGCTTCGGCAGCGGGAGCTGGCGGCGGCGTCAGCCGCACCCGCAGCTCCGGCACCTCGGTGCGCCGCTCCTTCCACGGCAACTCCAGTCCCGGCAGGTCCAGGCCGTCGCCGAAGGTCAGGCTCAGGATGAGCGCGTGCACCAGCAGCGAGATCGACCAGGCGAAGGTTTGCCGGCGCGGCTCGGACACCAGCCAGCCGCGCGGCCGCCAGCGGTAGGCCAGCACCGCCGCCAGCGGGGGCAGCGGCCTTCTCACGGGCGCTTCGGGGTCCTTCGCGGTGTGCATCGGGCGCATTGTCTCGTCCAATACGGCGCGCCCGCGGGGCGACGGCCGCCGCGAGGCGCACATCGCCAGTTTTTTTTCAGGGCCGCTGTCGATTCCGGGCGCCGTCGACCGTCGTCCTGGTCAGATGGCGGCCGGGCGCGCGGCCGCCCTGACGCTTCCCCGGTTCGCGCAAAGGAAAACACCCATGGCCACGAACGGCAGACCCCAGGGCCCCGCGTCCTATTTCCCCTCGATCGAAAAGAAGTATGGCCAGCCCATCGACCACTGGATGGGCGTGCTGCGCCAGGCCGGCCCGCGCAAGCACATGGAGCTGGTGGCGCAACTGAAGACCGACCACGGCCTGGGCCACGGCCACGCCAATGCGCTGGTGGCCTGGTTCCTGGCCCGCCAGCCGTAAGCTGGCGCTCACAGCTTCTCCGTCTCCCCCGCCTTCGGCTGCCACTTCATCAGCCGCTTCTCGATGCGCCCCACGAACGCATCCAGCACCAGCGCGAAGGCGGTGAGCACCAGGATGCCCGCCATCACCGTGTTGATGTCGAACTGCCCCTCGGCCTGCAGGATGAGGTAGCCCACGCCCTGCGATGAGCCGAGGTATTCGCCCACCACCGCGCCCACGAAGGCCAGGCCCACGCTGGTGTGCAGCGAGCTGAACACCCAGCTCGTGGCACTGGGCAGGTACACGTGGCGCAGCAGCTGCTTCTGGCTGGCGCCCAGCATGCGCGCATTGGCCAGCACCACCGGGCTCACCTCCTTCACGCCCTGGTAGACGTTGAAGAAGACGATGAAGAACACCAGCGTGACGCCCAGCGCCACCTTGGAGCCCATGCCCAGGCCGAACCACACCGCGAAGATGGGCGCCAGGATGATGCGCGGCATGGAGTTGAGCGCCTTGATGTAGGGCTCCAGGATGGCCGAGGCCATGGGCGAGAGCGCCAGCCACAGGCCGCCGGCCAGGCCCGTGACGGCGCCGATGCCGAAGGCCATCAGGGTCTCGGCCAGGGTGATCCACAGGTGCACGTAGATGTCGGCGTCGCGCACGAACCAGGCCCAGATGCGCACGAAGATCTTCAGCGGCTCGCCGAAGAAGAACGCGGCCTGGCGGTCGTTGTCGAACATGAAGGTGGGCACCAGGCCCGGTGTGGTCATGACGTGCCAGAACACGAAGATCAGCACCAGCAGGGCCAGTTGCCACAGCGTGAGGTTGCCCGGGCGGGGCTTGAGGAACTTCCACATCGGATGAAGGGCCACCCTCAGGCGACCTTGCGCAGTTGTTGCTGGTAACCCTTGAGCACCTCGTCGCGCAGCACGGCCCAGATGGCGGCGTGCAGCTCGAGGAAGCGCGGCGTGGTCTTCACCTCGGCCACGTCGCGCGGGCGCGGGATGTCGATGGCGAAGTCGCCGATGGGGCGGCTGGCCGGGCCGGCCGACATCACCACCACGCGGTCGCTCATGGCGATGGCCTCGTCGAGGTCGTGGGTGATGAACAGCACCGCTTTCCGTCCGTGACCCCCATGCGCTTCGCGCTGTCCCCCCGAGGGGGAGCGCGCCGAGCTTGGGGCGGCCCGGCGCTCGTCGCCCGCCCACAGCTCCAGCACCTCGTTCTCCATCAACTGCCGCGTCTGGATGTCCAGCGCGGAGAAGGGTTCGTCCATGAGGATGATGTCGGGGTCGAGCACCAGCGTCTGCGCCAGTGAGGTGCGCTTGCGCATGCCGCCGCTCATCTGGTGCGGGTAGCGGTCGCCGAAGCCGCCCAGGCCCACGCGGCGCAGCCAGTCGTCGGCCTGCTCGCGGGCCTGGCGCTCGGCCACCCCCCGGAACTGCAGGCCGGCCATCACGTTCTGCAGCGCGGTGCGCCAGGGCATCAGGCTCTCGCTCTGGAACATGTAGCCCGCGCGCGGGTTGATGCCCTGCAGCGGTTCACCAAAGATGCGCGCGCCGCCCTTGCTGGGCTCCAGCAGACCGGCCGCGACGTTGAGCAGCGTGCTCTTGCCACAGCCGGTGGGCCCCACCACGCTGACGAACTCGCCCGCGCCCACGGTCAGGTCCACGTGTTCCACCGCCGTGTAGCGCTGGCCGGGGGCGTCCTTGCTGATGAAGGTGCAGGCCACGTCCTGCAGTTCGATCGCCGGTGCCGACATCTCAGCCTTTCGGGTACTTGTTGTTGGCCTTCTGCGCGAAGCTGTTGGTGTAGACCGCGTTCAGGTCGAGCTTGGCCTTGGCGATCGCCGGGTCCACGCTGCCCAGGGCGCGGAAGGCGGTCTCCGAGCCCTTGGCGGGGAAGGTGCCATCGGGCGACAAGGCCTTCTGCGCGGCCAGGAAGCCGTCGATGTACACGGCGCGGTCGCCGAGCAGGTAGCTCTCGGGCACCACCTTGATGATGTCGCCCGGGCCGGCTTTCTGAATCCACTTGTTGGCGCGCACCATGGCGTTGGTCATGGCCTGCACGGTGTTGGGGTTCTTGTCGATGAAGGCCTGCGGGCAGTACAGGCAGCCGGCGGGCATGGGGCCGCCGAAGACCTTCTCGGCCTCGCTCACGATGCGCGTGTCGGACACGATCTTCAGATCGCCCGAGCGCTGCAGCAGCGTGATGACGGGGTCGAGGTTGCTGATGGCGTCGATCTGGCCCGCGCGCATGGCGGCCACGGCGCCGTTGCTCGCGCCCACGCCGACGATGCTCACGTCGCTGGGCTTCAAGCCCGCCTTGGCCAGCACGAAGTTCACCAGCACGTTGGTGGAGCTGCCCGGCGCGGTCACGCCGATCTTCTTGCCCTTGAGGTCGGCCACGGTCTTGAAGTTGGCCATGGTCTTGGGGTTGACGCCCAGCACGATCTGCGGTGCCAGCCCCTGCAGCACGAAGGCGCGCATGGGCTGACCCTTGAACTGCATGTTGACCGTGTGCTCGAAGGCGCCCGAGACCACGTCGGCGCTGCCGCCCACCACGGCCTGCAGCGCGCGCGAGCCGCCGGCGAAGTCGACGATGGTGAGGTCCAGGCCCTCGTCCTTGAAGTAGCCCAGTTGCTCAGCGATGGTGAGCGGCAGGTAGTAGAAGAGGTTCTTGCCGCCCACGGCGATGGTGCACTTGGGCTTCTCGATGCCCTGCGCGAAAGCGAAGCGGGGCAGGCTGGCCGCGGCGAGGCCGCCGGCGACGAAGTGGCGTCGTTGCATGTCTTGTCTCCTGAGGGCGAAGGCGGGTGGTCCCGCCGGGAAGGGTGCGCGTCGATGATAGACCGGGGGGTGTGCCCCTCGCGCCGCGCGGGGTGGGGGATTGCCCTAGCGCGCGCGGTACCCCAGTGCCGCCGACAAGCGCTCGCCTTCTTCCTTCAGCACCGCCACGATGGCGCGCACGCGCTCCTCGTCCACGCGCACGCCGGGGCCAAACACCGCCAGTGAGCCCTTCACCTGGCCGTCGCCGCCGAAGTAGGGCACGGCCATGGCGACGGCGCCCTTGATGAGCTCGTCGCGGCTGATTTCGAAGCCCTGCTCGCGGATGGTCCGCAGGCGGTCGAGGTAGGCCACGAGGTCCCTGTCGCGCGCGCCTTCGCCCCCCAGGTAGGCCTCGGGCGAGGCCACGTGCGCCAGGATCACTCGGCCGCTGGCGCCCAGGGTTACGTCGGTGCTGTAGCCCACGCCGCGCTTGAAGCTCAGCGGCTGCGCGCTGGGCAACTCGGCCACGCAGGTGCGGATGGCGCCCTGGTGGACCAGCAGGGACACGGTCTCGCCCGTGGCCTCCCACAGCCGGCGCATCATGGGCTGCGCCACGGTGGCGATGTCCAGGCCCGCGCCCCACACGTGCGCCAGGTTGGCCACCGACGGGCCCAGTTCGAAGCGCTGCGGCTCGCCCGAGGACACGATGAAGCCCTTGTGCTCCAGCGTGCGCAGCAGGCGGTACAGCGTGGGGCGGCTCAGGTCCACCCGTCTGGCCAGTTCGCCCGCCGTCAGGCGGTGGTCGGTGGCCGTGAAGGCCATCAGGATGTCCAGCGCCCTGTCCACTGCGCGGACACCTTCCCCTGCTTTTTCGGCCGATTCCATGGTCTTGCCCTTGGTGACTCGCTGGCTGTCGATGTTACGCAGTCATACTGTCCATCTGGCGGACATGATGATCGTCTGTTGACACAGATCAAGCGTGTCCACATAATGAACCAACTGTCCACCACGAGGACAATGACCCGCAGGAGATGTTGGATGAACAAGGAAATGTCCGAGACGCTGACCCGCGTCGGCCCCGGCACCCGCATGGGTGAACTGCTGCGCCGCTACTGGGTGCCCGCGCTGGCGTCGAAGGAGATCCCCGAGGCCGATGGCCCGCAGGTGCGCGTGCAACTGCTGGGAGAGAAGCTGCTGGCCTTTCGCAACACGGACGGCAGGGCCTGCCTGATCAGCGAGTTCTGTTCGCACCGCGGCGTGTCGCTGTATTTCGGCCGCAATGAGGAAAACGGCATCCGCTGCGCGTACCACGGCGTCAAGTTCGACGGCGACGGCAAGTGCGTGGACGTGCCGTCCTCGCCGCAGTCCTGCGCGCGCATGCACATCAAGGGCTACCCCTGCGTGGAGCGCGGCGGCATCGTCTGGGCCTACATGGGCCCGGCCGAGCACCAGCCCGCGCCGCCCGAGATCGAGTGGTGCACGCTGCCGGACAGCCACGTCTACGTGTCCAAGCGCCTGCAGTACAGCAACTGGCTGCAGGCCATGGAAGGCGGCATCGACACGGCGCACGTGTCCTACGTGCACCGCTACGAGGTGGACACCGACCCCATGCACCAGGGCGTCAAGGCGCTGGACTACATCAAGGCCGATGGCAACGTGGTGTTCGAGATCGAGAAGACGCCCTATGGCCTGGGCCTGTTCGGCCGCCGCAATGGCGAGCCCGATTCCTACTACTGGCGCGTCACCCAGTGGCTGTTCCCCTGGTTCACGCTGATCGCGCCCTTCGGCGAGCACGCGCTGGGTGGCCACGTGTGGGTGCCCATCGACGACCACCACTGCTGGGCCTGGAGCATCAACTGGCAACCCTTCCGTCCGCTGTCGGCCGAGGAGCGCGCCGCCATGGAAGCCGGCCAGGGCATCCACGTGGAGTACGAGGCGCCGGGCAGCTTCGTCCCCAAGGCCAATCGCGACAACGACTACGGCATGGACCGCGTGGCGCAGCGCGAAAAGCGCTCGTACAGCGGCGTGTTCGGCTTCTCCGCGCAGGACTACTCGCTGCAGGAAAGCATGGGCCCGATCCAGAACCACGAGGCCGAGCAGCTGCTGCCCACCGACAAGGCGATCGTCATGGCGCGGCGCATGCTGTCGGAAGCGGCGCTGGGCATCGAACAGGGCATCACACCACCCGCGCTGGACGCCAGCCAGCAGCGCGTTCGGCCCGCCGGCGTGCTGCTGCCCAAGGAGCAGAACCCGGTCGAATGGGCCAGGGAGCATCTGGCCAACAGCATCGACAAGCCGGTGTTCAGCCTGTGAAGGCCTGAGCCGGTATCACCCAGCCAACCACAGGAGACAAGACATGTTCCCACGCCGATCCCTTCTCGCCGCCGCCCTGTTGGGCGTGGCCGCCGCCAGCCCCGCATGGGCGCAAGGCGCGGCCGACTGGAAGCCCAGCAAGCCCGTGCGCATCATGGTGCCCATCGTGGGCAGCACCAACGACGTGCTCGCGCGTCTGGTCGCGCCCAAGCTGCAGGAGGTGTTCGGCCAGCCCTTCGTGGTGGAGAACAAGGGCGGCGCGGGCGGCAACATCGGCACGCTGGACGTGGTGCGCTCCGCGCCCGACGGCCACACCCTGCTGGTGGGCTACAACGGGCCGCTGGCCATCAACGTGAGCCTCTTCAGCAAGATGCCCTTCGATCCGCTGAAGGACCTGGCGCCGATCACGCTGGCGGTGAAGTCGCCGCAGTACCTGGTGGTGAACCCGGCCACGGGCATCACCAGCGTCAAGGATTTCATCGCCACGGCCAAGAGCAGCCCGGAGAAGCTGAACTACGGCTCGGTCTCGGTGGGCAGCGCCTCGCACCTGACGATGGAGATGATGAAGTCGGAGGCCGGCTTCAACATCACGCACATTCCTTACCGGGGCGCGGCGCCCGCGGTGTCCGACCTGGTGGCGGGCATGGTGCAGACCGGCTTCTTCGTGCCAGGCAACGTGCAGGGCTTCGTGAAGGAAGGCAAGCTGCGACTGCTGGCCAGCACCGGCCTCACGCGTTTTCCCAGCACGCCGGACGTGCCCACGCTGGCGGAGTCGGGCCTGAAGGACTTCGAGGCCACCTCGTGGATCGGCTTCCTCGCGCCGGCGGGCACGCCGCCGAACATCATCAAGCGCTACAACGACGAGATGGTGAAAATCCTGAAGTCGCCCGACATCCAGGCCCGCCTGCACGAGATGGAATTCGAGGTGGTGGCCAGCTCGCCGCGCGAGTTCGGCCACTGGATCGCCTCGGAGACCAAGCGCTGGGGCAAGGTCGTCAAGGACATCGGCGTCAAGCTGGATTGAGGGCGGCATGGCATCGATGCGACTGGCTGGCCGGGCGGCCATGATCACGGGGGGCGGTGCCGGCATCGGCGCGGCCGCGTCGGCCCTGTTCTGCCGCGAGGGCGCGGCGGTGGCGATGGTGGACGCCGATCCGCAGGCGCTGGAGCGCACGCGCGCGGCCATCCTCGAGGCGCAGCCCGAGGCGCGCCTGTTGTGTGTCGCGGCCGACGTGTCGGACCCGGCGCGGGCGCAGGCCGCGGTGGCCCACTGCCTGGACGAGTGGGGCGCGCTGGACGTGCTGGTGAACAACGCCGCCATGCGCAACTACCTGCCGGCGGCCGATGTGTCGCCCGCCGACTGGCAGGCCATCGTGGCGGTGAACCTGGCGGGCATGTCCAACTACTGCCAGGCCGCGCTGCCGGCGCTGCGCCGCTCGCGCGCGGGCGCCATCGTCAACGTGTCCTCGTGCTACGCCGTCACCGGGCGGCGCGGCATGGCGCTGTACGACGCCACCAAGGCCGCGCAACTGGCCTTCACGCGCACGCTGGCGTTCGAGGAATCGGCCCATGGCGTGCGCGCCAACGCGGTGTGCCCCGGCTCCACGCTGACCGATTTCCATGTGGGCCGAGCCACGGCGTCGGGCAAGAGCGTCGACCAACTGCGCACCGAGCGCAAGGACACCTCCCTCATCGGCCGCTGGGCCAGCCCCGAAGAGATCGCCTGGCCGATCCTGTGGCTGGCGTCGGCCGAGGCCTCGTTCATCACCGGCACCACGTTGATGGTGGACGGCGGCCTGCACATCATGTGAGGCGCGCGATGACGACTCCCACGCTCAAGGCCCGCGTCCACTGTCTGCGCTACGAAGCGCGCGATGTGGTCAGCGTCGAGCTGCGCCCCGAACACGCGGGCGTGGTCTTTGCGCCGCACGAACCCGGCGCGCACATCGACCTGCACCTGGGCAATGGCCTGGTGCGCAGCTACTCGCTGCTCAACCCGGCCGGCGAGGCGGGGCGCTACGTGGTCGGCGTGCTGAAGGACCGCAAGAGCCGCGGGGGCTCGGCTTTCGTGCACGAGCAGTTGCGCGTGGGCCAGGTGCTGGACATCTCGGCGCCGCGCAACAACTTCGCCCTGCACGAGTCGGCCGGACATTCGGTGTTCGTGGCCGGCGGTATCGGCATCACGCCCATCCTGTGCATGCTGGAGCGCCTGTCGGCCTTGGGCCGTTCGGCGGATCTCATCTACTGCGCGCGCTCACGCGCCGATGCGGCCTTCCTCGAGCGCCTGAACGATCTGGCCTCGCCCACGCTGCGCGTGCACTGGCACTTCGACGACGAGGCCGGCGGCCCGCCCGACCTGCGCGCGCGGCTGAACCCATACGCCAAAGACAGCCACCTCTACGCCTGCGGCCCTGGGCCCATGTTGGACGCCTTCCTCTCGGCTTGCGAGGCCCTGGGCCTGGCGAACGCGCACATCGAGCGCTTCGCCGCCGCGCCTGCGCCGGCCGAGGCACCCGAGGCCGCCACCTTCACCGTGGAACTGCGCCGCAGTGCGCGGCGCATCGAGGTTCGCGCCGACTGCTCGGTGCTGGACGCGATGCTGGAGGCCGGGCTGTCGCCCGACCACAGTTGCCGCGAGGGCCTGTGCGGCGCCTGCGAAACGCGCGTGCTCGAAGGCGAGGTGGACCACCGCGACAGCATCCTCACCGAGAGCGAGCGCGCGGCGAACCAGTCGATGATGGTCTGCGTGTCCCGCTGTCGCTCGGAACGCCTCGTCCTCGACGCTTGAAACGAGGCCCCCACGCTCCGCCGCTGCGCGGGTCGCTGCCCCCCGAGGGGGCTGATCCGCCTTGGGGCGGCCCGACGGCGGATCGCTCAACCCACCGGCAGCCCGTCCACGAAGACCTTGAGCTCCTCGGGCGCGAAGGGCGTCCACACCTCGTTGCTGGTGAGCGGCGTGGTCACGATCACCGCCGCGCGGTCGCCGGGCTGGTTGAGGTCGGCGAAGTTCACCGTCCAGTCGCGGTCCTTCAGCGTGGCCTGCGAGAAGGGGTGCTGGCGCACCAGCCAATGCAGCTTCGTGCTGCAGTGGGCCCACAGCGCCTCGCCGTTGGAGAGCAGGAAGTTGAAGGTGCCGAAGCGGCGCACCTGCGGCACCAGCTCGCGCAGGGTGTGGGTGAGCTCGTCCACGCTGGGCAGGCCGGCGTGCGACTTGGCCAGTTCCTGCATCAGCCAGCAGAAGGCGCGTTCGCTGTCGGTGCTGCCCACGGGGCGGAAGTGGCTGTGCAGATGGGGCGCGTAGTCTTTCAGGTCGCCGTTGTGCGCGAACACCCATTGCCGACCCCACAGCTCGCGCACGAAGGGGTGGGCGTTCTCCAGTGCCACCTCGCCGATGGTGGCCTTGCGCACGTGGGCAATGATGTTGCGGCTCTTGAGCGGGTAGCCCTGCAGGAAGGCCGCCATGGGCGAGTCGTGCGCGCTGCGGTGGTCGATGAACAGGCGCAGGCCCTTGCCCTCGAAGAAGGCGATGCCCCAGCCGTCGGCGTGGTGGTCGGTCTTGCCGCCGCGGTCGCAAAAGCCCGTGAAGCTGAACGACGCGTCCGTGGGCGTGGCGCAGTTGAGTCCCAGCAGTTGGCACATGGGCGGATTCTGCCTCGTCGCCGGCGGCTCAGGCCGGACCGGTCTGCCGCTCGGGCGGCGGCGGCACCGGTGGCGCTGGCGGCTTCAGTCGCATGGCGGCCACGAGGGCCAGCGCGCAAATGGCCGCGAGCATGAGGAAGGTCTCGTCGAAGGCCGCGATGCGCGCGGGCGTGGTCGGCGATGCGTCGAGCGGTGCGCCGTGCGCGGCCAGGCGCCATTCCAGGAAGATGCCGCACAGGCTCACGCCCGCGGCGCCGCCCAGCATGCGCAGGAAGTTGATGACGCTGGCGCCCTGCGGGATGTGGGCCGGGCCCAGCCCGCGCATGGCGCCGATGTTGAGCGAGGGCAGGATGAAGCCCAGGCCGATGCGCCCGACGATGGCCCAGATCACCAGCAGCGGAATGATGCGCGCCGCGTGCTCCAGGCGGATGGTGACCATCAGCGCGAACGAGGCCGCCAGCAGCACCAGGCCGATGCTGACCAGGCGGTGCGTGGGCTGGCGGTCGGCCAGGCGGCCCACGGCGGCGATGCTGATGGCCAGCACCAGGCCCGACGGCAGCAGCACCGTGCCCACCACCGACGGCGAGAGCTGCAGGCCCATCTGCATGTACACCGGCAGCAGGTAGGTGGAGCCGAACAGCGCCAGGCCGTAAATGAAGGCCACCAGGCTGCCCATGGCGAAGCGGCGGTCGGCGAACAGGCTCAGGTTCATCAGCGGTTCGGGCCCGTGCGCGTGGCGGTGCGTGTGCAGCATGCGCCGCGCGAGCCAGATGAAGCCCACCAGCAGCGCCACCGCGCCCAGCAGCAGGCTGGCGGCGGTGAGCGGCGTGCCGCCCTGCAACTCCACCAGGCCGTTGAGCAGGCACAAGGTGCCCGCGCTGGCCAGCAGCAGGCCGCGCCAGTCGAGCGCGGCGCCGGCGCGGTTGGCCTCGGCGCCGCCCGGCGCGGTGGTGGGAATGAGCTTGCGCGCCAGCCACAGCGAGACGATGCAGAACGGCACCACCATGAAGAAGATGGAGCGCCAGCCGAACCAGTCGACCAGCACGCCACCGATGCTGGGCCCCAGCGCCGGGGCCAGCACCACGCCCATGCCGAAGATGCCGCTGGCGCGGCCCTGTTCGCTGGAGTCGAAGGCGCGCAGGATGATGATGGCGGGGATGGGCTGCACCACGCCCGCGGCCAGGCCCTCGGCCACGCGCGCGGCCAGCACCAGGGGGTAGTCGTTCGCCAGGCCGCCGGCCACGCCGCCGGCCAGCAGCAGCCACATGCAACCCGAGTAGGTGGCGCGGTAGCCGTAGCGCGCCAGCAGCCAGGGCGTGGTCAGCATGGACACGGTCATGGCCGCCATGAAGCCCGAGGTGACCCACTGCGCGCGCTCCTGGCCGAGCGTGAAGTGATGGCTCATGTCCGGAATGGCCACGTTGACCACCGTCGACGACATGATGGACGCCATGGTGCCCACCATCACCGCGAGCAACAGCAGCCAGCGGTAGCGCGGGCCGTAGCGCTCGCGCAGCGCGGGCAGGCCGTGGGGGTTGGGGGTGGGCGCCGGTGCTTCGCTCATGAGGATGGCGCCAGCGCCTTGCGCACACAGGCCTGGCAGATGCAGGCCGTGCGGCGCGCCGCCTCGGGGATGCGGGCGAGCAGCTCGGGGGTGAAGGTTTCGCTCACGCACCAGCACGGGGGCTGAGGCTCGCCCGTGGCCTTCTCGATCTCCACCGCGCAGCGGTTGTCCCCGCCGCACAGGGGGCAGCGCGTGGCGTCGATGGGGAGGGCGGGTGGCGTAGGCATGGCGCGGGGGTGCGCGCCATTGTCGCCGCTGCGCGGGCCCGGTGGCCTCAGACGCCGGCCACCGCCCCGTCGCTGCGCGGGTCGGCCGCGCCCTCGATGACGCCATCGGCCCGCCGCACCAGCGCGCCCGCATGGCCCATGGTGTCGCTGAAGGGCTCGTCCAGCACCTCCACCACGTGGCCGGCGTCGGCCAGTTGGCGCACCAGTGCCGGGTCGAAGCGGCTCTCCAGCTTGAGGGAGGTGCTGCTGGCGCCCCAGGTGCGGCCCAACAACCAGCGCGGTGCGCTGACGGCCTGTTGCAGCGGCTGGCCGAAGCGCGCGTAGCGGGTGAACACGGCGGCCTGCGTCTGCGGCTGGCCTTCGCCGCCCATGGTGCCGAAGGGCATCACGCGGCCATCGTCGAACAGCGCGAGCGAGGGGTTGAGCGTGTGGAAGGGCTTGCGGCCGGGCTCCAGCACGTTGAGCGCGCGCGGGTCCAGCGAGAAGCTGGTGCCCCGGTTCTGCCAGCAGATGCCCAGGCCGTCGAGCACGGTGCCCGAACCGAACTCCCAGTACACGCTCTGGATGAAGCTCACCGCGCGGCCTTCGCGGTCGACGACGCCCATCCAGATGGTGTCGCCCGGCGCGCTGGGGTCGGGCCAGGGCAGGGCGCGTTTCGCATCGATCTGCGCCGCGAGCGCGGCCAGCGCCGCGGGCTCGAGGTGGGTGCGAGGGTCTTCGGGCAGGCGGCCGGGGTCGGTGACCACGCGGTCGCGCACGCGAAAGGCGCGCTTGGTGGCTTCCACCAGGCCGTGCAGGTGGGCAAAGGACTCACCTTCGCTGCCCCCCACGCCGAGCTGCTCGAACAGGCCCAGGATCATCAGCGTGGACAGGCCCTGCGTGGGCGGCGGCAGGTTGTAGACCGTGCTGTCGCGCAGCTTCACCGCCAGCGGTTCGACGAAGGCGGCGCGGTAGGCCGCGAGGTCTTCGGCACCGACGGGGCTGCCCACGCGCTGCAGCGCGGCGCCGATGCGCGCGCCCAATTCGCCGCGGTAGAAGTCGTCGAGCCCGTGCGTGGCCAGGTGCCGCAGGGTGTCGGCCAGGGCCGGCTGGCGCAGCCGGTGGCCCACGGGTGGGGGTTGGCCATCGGCCAGGTAGGTGGCGGCGAAACCCGGGGCGGTGCCGAGGCCGTCATTCAGCTTGGCGCGCGTGAGCGCGGCCTGGCTGGCCGTCACGGCCACGCCCTCGTGCGCGTGGCGGATGGCGTCGCCCAGCAGACGCGGCAGGTCCAGCGTGCCGCCCCAGCGTGCGGAGACCTCGAGCGCGCGCGCCCAGCCCCCGACGGTGCCGGCCACGGTCAGCGCGGCCAGCGGGCCGCGCGAGGGAATGGCCTCGACGCCCCGATAGAAATCCGGCGTGGCCCGGCGCGCGGCGGGGCCGCAGGCGTCGATGGCGCGTACCGGCTGTCCGGGCTCGTGGATGAGCCAGAAGCCGTCGCCGCCGATGGCGTTCATGTGCGGATAGACCACCGCGATGGTGGCGGCCGCCGCGACCATCGCCTCGACGGCGTTGCCGCCATCGCGCAGCACGTCGCGTGCGGCCTGGGCGGCCAGGTGGTGGGGGGCCACGGCCATGCCGCCCAAGGCCCTGAGGGTGTGAATCACGCCGATGTCTCCAAGGTGGTGTCAGGCGAACAGCCCGGCGAACATGCGCAGCGAGGTCAGCGCGAGAAAGAGCGCGAAGACCTGGCGCAGGCGCCGGGCATCGATGCGGTGCGCGAGTGTCGCACCCCAGCCGGTGGTCAGCAGCGTGGCCGGCACGATGAGCGCGAAGCCCACGGCGTTGACGTAGCCCAGGCTCAGGGGCGGGCGCAGCGGCACGCCCAGGCCGTTGATGACGAAGGCCAGCGCCCCGGGCACGCTGATGACCGTGCCCAGCAGCGCGCCCGTGCCCACCGCGCGGTGCATGGGCACGCGCAGCGCGTTGAGAATGGGCACCGACAGGGTGCCGCCGCCGATGCCCATGAGCGTGGACAGACCCCCGATGCCGCCACCGATGAAGGCCGTGCCCAGCGTGCCGGGCAAGCCGTCGTGCAGCGCCACACCGTCGCGCTTGAAAGCCATGTTCAGCGCCACCAGCAGCGCCACGCCCGCGAACACGGCCGTGAGCGCGCTGCCCTTGAGCAGGCCGCTGGCCACGGCGCCCAGTCCCACGCCCAGCACCACCCAGGGCAGCAACTGGCGGATCAGCGCCGGGTCCAGGCTGCCCTTGCGCCGGTGGGCGCGGCTGGACAGGATGGAGGTCGGCACGATGGTGGCGAGCGAGGTGCCCACGGCCACGTGCATGCGCACGGATTCGTCGACGCCGAGCAGCGTGAACAGGTGGTAGAGCACCGGCACGATGACGATGCCGCCACCGACGCCGAGCAGGCCGGCGAGCACGCCCGCCACCAGGCCGGTGGCCAACAGGGCTGCCGCCAGCCCCAGCAACCAGGCGGTGCTGTACTGATCGAAGAAGGCCATGCGTGTCTACCAGCCGATGGCCTTGGGCAGCCAGGTCGCGATGGAGGGGAACTGGAACACCAGCAGCAGCGTGATGGCCTGCAGCAGGATGAATGGCAGCACACCCTTGTAGATGTCCTTGATGTTGACGCTCGGTGGCGCCACGCCCTTCAGGTAGAACAGCGCCCAGCCGAAGGGCGGCGTCAGGAAGCTCGACTGCAGGTTCACCGTGATCAGCATCGCCAGCCACACCGGGTCCACGCCCAGGTTGATGAGGATGGGCAGGAACAGCGGCACCGCGATGTAGCTGATCTCGATCCATTCCACGAAGAAGCCAAGCACGAAGATGATGGCCATGAGGAACCAGATGGCTGTGTTCACCCCGCCGGGCAGCCGCTCGAACATCGCGGCGATCAGCTCCTCGCCCTGCAAGCCGCGGAACGACAGCGCGAAGACCTGCGCCGCCATCAGGATGAACATCATCAGCGCGGTGATCTTGCTGGTGTCCAGCGCGGTCTCCTTCAAGGTCTTCCAGCTGAAGCGGCCCAACAGCGCGGTGATCAGCACCGCACCCACGGCGCCCATGCTCGCGGCTTCGGTGGGTGCGGCCACGCCGCCCACGATGGAGCCGAGCACCGCCACCACCAGCATCACCGGCGGCACGAGCACCTTGAAGAAGCGCACCCAGAGCTCGCGACGCGAGACCGCGTCGCGTTCCTCCAGCGGCAGCGCAGGCATGCTCGCCGGGCGAAGCCAGCCCATCACCACCAGGTAGACGATGTACACGACAGCCAGCAACACGCCCGGGCCCACGGCGGCGGCGAACAGCGTGCCCACCGACAACTGCATGATGTCCGAGAGCAGGATGAGGATCAGGCTGGGCGGAATGATCTGGCCCAGGGTGCCGGACGCGCAGATCACGCCGCAGGCGACGCTCTTGTCGTAGCCGCGGCGGATCAGCGTGGGCAGCGTGAGCAGGCCCAGCGTGATGATGGTGGCGCCCACGATGCCGGTGGTGGCACCCATGAGCACACCGAACAGCACGATGCCGATGGCCATGCCGCCCTTGAGACCACCGGCCAGGTGGCCCATGACGTCGAGCAGGTCGTCGGCCAGGCGAGATTTCTCCAGCATCACGCCCATGAACACGAACAGCGGGATCGCCATCCACTGGTAGCCGCCCACCACGCCGTAGAAGCGGGCGGGCAGCAGATTGAACAGCGTGTCGCCGAAGCCGAGCCAGCCGAACAGGAAGCCCGTGACCGCCAGGCTCACGGCCACCGGGATGCCGATCATCAGCATCACGAAGAAGCCGCCCAGCATCATGAGGGCGTAGGTGTGCATCTCAAACACGCGCGTCTCCTTGGCTCGACGCGTGGCCGCCCGGGCTCAGCAGGCGCCCCAGATGGGCGAGCTGCTGCAGCACGAGCAGACCGTAGCCCAGCGGGATCAGCGCCTTGATGGCCCAGCGGTAGGGCAGTCCGCCGGGGTCGGGCGACTGCTCGTTGATCGCGTAGGCCTGGCCCACGTAGGCCATGGACAACTTGATGAAGGCCAGGCTCACGGCGATCAACAACAGCGCAGCGGCCACGTCGACCGCGCGCTTCAGGCCTGGTGAGAATCGCGAATAGAACAGGTCGACGCGAACGTTCTCGCCACGCTGCAGCGCGTGGCCCATGCCCAGCAGGATGAGCGCCGCGAGCAGGTGCCATTCCAGCTCCTGCGCCCACACCGAGCCGAGGCTGAAGGCATAGCGCAGCAGCACGTTGGTGGCCACCAGGCCGATCATGGCCAGCGCGATCCATGCGGTGAGCGCGCCCGTGCGGTCGATCAGGCCTTCGATGAACGCGGCCAGTGGCCGCAACGCCTTGAGCATGAACCTCGCTCCCGATCAGCCGCGCACCTTGAGGTGGTAAGCCTCTTCGCTGATCTCGCTCCAGCGGTCGTACTTGGTCTTGAAGGCGAAGTAGGAGTCGTGCACCTTCTTCGTCAGCGGGTCCTTCACGGCCTCGGCCAGCACCTTCTCGGTCTCGGCCTTCAGGGCCTTGATCACGTCATCGGGCAGAGGCCGCGCGGTCACGCCCTGGTTCTTCACCAGGTCTTCCATGGCCTCCGAATTGGCCTTCTGGCACCAGCCCTCGCTGATCACGTTGCAGGCGGCAGCCGCGTTGCTCACGATGGCCTGCAGGTCCTTGGGCAGCTTGTCCCAGGCGGCCTTGTTGATGAGCAGCTCCGACACGGTGGAGGACTCGTGCCAGCCGGTGGTGTAGTAGAACTTGGCCGCCTTCTGCAGGCCCAGGCGGCGGTCCTGGAAGGGGCCCACGAATTCGGCCGCGTCGATCACGCCGCGCTCCAGCGCCGGGAAGATCTCGCCGCCGGGCAGCACCTTTACGTCCACCCCCAGGTTGGCGTACACCTTGCCGGCCAGGCCGGGAATGCGCATCTTCAAACCCTTGAAGTCGGCGACCGATTTGATCTCCTTCTTGAACCAGCCCGTCATCTGCACGCCGGTGTTGCCACAGGGCATGGCCACCATGCCGAAGGGCGCGTAGACCTCGTTCCACAGTTCCTGGCCGCCGCCGTCGTACAGCCAGCCGTTCATGCCCTGGAAGTTCAGGCCGAAGGGTACGGCGGTGAAGTACTGGGCAGCGAACGTCTTGCCGGTCCAGAAGTAGCTGTTGGCGTGGTTCATCTCCACCGTGCCGGCGCGCACCGCATCGAAGCCCTCGAACGCGGGGATGAGCTCGCCCGCGCCGAACACCTGGATGTTCAGGCGCCCGTCGGACATCTCGCGGATGCGCTTGGCCAGGTCGGTGGCGCTGCCGGGGCCGTCCATGTAGAACGGTGAACCCTTGCCATAGGCGCTGGTCATCTTCCAGTTGAAGCGCGCCGTTTGCGCGTGGGCGAGCACGGGTGCGCCGAGCGCGCTGGTGGCGAGGGCGGCGCGGGAGAGGAATTGGCGGCGGATCAGGGCCATGGAAGACGCTCCTGTCAGGTGGGTGGGTTGAGGAGGTGACGTTTGTCAAGCGACAGACACCCTCATTCGCAAAGCCCGTGCCACGTGGCGTTTGCCGCTGGCGCAAGGTGCACTCGACGCCCGCCCGTGCCACAGGCTTGCGTTTGGTGCGAATCCGTGCCGCTGCGCACCTGCCAAATGTTCAGTGCAAGGCCGCCGAACGATCGTTTGTCAAGCGCATGGGTGGTGGCCGGGACCCGGTTTCATGCCTCAGGCGAGAGGCGACCAACTGCACTGAACAAATGGCACCGCCGCACGCCAACGGTGCGCCCGCACCATCGCGGGCCGTTCACCCGGTGATCACAGCCGGGCCCCCCCGCGGCGGTTCTTCACCCGCGTCAGCAGCGTCTTGCAGTCCACCGATACGATCTCCGGCCGGTTGAACACGTGCCGGCGCACGAAGGCCTCGAAGCTGGCCGCGCTCTCGGTGAGCGCGTGCACGTGCAGGCTGCGCAAGTCGCTCATGATGTAGAGGCTCACCACCTCGGGGCAGTCGGCCAGATCCTGCGCGACGCGCTCGATCGCCGCTGGCGTGACCACGATGTCCAGGAACGTGGAGTTCACCTGGCCGAGCTTCTCGGGGTTGATGACGGCCGCGAACAGTTCGATCACGCCATTGGCCTGCAGCGCCTGCACCCGTGCGCGGGCGTGCGCGCGGGAGATGCCCAGGTGGCGCGCCAGTTCGGCAAAGGAAGCGCGTCCGTCTTTGACAAGGATGTGGAGCAGGGCGCTGTCCAGTTTGCTCAGGCCCAGGTCGGCGGGGAGGGGTGATGGGTTCATGCTGGGGCTTAGCAACCCGCGAGCCAAGCACAAGTACCGACCCGGAAACTCCCCGGGGAACCGCCGCCACAGCGTGTGGCAGGCACTTGACCGTCATTCGGCCTAGTCGACCGCCCAAGCCGGCTGGCCCTA
>NZ_DATIGV010000038.1:0-16550 GCF_035481345.1 Hydrogenophaga sp. | reverse complement strand
AGGCCCTGGGCCAGGCGCTGCGCGAGCGCGTGGTCATCGGCGAGGCGGTTCACGTGGTGGTCCAGCGCGTGCGAGGCCGCCGCCGCGAGCAGGCCCGCCTGGCGCAGGCCGCCGCCCACCATCTTGCGCCAGCGGCGCGCGCGGTCGATGAGTTCGCGCGACCCGCACAGCGCCGAGCCCATGGGCGCGCCCAGGCCCTTGCTGAAGCACACCGAGACGCTGTCGAAGCGGTCGGTGATGGCGCGCAGCGCGGCGACCACATCCCCGCCCGGCCCCGCGTCGGCCACGGCCGCGTTGAACACGCGCGCACCGTCGAGGTGGACGGCCAGCCCGTGGCGGCGCGCGAGCGCGGTCATCTCGTCCAGGTAGGCGGCCGGCATGACATGCCCGTTCCAGGTGTTTTCCAGGCACAGCAGGCGCGTGCGCGCGAAGTGCGGGTCGTCGGGCTTGATCGCGGCCTGCACGTCGGCGGGCTTCATCAGCCCCTGAGCATCCTGCGCCAGCGGTTGCGGCTGGATGCTGCCCAGCACCGCGGCACCACCGCCCTCGTAGCGGTAGGTGTGCGCGTTCTGGCCCACGATGTACTCGTCGCCGCGGCCACAGTGGGCCATCATTCCGCACAGGTTGCTCTGGGTGCCGCTGCTCATGAAGAGCGCGGCCTCCTTGCCGGTGAGCGCGGCGATCTTGTCCTGCAGCGCGTTCACCGACGGGTCGTCACCGAACACGTCGTCGCCCAAAGGCGCGGCCATCATGGCCTCGCGCATGGCCGGCGTCGGCTGGGTAACGGTGTCGCTGCGCAAGTCGACCCTGTTCATGCGGTCTGCTCCAGAAAGTTTTTGAGCATCGCGTGCCCGTGCTCGGTGAGGATGCTCTCGGGGTGGAACTGCACGCCCTCGATGGCCAGGGTCTTGTGCTTCACGCCCATGATCTCGCCGTCGTCCGTCCAGGCCGTGACCTCGAGATCGGCCGGGCAGTCCTCGCGGCGGATCGCGAGCGAGTGGTAGCGGTTGACAGTGAAGCGCTCGGGCAGACCCGCGAAGACGCCGCGCCGCGTGGTGGTGATCTCGCTGACCTTTCCATGCATCAACTCTTGCGCCCGCACGATCGTGCCGCCGAACGCCGCGCCGATGCTCTGGTGTCCCAGACACACACCCAGGATGGGCAGCTTGCCCGCGAAGTGCCGAATGGCCGGCACCGAGATGCCGGCCTCGGCCGGTGAGCAAGGTCCGGGCGAGATCACGAGCCGGTCCATGCCGCCCGCGTCCAGCCGCGCCTGCAGTTCGTTCAGCGTGACTTCATCGTTGCGCACCACGTCCACCACGGCACCCAGCTCGCCCAGGTACTGCACGATGTTGAAAGTGAAGGAATCGTAGTTGTCCACCATGAGGACTTTGATGCCGCTCATTCCAGGCCCTCCTCGACCAGCTCGGCCGCGCGCAGCAGCGCGCGCGCCTTGTGCTCCGTTTCCCTCCACTCCATCTCGGGGACCGAGTCCGCCACCACGCCGGCCGCGGCCTGCACGTAGAGCACCTGGTCCTTCACGATGGCGGTGCGGATCGCGATGGCCACGTCCATGTCGCCTGCGTAGCTGAGGTAGCCGCAAGCGCCGCCATAGATGCCACGCTTGACCGGCTCGAGCTGGTCGATGAGCTCCATGGCGTGCACCTTGGGCGCGCCCGTGAGCGTGCCGGCCGGAAAGGTGGCCTTGAGCACGTCCATGTTGGTCATGCCCTCGTTGAGGACGCCCTCGACGTTGCTCACGATGTGCATCACGTGGCTGTAGCGCTCCACCGCGAAGGCTTCGGTCACCTTCACGCTGCCGATCTTCGCGATGCGGCCGATGTCGTTGCGCGCCAGGTCGATCAGCATCACGTGCTCGGCGCGCTCCTTCGGGTCGTTGACCAGTTCCAGCTCGGTGGCCTTGTCCTTCTCGGGGGTGGCGCCGCGCGGGCGCGTGCCGGCCAAGGGGCGGATGGTGATCTTCTGGCCCTCGTCGGTGTGCTCCTGGCGCACCAGGATCTCGGGACTCGCGCCCACCACATGGAAATCCCCGAAGTGGTAGTAGTACATGTAGGGCGAGGGGTTGAGCGAGCGCAGCGCGCGGTACAGCGACAGCGGCGACTCGGTGTAGCGCTTCTGGATGCGCTGCCCCACCTGCACCTGCATGAAGTCGCCCGCGGCGATGAGCTCCTTGGCGCGCTCCACCGCCGCCAGGTAATCGGCCTTGGCGAAGCCGCGCTCGGCCGGGTGCGACTGGGTGGCTTTGACCTGCGGCGCGCTCACCGAGTACTTGAGCGCCTCCTTCAGTTCGCGCAGGCGCTTCTTGGCGTTGCTGAAGGCCTCGGGCTGGCCCGGGTCGGCGTAGACGATGAGGTAGAGCTTGCCCGAGAGGTTGTCGATGACCGCGAGCTCCTCGCACTGCAGCAGCAGGATGTCGGGGCAGCCCAGGGTGTCGGGCGGGCAGCCCGCCTCCAGTTTCTTCTCGACGTAGCGCACCGCGTCGTAGCCGAAATAGCCGGCCAGGCCGCCGCAGAAGCGCGGCAGGCCAGGGCGCAGCGCCACCTTGAAGCGCTGCTGGTAGGCGGCGATGAAATCCAGTGGGTTGCCGTGCGCGGTCTCGACCACCTCGCCATCGCGCACCACCTCGGTCTTGGCCTGGGCCCCGAAGCCGCTGGCGCGCAGCAGCGTGCGCGCGGGCAGGCCGATGAAGCTGTACCGCCCGAAGCGTTCGCCGCCCACCACCGATTCGAGCAGGAAGCTGTGGCGGCCATCGCCGCGGCCGTGGGCGAGCTTCAGGTAGAGGGAGAGCGGGGTCTCGAGGTCGGCGAAGGCCTCGAGCATCAGCGGGATGCGGTTGTAGCCCTGCTGGGCGAGGCTCTTGAATTCCAGTTCGGTGATCATGTTCGTTCCATCCGTCCGGGGCCAGGCGAAGCGGTGAATGCAGGCGGCCGGGGGTTCCATCGGTCCGGCAGGCAGCGCTGCCGGGAGGCGTTGCGGGTGGGAGTGGCGCTCAGGCGCCCAGCCGGTCCCCGCAAGGGGAGGGGTGCACGTTCAGGCTGGCTTGCGCCAGGGCCAGGCTCCCCCGCCAAAGTGGCGCGGCAGCGAGCCGTGGGTGAGCGTGCAGGGACGAAACATGGTGCGCGCACTATATCAAAGCGCCGCGACAAACCGCGGCGCGTGCGGCCGGTCACGCCGCCAAGCTTTCGTTCTAGAGCCTTACCCGCTGGACCGGTACCGCCGGCGCGGGGAAAATTCCCGAAATCGAACGATCGTTCACTTTTCTGGACCCACCATGTTTCAGACGCGTTTGCGCGCGCTGGCCGCGGCCGGCGCTTTTTTTGCCTGCGGCTCGGCCGGGGCCACCACCATCGACGTGGCCGGCGTGCCGCTGGAGGAGCGTGTCACCGTGGCCGGCAGCCCGCTGGTGCTCAATGGCGCGGGCGTGCGCTACAAGGCCGTGTTCCAGGTCTACACGGCGGGGCTGTACCTCACGGCCAAGGCCGACACCACCGAAGGCGTGCTGGGCAACAACGGCCCCAAGCGCATCACCATCACCATGCTGCGCGACATCGATGCGGCCGAACTCGGCAAGCTGTTCTCACGCGGCATGGAGGACAACATGGACCGCGCCGCCTTCTCCAAGCTCATCCCCGGCGTGCTGCGCATGAGCCAGATCTTCGCGGCCTACAAGAAGCTGAACAAGGGCGACACCTTCACCGTGGATTGGGTGCCCGGCACGGGGTCGGTGCTGACGGTGCGCGGCCAGGTCGAGGGCGAGCCCTTCAAGGAACCCGCGTTCTTCGACGCGCTCATGCGCATCTGGCTCGGCCCCAAGCCGGCCGACTGGCAGCTCAAGGACGCGCTGTTGGGCAAAGCCCGCAACGGCAACCGCCCATGACGGGCTGAGCGCCGGCCATCCCCCCAATCGGCATTGCCGCGCGACGGACGGCGGCATCCTGGGTACGGTATGGGGTTCCCCTCCGTCACCGAAGGTTCCGAGACCCATGCTCCGTCGACAAGTCCTCCAGGCCGCCGCCCTCGGCGCCGTCCCACTGCTGGCCCGTGCACAGGAAGCCGGCGACATCGTCGTGGCCCACATCGGCCCGTTCACCGTGCTGCCGGCACCGGACGCCAAGGAGTTGCACGAGGGCGCGCAGGCCGCCTTCGCCGACATCAACGGCAAGGGCGGCATCGCAGGCCGCAAGGTGGTGCTGCTGCGGCTGGACGACGCCTACACCTTCGATGGCTTCAAGGCGCGGCTGGCCGAAGCCATGCCGCGCAAGCCGCTGGCGCTGCTCTCGCCGCTGGGTTCGGCCACGCTCAAGCAGATGCTGGACACCAAGCTGCTCGACCAGACGGACGTGGTGGTCATCAACGCCGTGCCCGGCGCCGCCGTTCTGCGCGAGCCCGGTCACCCGCGGCTGTTCCATGTGCGCGCCGGCGACGACCAGCAGATCGCCAAGATCGTCTCTCATGCCCAGGCGCTCAGCATCAAGTCCATGGGCGTGCTGTACCAGAACATCCCGATGGGCTCCTCGGGCCTGGCCTCGGCCAAGGCGGCCGCGCAGGGCACCGGGCTGGAGATCATCGGGGCCGAATCGGGCACGGAGGTGGCCGATCTCGCGAAAGCGGCCCAGCAGATCGCCGCCCGCAACCCGCACTCGGCCATGGTCATCGGCGCGCCCAAGTTCATGGGCCAGGGCGTGGCCGCGCTGCGCGCCGCCGGTATGTCGCAGCAGCTTTTCGCGCTGTCGTACCTGCCCGCGCCGGCGCTCAAGGCGCTGGCCAGCAGTGGCGCGCGCGGGGTGGGCATCGCCCAGACCTTTCCCAATCCGAATGGCTCCAACTCGCCGCTGCAGCGCATCTTCAAGGCGGCCATGCAGCGCGCGCACCCCGACCTGAAGACCTACTCACCCTTCCACCTCGAGGGCTACATCACCGCGCAGATCTTTGCCGAGGCGGCGCGGCGCGCCAAGCCGCTGACGCCCGCCGGTCTGACCGAGGCCCTGCACCGCATGGGCGAGGTCGACTTCGGCGGCTTCCGTGTGGACTTCAGCAAGGGCAACGAAGGCAGCCAGTGGGTGGACATCGGCGTGGCCACCGCCGAGGGCCGCCTGCTCTACTGAAGGCAGCCCGGCAGTTCGTCGAGCCGATCGAGGTAGGCGTCGGCGTCCATGCCACGCACCGGCTCGCCGTGGTTGTAGCCGTAGGTCACCAGCGCCACCGGGCAGCCCGCCGCGCGCGCGGCCTGGGCGTCGTTGAGCGAGTCCCCCACCATCAGCGTGCATGCGGGCTCGCTGCCCAGTGCCTTGCAGGTCTCGGTCAGGGGCTGCGGATCGGGCTTGCTGCGCGCGAAGCTGTCGCCGCCGAACACCTGCGAGAAGTAGGGCGCCAGGCCCTTGGCCCGCAACAGCTCGCGCGCGAAGGCCAGTGGCTTGTTGGTGACGCAGGCCAGCGCCAAACCTCGGTCCCGCAAGGCCTGCAGGCCTTCCACCACGCCGGGGTAGACCTCGCTGTGCGCGCCATTGGTGGCGGCGTAATGCCGCTGGTAGCTGGCCCAGGCCTCGTCCAGCCGCGCCTGCGCGCCCGCCTCGTCCAGGCCGCCGTGCCGCAGCGCCGAGCGGATCAGGTGCATCGAGCCCTTGCCCACCATGCGCTCGATGTCGGCCCGTGCCACCACCGGGCGTCCCAGCTCGCGCAGCGTGGCGTTGAGCGCGACGTCGAAGTCGCCGAGGGTGTCGACCATCGTGCCATCCAGGTCCACGATGGCCGCACGGATGCCGAGCAGCGTCACGACAGCGCCACGCGCATCTGGTCGATCACGGCCTTGTAGTCGGGCTTGCCGAAGATCGCGCTGCCGGCCACGAAGGTGTCGGCGCCCGCGTCGGCCACGCGGCGGATGTTGTCGGGCTTGATGCCACCGTCCACCTCCAGGCGGATGTCGCGGCCGCTGGCCTCGATGCGTCGGCGCGCGTCCTCGATCTTGCGCAGCGCCGAGTCGATGAAGCCCTGGCCGCCGAAGCCGGGGTTGACGCTCATGATGAGGATGAGGTCGATGTCGTCGATCAGCCAGTCCAGCACGTCCAGCGAGGCCGCCGGGTTGAAGGTGAGGCCGGCCTTCACGCCGCGCGCCTTGATGGCCTGCACGCTGCGGTGGGTGTGGGTGCTGGCGTCGGGGTGGAAACTGATCAGGTCGGCGCCCGCCTCGGCGAAGGCCTGGGCCAACGCGTCCACCGGTTGCACCATCAGGTGCACGTCGATGGGCACCGGCGTGCCGTCGGGCGTCTTCGCGTGCGGCTTGAGCGCCTGGCACACCATCGGCCCGAAGGTGAGGTTGGGCACGTAGTGGTTGTCCATCACGTCGAAGTGGATCCAGTCGGCGCCGGCGGCCACCACCTGGCGCACCTCCTCGCCCAGGCGGGCGAAATCGGCGGAGAGGATGGACGGAGCGATGCGGTACGTGGTCATGGCGGGCGTGGGGCGACGGAATCGAGACCGTGCATTGTGTCAGCCCGCGGGTAACATGCCGCCCATGCCCAAGTACCTCTTCACCTGCGAGGCCGAACCTCAGTACCTGAGCGAGCAATCCGCGCCCGAGGAAGAGCTCTACGCCTTCGCGTACACCATCACCATCACCAACCACGGCGAGGCCACCGCGCAGCTCATCGCGCGGCACTGGATCATCGAGGACGCGCACGGCCACACCGAGGAAGTGAAGGGCCTGGGCGTGGTGGGCCACCAGCCGCTGCTGCGCCCGGGCGAGTCCTTCCAGTACACCAGTGGCACCCGCCTGCGCACGCCCACCGGCGCCATGCGCGGCAGTTTCTTCTGCGTGGCCGAGGATGGCGAGCGCTTCGAGGCTGCCGTGCCCGAGTTCGCCCTGCGCGCGGGTGGCGGCGCCAGCGAGACCCCGTCCTCGCGCGTGCTGCACTGACCCCCACCCTCCAGGGCCGGCATGGACCTGCAAGAGCTGCTCGATTCGATGGCGCCCGAGGCGCCGCTGGCGCGGCGCCACCTGTGGCTCGCCGACGCCCTGGCCTGGGTGCGCGGCGACGCGCTCGACGTGTCCGCCGCGATCTCTCGCGTGCGCCTATTCGTCGGCGCGCTGGAAAGCGACCCCGCCCTGCGCGAGCGCTGGCACGCCTGGCTGCGCGCCTTCGTGGCGGGCGTGGACATCACGCCGCTGCTGGCCGACTTCGGCTTCGCGCCGCGCACCGCCTTCCTGAGCGAGCTGAGCCACCGCCTGCGCCGCAAGCTGCTGCCCGGCACGCCCGAGACGCGCGACCTGGCCGAGCTCTTCTCGCTGCTGCTGCCTTCGCCCTTCGACGTGCGCTGGATCAAGGCGCTGGACACCGCCACGCTCGAGCGCCTGGCCACGCTCACCCCCGAGCGCGGCACGCAGGTGTGGAACGAATCGCTGATGGACGCGCTGACCTTCTGCACCAGCCAGGTCAGCGCCACCGGCTTCGCCTCCGAGATCCGCATCCGCATGTCGGCCGAGGCGCAGGCCGAGCGCCCGTTCCACGAGCTGCCCAGCGTGTTCGAGGCGCTGCGGCGCGAGGTGCGCGTGCACGGCCCGCGCAGCGCCGAGGCCGATCAGGCCGCCGAGCGCCTGCGCGAGCAGCTCGACGCTTGCCGGCACGCCGCGTACACCGTCTACCACCACCTCGAGGAACACGGCGTGTCGGTGGGCATCGTGTTCCGCCTGCGCCAGTTGCGCGAGCGCATCGTGCGCATCAAGCAACTGCTGGACTGCCTGCTGGCCGACCAGCCGGGCCGCGCCAACGCCGCCCTGCTGGCCGACCTGGTGCAGGTCGGCATCGAGAACCGCAGCGTGCGCGCGCTCATCGCCAGCAGCTCGCACCTCACGGCCGCCAAGGTGGCCGAGCGCAGCGCCGAAAGCGGCGAGCACTACATCACCCGCAACGCGGCCGAGTACAAGGAAATGCTCGGCAAGGCCGCCGGCGGCGGCTTCGTGCTGGGCTTCACCACCTGGATCAAGTTCGCGCTCTACGGTGTCGGGCTGTCGGCCTTCTGGGGCGGCTTCGCGGCCGGCTTCAACTACGCGGCCTGCTTCGTGCTCATCATGCTGCTGCAGTGGACGGTGGCGACCAAACAACCCGCCGTGACGGCGCCGGCGATGGTGGCCAAGCTGCGCGACATCAAGGCCACGGGCGCGGTGCGCCGCTTCGTCGACGAGGTGGCGAACCTGTTCCGCTCGCAGATCGCGGCCATCCTGGGCAACGTGGGCATGGTGGTGCCCACGGTGCTGCTGATCAGCGCACCGCTGCTGCTCATCACGGGCGAGGCCATGATCGGCCCCGAGCAGGCGCAGCACGTCCTGCACAGCCTGCACCTGCTGGGCCCCACCGCCGTCTTCGCCGCCTTCACGGGCGTGCTGCTGTTCGCCAGCAGCATCATCGCGGGCTGGGTCGAGAACTGGTTCGTCTTCCACAAGCTCGACTCGGCCATCACCCACAACCCGCGCTTCACGCGCGTGCTGGGCCGCGCGCGCGCCGCGCGCTGGGCCACGTTCGCGCGCGCCAACGTCTCGGGCCTGGCGGCCAACATATCGCTGGGCTTCCTGCTGGGCCTGGTGCCGGTGTTCGCGCAGTTCTTCGGGCTGGGCCTGGACGTCCGCCACGTCACCCTCTCCGCCGGCCAGCTCACGGCCGCGGGCTTCGCGCTCGGGCTGGAGGTGCTGCGCGAACCCGCCTTCTGGTGGGCCGTCGCCGGCGTACTCGTGGTGGGCCCGCTCAACCTCACGGTGAGCTTCTACCTGGCCTTTCGTCTGGCATTGCGGGCGCAGGCCATCAGCACCGGCAACCGCCAGCTCATCCGCGTGGCCATGCGCCGGCGCCTGCGCGCGGCGCCGCTGAGCTTCCTGCTGCCACCGCGTGCGCGTCCCGACAGCGGCGAGGACGGCGACGCCACCGCGCCCTCCGCGCATGGGTGAGTTCGAGTTGATCGCCCGCCACTTCACGCGCGCCGCGCCCCCCGGCGGCGCCGTGGTGCTGGGTGTGGGCGACGACTGCGCCCTGTTGCAACCCACGCCGGGCCACCAGCTCGCCGTCAGCAGCGACATGCTGGTGGAAGGCCGCCACTTCTTCGCCGGCGCCGAGCCCGAGGCCCTGGGCCACAAGGCGCTCGCCGTCAACCTGTCCGACCTGGCCGCCATGGGCGCGCGCCCGCTGGGCTTCACGCTGGCGCTGGCCCTGCCCGCGGCCGACGAGGCTTGGCTCGCGCCCTTTGCGCGCGGCCTGTTCGCGCTGGCCGATGCGCACGCCTGCCCCCTGGTGGGCGGCGACACCACGCGCGGGCCGCTCACCATCAGCATCACGGTCTTTGGCGAATTGCTGCCCGGTCACGCCTTGCGCCGCGACGCCGCGCGCGCAGGCGACGAGCTGTGGATCAGCGGGCGCACCGGCGAGGCGCGACTGGCCCTGGCGCTGCGGCGCCGCGAGCCCTGGGCACGCGGTGAGCTGGCGACGGTGCAAGACCGCATGGACCGCCCCACGCCCCGCCTGGCGCTGGGTCAGGCCCTGGCCGCCACCGCAGGCGTGCACGCCGCGCTGGACGTGAGCGACGGCCTGCTGGGCGACCTGGGTCACATCCTGAAGGCCAGCGGCGTGGGCGCCGAGATCGGGATGAACGCCTTGCCGGTGGCGCCCGCCTTGAGCGCGCTGGACGAAGGGCCGCGCCTGGACTGTCTGCTCGCGGGTGGTGACGACTACGAACTGCTGTTCACCGCTGACGCCTCGGCGCGCAAGGCCGTTCTCTCAGCCGGCCGGCGCGCCGGCACGGCGGTCGCGCGCATCGGGCGACTGACGCGCACGCCCGGCATTCGCCTGCTCGACGCGGCTGGGCGCGAGAGCCCCCTGGCCGCACGTGGCTTCGACCACTTCGCCAACTGAGCGCCGACGCGGTGATGCGGGAACAGCGACACCTATGATTCCGACCATGACCGCCGCGTCCCCCACCCGCCCCACCTGGCGCTTCCTCGTCGCCCACCCCGCCCACTTCATCGCGCTCGGCGCGGGCGCGGGCCTGTCGCGGCTGGCGCCGGGCACCTCGGGCACGCTGTGGGCCTGGGTGGCCTGGCTGCTGTTGGAGCCCGTGCTGCCTCACAGCGCCTGGGGCCTGCTCATCGCCGCCGCCACGCTGCTGGGGTGGTGGGCCTGCACCCTCACCGCGCAGCACATGGGCGTGGCCGACTCGGGCCACATCGTGTGGGACGAAGTGGTCGCCTTCTGGCTGGTGCTCTGGCTGATCGCGCCCGCCGGCTTCCTGGCGCAGTTCGTGGCCTTCGCGCTGTTCCGCTTCTTCGACGCCGTGAAGCTGGGCCCCATGGCCTGGGCCGACCGGACTTTCAAGGGCTTCGGCCCGCGCGGCGGCTTCGGCATCCTGCTCGACGACTTCGCTGCCGCGCTGTGCACGCTGCTGGTCTTCGCGCTCTGGCGCTTCTGAACATGGACGCCGATCTGCTCGCGCTCGTCAATGAACTGGCCACCCACCTGCGCGAGCGCGGCTGGACAATGGCCAGCGCCGAAAGCTGCACCGGCGGCCTGATCGCCGCCGCCTGCACCGAACTCAGCGGCTCGAGCGACTGGTTCGAGCGTGGCTTCGTGACCTACTCCAACGCCGCCAAGACCGACTCGCTGGGCGTGCCCGCCGCGCTCATCGCGGAACACGGCGCCGTGAGCGAGCCCGTGGCGCGCGCCATGGCCGCGGGCGCGGTGGCGCACTCGGCCGCGCGCTGCGCGCTGTCGGTCACCGGCGTGGCCGGCCCCACGGGCGGCAGCGCCGACAAACCCGTGGGCACCGTGTGGTTCGGCTGGAGCACGCCGGCCGGCGTGGCCACCGAACACCGCCGCTTCGACGGCGACCGCGCCGCCATCCGCGCCCAGGCCGTGCGGCATGCGCTGGCCGGCCTGCTGCAGCGGCTGGGCTGAGCGGCACCGACAACACCCCGACGCAACGCCCCCGCCGACAACACGCATGGCCGACGCCTTCAAGCTGCTCATCAACCCCGAGACCGTGGCGAACACCGCGCGCCACCTGCGACGCGCCTGGCGTGGCTTCGACGCCGAGCGCTTCTCGGCCATCGCACTCGACGGCCAGGACAGCCTGGAGTTCAAGGCCCGTGCACACCGCCTGGCCGATGCACTGCAGGCCACGCTGCCCGCCGACTTCGACCGCGCCTGCGGCGTGCTGGAAACCGCGCTCGCGCCACCGCTCGTGCTGGACGCGGACGGCGAGCCCGTGGGCCTGCAGGGCGCGTCGCCGCAGGGCGTGGGCGGCTGGGCGCTGTGGGGCGCGGGCGAGTGGGTGGCGCGCGCCGGCCTGGGCGAACCCGAACGCGCCCTGCTCTGCCTGCGCGAGATCACGCAGCGCTTCACCGCGGAGTTCGCCATCCGCCCCTTCATCGCGCAGCGGCCCGAGGCGGTGTTCCCCTTGCTCGAGCGCTGGACGGGCGATGGCAGCGCCCACGTGCGCCGACTGGTGAGCGAGGGCAGCCGCCCGCGCCTGCCTTGGGGCCTGCGCCTGCAGGCCCTGGTGGCCGACCCTGCGCCCACCCTGCCCCTGCTGCGCGCGCTGCAGAACGACGGCAGCGCCTACGTGCGCCGCAGCGTGGCCAACCACCTCAACGACATCGCCAAGGACCACCCCGAGCTGGTGGCCGGCTGGGTGCGCGAGCACCGCGCGGGCGCCAGCGCGGCGCGCGAGGCCTTGCTGCGCCACGCCAGCCGAGGCCTCATCAAGGCCGGCCACGCGCCCACGCTGGCGGCCTGGGGTCTGGCCCACGGGCTCGACGGCGAGGCCGCGCTGAACGTCACACCCGCGAAGGTGGCGGTGGGCGGCAGCGTGCGGCTCGACGCCACCCTGCGTTCCCGCGCGCGCACCGCGCAGACGCTGGTGGTCGACTACGCCGTGCACCACGTGAAGGCCAATGGCGCGGCCTCGCCCAAGGTATTCAAGGGCTGGAAACTCGACCTCGCCCCGGGCGAGACCCGCGCGCTGGGCAAGGCGCATTCGCTGCGCGAGGTGACCACGCGGCGCCTGTACCCGGGCCGCCACCGGGTGGAGTTGCTGGTCAACGGCGTGGCGGTGGCCGACGCCGCGTTCGATCTGTCGGCCTGACTCAGGCCTTGAGGATGAGCGCCTGCAAACCGCGCCGCGGGGCGGGTTGCACCGCTGGCGCGTAGCCCAGGCGCGCCCACATCTGCACCGTGAAGCGCGGCGCGCCGGCCTGCAGGCGCTCGTGGATCTCGCGGTACAGCGCGTCCATCTCCGGGTACTCCTGCAAGGCCTGCGAGATGGGCTGCATCGACAAGCCCTGTTCCGTGGCCGCGAGCTGTGCCCGCACCCAGGCGCGCCCGGCGTTCACCTGCGTCACCCGGTCATTGCCCTCGGTGATCAGCCAATAGAAGGCCGGCGTGGTGTCGATCGTCGCGTTGAAGTCGTCGATCTGACCCTGAGTGGCGCGATCGCCGGGCGCGGGCGCGACGCTGCGGTCGAACAGCCCGAGCGCAGTGGCCAGGCGCACCAGTGGCTCGTTGACCGACAGGCCGTCGCGGTGCTCGGCGATCTCGCGGGGGCCCACGCGCAGCACCTTGAACGATTCGAGCACGGTGCGTGGCGTGGTGAGTTCGATGCGCCAGGCCGCCTTGGCGATGCGCCGCTGGTGCGCCATCGCTTCGGTGTCGCCGGCCGTGACGAAGCCCGTGCGGAACGGATAGGCCGCGGTGCTGCGAGCGATCGCCTCCCGCGCCGCGGCCTCGGGCACGCGGGGTTCGTAGGCCTCGCGGTTGGTGCGGCGATGCAGCACCTGGGCGAACAGGGGGTCGGGCCGAACGCTGGCGTCGGGCACCAGACGGATGCGCGCGGTCGGCCGCGCGTCGACCGCGTCAGGGCCGAACTCGCCCTCGGGAAACAGGGCGATCTCGGCGCGATGGCCCTTCTGCCGCGCGGCCTGCTCGAGCAACTCGATGAACGTGCCCTGGCTCATCATCATCTGGCGCGAGAACGGGTCGGTCTCGGGCAGCAGGCGCGTGCGGTCGATGAACAGCGTGATCTCGCCCGGCGCGGACAGGTCCACCAGCCAGCTTTGCAGGTTGTGCGAATGCGGCGCCAGCAGCGCGTACGACAAGGCCCAGCGGCGCGGATCGGCTTCGTCGCCCGGGCCGCGCCAGGCTGCAATGGCTTCATCGGGCAGCGCATTGCTACAGCCCGGCAGACTCGCGACGGCGGCGGCGATGGTGCCACCACCCGCGAGGCGAAGAAGGGAACGGCGCTGCATGACAGGCTCCTGGTGGCAGTGGATGGCGGCATTGTCGAAAGCCAGGCCCTCAACCACCATTGACGGACATCAAACACCAGCCATGCAGAAAAAAATGGCCAAGACTTCCACGGGTCCTGGATCCGCTCGTTCCTGGCCGCGCTCCACCAGCGTAGCCTCATGGGCGCCGCGCGCTTGAATGCCCAGGCGTCATCCCTCACTCCTATACTGGCCGCTCACCAACGACTTCAGGAGATCGCCATGGGGTTCTTCACGACCATCCTCGACAAGCTGGGCCTGTCCACCGCCAACGCCGCCACGCCGCCCGCCGCGGCCCCAGCGCCAGCGCCTGTGGCTGCGCCAAGCCCGGCACCGGCCGCCGCCGCGCCCGCGCCGGCCGTGGTCAATCCCATCGCCATGGTGGACGTGGTCGCGCAACTGGACAAGCGCGCCGCCGCCAACCCGCAGAAGCTCAACTGGAAAACCTCCATCGTCGACCTGCTCAAGCTGCTCGACATGGACAGCAGCCTGCAGGCGCGCAAGGAACTGGCCAAGGAGCTCTACTGCCCCGACGAGTACATGAACGACTCGGCCAAGATGAACGTGTGGCTGCACAAGAACGTACTCGGCCACATCGCGGCCAATGGCGGCAACGTGCCGAAGGAACTGCTCGACTGAGCATGATCCGCGTCCACCACCTCAACCACTCGCGCTCGCAGCGCGTGCTCTGGCTCCTGGAAGAACTGGGCCTGCCCTACGAGATCGTGCGCTACGAGCGCGACCGCAAGACCATGCTCGCGCCGCCGGAACTCAGGCGCGTGCACCCGCTGGGCAAATCGCCCGTGGTCACCGACGGCACGCTCGTGCTGGCCGAATCCGGTGCCATCCTGGAAACCCTGGTGGAGCGCCACGGGCCGCAGTTGCGGCCCGACCCGGCGTCGCCCGAGTTCCTGCGCTACCGCTACTGGATGCACTACGCCGAAGGCTCGCTGATGCCGCCGCTGCTGCTCAAGCTGGTGTTCGATCAGGTCGAGAAGGCGCCGCTGATCGTGCGGCCCGTGGCCAAGGCGATCTCGGCCAAGGTCAAGCGCCGCTTCATCACCCCGAACCTGCGGCAGCACCTGGATTTCCTGGAGGCCGAGTTGGCCAGCGGCCCCTGGTTCGCCGGCCAGGCCTTCAGCGCGGCCGACGTGCAGATGAGCTTTCCGGTGGAGGCCGCTGTCGCGCGCGGCGGGCTCGACGCCTCGCGCCCGCGGCTCATGGACTGGCTGCGCCGCATCCACGAACGCCCGGCCTACCAGCGCGCGATCGACAAGGGCGGGCCGTTCGAGATCCTGGGTTGAGACCACGCGGTATCGCGCGGCTCAATGCTTGTGTCAGACGCCTCTCAGACGCCCCTCAGGCGCCGTGACACTTCTTGAACTTCTTGCCGCTGCCGCACCAGCAGGGGTCGTTGCGTCCGGGCGTGGCGGCCTGACGCAGCGGCTCGGCGCGCGGGCCCAGCGCCGTCCAGATGCGGTACAGCTCGTACACCGCCCAGACCGCGCCGTAGAACTGGTCGAGCCGCGCATCGCTCACGCTGGGCGCGGCCTCTTCGTCGTGCAGGTTCTGCGTCGGCACGCCGCGGTCGTCCTCCGTGAGCGCGCCGATGGTCTCCAGCGCCTCCTGGATCCAACGCGCGGTCTCCTTGTCGCGCGGCAGCACCCAATCCTCGGCCCAGTGCTCGACCACGTCGAAAAAGCCTTCGGCCCAGGCCTGCGCGTACGAGGGCAGCGGCTCGTCGCCTGGGGGGCGCTCGGCCTCGGGCATGGCGGCCACGGCACCGCGCAGGTCAATCACCTCGGGGTGGTAGGCGCGTTCGTCGTCGAGCGTCCCCACCTCCGTGCCCAGTGCCTGGCGCACCTCGGCCTCGCGGCGCGACCACAGCGCCATGAAACGCTCGTAGCGGGCGGTGTTCGGGAAATGCACCCCGTCCGGGTGGGGCACCGTGGGCAGCGGGCCGGTGCCCAGCAGCACGGGCAACCACTCGGCCGGCGGCACGGGCCGGCGCGTGCACACCAGCGCCGTCAGTGCACCGTCGAGGTACTCCCACGGAGGCACGTCCCCGCCCAGGGCGGCGAGCTCGTCCAGGATGGCGTCGAGCTCGTCAAAGTCACTGGCCTGCAGGGCGGAATCGCTGTCGGTGGTCATCGGTGGGCGGCGGTCGGGCGGAAAAGGCCCGACAGTGTAGTGCCGCCCGCCTCGCGGACCGGCGCCGACAGCAGGCGCTTCAGTGGCGCGTGTGGCCCGAAGGCTCGGCCGAGCCCATGGCCAGCGAGGCCAGTGCACTCGGGGTCTGGGGCCGCTCGACCGGGGACTGGTGCGTGGCCGGCGCCGGCGCTTCGTACACGCTGCGCCAGGCGTTCTGCAGGCTCTGCCACACGCCGGGCTTCACGGTCATGGCATCGGGCTCGTCCATCAGGATGGGAAACATGGCGATCTCCTTCACGGCAGGCCCTGGGTAACCGGCTGCGCGTCGCCTGCCCGGCGCGCGCGGTGGTGTCTGGATTCAAGCCATTGTTCGCTTGTTCAAAACACGCCCCAATAATGCGCAGGCAGGATTTTTTGCCCCCCGACCAGACGACGAACGCCCATGCTTGACCGACTCAACGCCATCTACCCCGTGCGCTACACCGCGCTCGGCCTGTGCGCCTTCATCGCGCTGCTGAGCCTGTTCAGCCTGGTGGCGTTCGGCCTCGGCGGCTTCTGGTTCCTGCTGTTCGGCGCACTCACGCTGCTGGGCCTGTGGGACCTGCGACAGACGCGCAGCTCGGTGCTGCGCAATTACCCGGTGATCGGTCACCTGCGCTTCATGCTGGAGTACATCCGGCCGGAGATGCGCCAGTACTTCATCGAAAGCGACACCGAGGCGCAACCCTTCTCGCGCGCGCAGCGCAGCCTGGTCTATGCACGCGCCAAGGGCGAGACGGACAAGCGCCCCTTCGGCAGCCAGATCGACATGCTGAGCAATGGCCACGAGTGGATCAACCACTCGATCGCGCCGACCAGCCTGCCCTCGCACGACTTCCGCGTGCGCATCGGCGGGCCCGACTGCGCCCAGCCCTACGAGGCCAGCGTGTTCAACATCTCCGCCATGAGCTTCGGCGCGCTGTCGGCCAACGCCATCCAGGCGCTCAATGCGGGCGCGCAGCGCGGCGGTTTCGCGCACGACACGGGCGAGGGCTCGATCTCCGCCTGGCACCGCCTGCACGGCGGCGACCTCATCTGGGAG
>NZ_DATIGV010000037.1:0-11488 GCF_035481345.1 Hydrogenophaga sp. | reverse complement strand
AGTCAAGCCAGTGCGCCAGGCGACCGGCCTCGTTGCCCACCAGCAGCAGGTGCTGCAGCGGCGAGCCGATGGTGTCCGTGCCCACGCGCGCTCGCTCGCGCTGCTGCGTCATGACCTTGCGCAGCACGCCGCCCAGGCCGTCGCGGCTGCGCGTCCATTGCACGGCGCGCGCGTCGGCCAGGAACTCGCGCTGACGCGAGACGGCCGCCTGCAGCGCGTGTCCCGCGAGCCAGCCCAGCCAGCCCACCGCCATCAGGAAGAGACCGATCACGAACCACACGAGGCGCCCGCCCCGTTCACCCGGCTCCATCAGGCGCTGGCCCAGCCGGTAGATCATCTCCAGGCCGAACACCATGCCGGCCAGGCGCAGATTCAGGCGCGTGTCGCCCTCGCCGATGTGGCTCAGTTCGTGCGCCACCAGGCCTTGCAATTCTTCGCGCGTGAGGTGGTCTAGCGCGCCGCGCGTGACGGCCACGACCGCGTCGTCGGTGTCCCAGCCGGTGGCAAAGGCGTTGATGGAGGGGTCGCGCGCGACCACCATGGCGGTGGGCCGCGGCAGGCCCGAGGCGATGGCCAGTTCGTCGACGATGTTCACGAAGCGCTGTTCGTCTAGCTGCCCCGAGGGCTGGGCCGCCCGCGCACCCATGCGCTCGGCGAGGCGCACACCGCCCTGGTGTTCGAGCTGCGAGGTTTCAACCCACCAGCCCCCCAGGACGAAGAGCAGGGTGACCCCGGTGTTCACGGCCCAGAAGTGGCGCGGGAAATAGAGCTCGCCCGGCAGCCAGATCGGCCCGGTGAGAACCCAGCCCAGGGCCACGGCGGCGTTGACCGCGAGCACCAGCAACAAGACCGTGAAGCCGAAGGCGACCACCAGCCACCGGCTTTGCGCACGGGCCTCGCGCTGGGATTCGGCAAAACGCATGCGCAGCCTGCTTCGATCGGGGCGGCTCAGAACTGAACCTTGACCGGCTGGCGCTCGGCCTCGCTCGTGGTCGACTCCAGCATGGACTGCGGCTGGAAGTTGAACAGGCGCGCAACGATCAGCGTGGGGAACTGCTGCGCGGCGTCGTTGTAGTCGTTGGCCTGGTCGTTGTAGGCCTGGCGCGCGAAGCCGATGCGGTTCTCGGTGCTCGAGAGCTCCTCGCTGAGTTCGCGCATGTTCTGATCGGCCTTGAGCTCGGGGTAGTCCTCCACCACGGCCATCAGGCGGCCCAGCGCGCCGCCCAGCATCTGTTCGGCGCCCGAGAGTGTGCTGATGAGCGCGGGATTGAGCGGCGCGCCGGACGCCGCCTGCTCGGCGCTGCGCGCCTGATTGCGCGCGGCGATCACCGCCTCCAGCGTCTGCGATTCGTGCTCAAGGTATTTGCGCGCCACCTCCACGAGGTTGGGGATCAGGTCGTGCCGGCGCTTGAGCTGCACGTCGATCTGACCGAACGCATTGGCGATGCCGTTGCGCAAGCGCACGAGCCGGTTGTAGGCCCCGACCGCCCAGAAGAAGACCACCAGCGCCGCCAGCAGCAGCACCCATTGCAGAACGCTCATCGTGTTCACTCCTTGCCTTCCCCCGCCGTCTGCGGGCGGGGGACTATAGCGCGCGAAATATCGCCCCCCAAAGAAAAAGCCCCCGGCCTTTCGACCGGGGGCTTGTCGGCGCTGACGGGCGCCGGGCCGCTTACTCGGCGGACTCGCCGGCCGCCGCATCGGCCTGGTCAGCCGCCAGCGACAGGGCGTCGGCCTCGGCGATGGCGCGGCGCTCTTCGTCGTCCATCTTCTCCTTGACCTTGCGCGCCTCGTGGTACGCCATGCCGGTGCCCGCGGGGATCAGGCGGCCGACGATGACGTTCTCCTTCAGGCCACGCAGCTCGTCGCGCTTGCCCATGATGGCCGCCTCGGTCAGCACGCGCGTGGTTTCCTGGAAGGAGGCCGCGGAGATGAACGAGTCGGTGGACAGCGAGGCCTTGGTGATGCCCAGCAGGATGTTGCTGTAGGTCGCGGGGATCTTGCCGTCGGCGCGCAGGGCGTCGTTGGTGTTGAGGATCTCCGAACGCTCGACCTGCTCGCCGCCGATGTAGGACGAGTCGCCCGGGTTCTCGACCACGACGCGGCGCAGCATCTGGCGAACGATCACCTCGATGTGCTTGTCGTTGATCTTCACACCCTGCAGTCGGTAGACGTCCTGCACCTCATCGACGATATAGCGCGCGAGCTCTTCCATGCCCAGCAGGCGCAGGATGTCCTGCGGATCGGCCGGACCGTCGACGATGCTCTCGCCCTTGTTGACCACCTGGCCTTCGTGCACCAGGATGTTCTTCTCTTTCGGGATGAGCTCTTCCCAGACCTTGCCCTCGGGGTCGGTGATCTGCAGGCGGATCTTGCCCTTGGTCTCCTTGCCGAAGGACACGGTGCCGGTCATCTCGGCGAGGATGCCGGCGTCCTTGGGCGAGCGCGCCTCGAACAGCTCGGCCACGCGCGGCAGACCACCCGTGATGTCGCGGGTCTTCTGGCCTTCCACCGGGATGCGGGCCAGCACCTCGCCGGGGCCCACGTCCTGGCCGTCGCGCACCTGGATCAGCGCACCGACCTGGAAGCCGATGGTCACGGCGTGGTCGGTGCCGGGGATCTTCACCTCGCTGCCGGAGGCGTCGATCAGCTTGACCTGCGGCCGCACCACTTTCGTGGCGCCGCGGCGCTTGGGATCGATCACCACCAGCGTGGACAGACCGGTCACGTCGTCGACCTGCTTGGCCACCGTGAGGCCCTCTTCCACGTTCTCGAACTTCACCGTACCGGCGAATTCCGTGATGATGGGTCGGGTCAGCGGATCCCAATTGGCCAGGATGGTGCCGGCCTTGATGCTCTGGTCGGGCTTGATCGTGAGGATGGCGCCGTACGGCACCTTGTGGCGCTCGCGCTCGCGGCCGTGCTCGTCCTGGATGATGATCTCACCCGAACGCGCGATCACCACCAGCTCGCCCTTGGAGTTGGTCACGTAGCGCATCGTGGCGTTGAAGCCGATCACGCCGCTGGACTTGGCTTCGACGCTGGACGCCACCGCCGCACGCGAGGCCGCACCACCGATGTGGAAGGTGCGCATCGTCAGCTGCGTGCCCGGCTCGCCGATCGACTGCGCGGCGATCACGCCCACCGCTTCGCCGATGTTGGCCAGGCCACCGCGGCCGAGGTCACGGCCGTAGCACTTCGCGCACAGGCCGTAGCGGGTTTCGCAGGTCAGCGCGGTGCGCACCTTGACTTCGTCGACGCCAGCGGCCTCGAGCACGTCGAGCGTGTCCTCGTCGAGCATCTCGCCCGGCTGCACCAGCACGGCGCGCGTCTCGGGGTGGATCACTTCCTCGGCCGTGGTGCGACCCAGGATGCGGTCGCGCAGCGATTCGATGACCTCACCGCCCTCGACGATGGCGCGCATCAGCGTGCCATTGGAGGTGCCGCAATCCTGATGGGTGACCACCAGATCCTGCGTCACGTCCACCAGACGGCGCGTCAGGTAGCCCGAGTTCGCGGTCTTCAGCGCCGTGTCGGCCAGGCCCTTGCGGGCGCCGTGCGTGGAGATGAAGTACTGCAGCACGTTGAGGCCTTCACGGAAGTTCGCCGTGATGGGGGTCTCGATGATGGAGCCATCGGGCTTGGCCATCAGGCCGCGCATGCCGGCGAGCTGGCGGATCTGCGCCGCGGAACCGCGGGCGCCCGAGTCGGCCATCATGTAGATGGAGTTGAACGACTCCTGGTCCACTTCCTTGCCGGCGCGGTCGGTGGTCTTCTGCTTGGCCAGCTGGGCCATCATGACCTTGGAGATCTCGTCACCGGCCTTGCCCCAGATGTCCACCACCTTGTTGTAGCGCTCGCCCGCGGTCACCAGACCGGAGGCGTACTGCTGGGCGATCTCTTTCACCTCGGACTCGGCGCGCTCGATGATGCCGCTCTTCTCCTTCGGCACCAGCATGTCGTCCACAGCGATCGAGATGCCCGCGCGCGTGGCGAGGCGGAAGCCGTTCTGCAGCAGCTTGTCGGCGAAGACCACGGTCTCCTTCAGGCCGCACTTGCGGAAGCTCGCGTTGATGAGGCGCGAGATTTCCTTCTTCTTCAGCGGCTTGTCGAGCACCGCGAAGGGCAGGCCCTTGGGCAGGATCTCCGACAGCAGGGCGCGGCCCACGGTGGTGTCAACCAGCTTGAGGCCGGAGACGAACTCGCCGCTGACCTTGTCCTTGGTCCATTCCACCAGGCGCACGCTCACGCGCGCGGTGAGTTCCACCACGCCGTTGTCCAGCGCACGCTGCAGCTCGGGCAGATCCGCGAAGATCATGCCTTCGCCCTTGCCGTTGATCTTCTCGCGCGTGGCGTAGTACAGGCCCAGCACCACGTCCTGCGAAGGCACGATGGAGGGCTCGCCGTTGGCCGGGAACAGCACGTTGTTGGAGGCCAGCATCAGCGTGCGGGCTTCCAGTTGCGCTTCCACGGACAGCGGCACGTGCACGGCCATCTGGTCGCCGTCGAAGTCGGCGTTGAAGGCCGCGCAAACCAGCGGGTGCAGCTGGATCGCCTTGCCTTCGATCAGGATGGGCTCGAAGGCCTGGATGCCCAGGCGGTGCAGCGTGGGCGCGCGGTTCAGCAGAACCGGGTGCTCCTTGATGACCTCTTCGAGAATGTCCCACACCACGGGGGTGCCGGCTTCCACTTCCTTCTTCGCGGCCTTGATGGTCGTCGCGATGCCCATGGCTTCCAGGCGCGAGAAGATGAAGGGCTTGAACAGCTCGAGCGCCATCAGCTTGGGCAGGCCGCACTGGTGCAGTTTGAGCGTCGGGCCCACCACGATGACCGAACGGCCCGAATAGTCGACGCGCTTGCCCAGCAGGTTCTGGCGGAAGCGACCGCTCTTGCCCTTGATCATGTCGGCCAGGGACTTGAGCGCGCGCTTGTTCGCGCCCGTCATGGCCTTGCCACGGCGGCCGTTGTCCAGCAGGCTGTCAACGGCCTCCTGCAGCATGCGCTTCTCGTTGCGCGCGATGATCTCGGGCGCCTTGAGTTCGAGCAGGCGCTTGAGGCGCGAGTTGCGGTTGATGACGCGGCGGTACAGGTCGTTCAGGTCGGAGGTCGCGAAGCGGCCGCCGTCCAGTGGCACCAGCGGACGCAGGTCCGGCGGCAGCACGGGCAGCACGTCGAGCACCATCCACTCGGGCTTGATGCCCGAGCGCTTGAAGGCCTCGATGACCTTCAGGCGCTTGGCGTTCTTCTTGATCTTGAGCTCGGAGCCGGTCAGGTCGTTGCGCAGCTTCTCGATCTCGACGTCGAGATCGATGGCTTCAAGCAGTTCCTTGATGCCTTCGGCGCCCATCTTGGCGACGAACTCGTCACCGTATTCCTTGCGCTTGGCGTCGTAGTCGTCCTCGGACATGATGCCGAACTTCTTCAGCGGGGTCATGCCGGGGTCGGTCACCACGTACGCTTCGAAGTACAGCACGCGCTCGATGTCGCGCAGCGTCATGTCGAGCACCAGGCCCAGGCGCGACGGCAGCGACTTCAGGAACCAGATGTGCGCGCAAGGCGCGGCCAGGTCGATGTGGCCCATGCGCTCGCGGCGCACCTTGGTCTGCGTGACTTCAACGCCGCACTTCTCGCAGATCACCCCACGGTGCTTCAGGCGCTTGTACTTGCCGCACAGGCACTCGTAGTCCTTGATGGGGCCGAAGATCTTGGCGCAGAACAGGCCGTCGCGTTCCGGCTTGAAGGTGCGGTAGTTGATGGTCTCGGGCTTCTTCACTTCGCCGAAAGACCACGAGCGGATTTTTTCCGGCGATGCCAGACCGATGCGAATGGCATCGAAATGCTCGTCGGGCGTGAACTGCTTGAACAGGTCGAGCAAGGATTTCATGTGAGCTTTCCTTTACTTCTGTGGATCACGAACGCTCGAGTTCGATGTCGATACCGAGCGAGCGGATCTCTTTGACCAGCACGTTGAACGACTCGGGCATGCCCGCGTCGATGGTGTGCTCGCCCTTGACGATGGACTCGTACACCTTGGTGCGGCCCTGCACGTCGTCGGACTTGACGGTGAGCATTTCCTGCAGGATGTAGGAGGCGCCGTAGGCTTCCAGCGCCCAGACCTCCATCTCGCCGAAACGCTGGCCACCGAATTGCGCCTTGCCGCCCAGCGGCTGCTGGGTGACGAGCGAGTACGGGCCGGTGGAACGGGCGTGCATCTTGTCGTCGACCAGGTGGTGCAGCTTCAGGAAGTGCATGTAGCCCACAGTGGTCTTGCGCTCGAAAGCGTCGCCGGTGCGGCCGTCGTAGAGCTGCGCCTGGGTGCGCGTCTCAGTCAGACCCTTGAGGGCGGCGATGTCGTCCGGGTAGGCCAGCTTGAGCATCGCGCGGATCTCGTCTTCCGAGGCGCCGTCGAACACGGGCGACGCGAACGGCACGCCGTGCTGCAGGTTCTCGGCCATTTCCAGCACCTCGGTGTCGGACATGGCGGCGAAGTCTTCCTTCTTGCCCGCCTGGTTGAAGACGGTTTCGAGGTACTGGCGCACTTCGGCAACCTTGGCTTCGCGCTGCAGCATGTCGCCGATGCGCTGGCCCAGGCCCTTGGCGGCCCAGCCCAGGTGCACTTCGAGCACCTGGCCCACGTTCATGCGCGAGGGCACGCCCAGCGGGTTGAGCACCACGTCGGCGGGAGTGCCGTCGGCCATATGCGGCATGTCTTCAACGGGCACGATCTTGGAGACCACGCCCTTGTTGCCGTGGCGGCCGGCCATCTTGTCGCCAGGCTGCAGGCGGCGCTTGACGGCCAGGTAGACCTTGACCATCTTGAGCACGCCCGCAGGCAGCTCGTCACCCTGGGTGAGCTTCTTGCGCTTCTCTTCGAAGGCGAGGTCGAAGCTGTGGCGCGTCTGCTCCATCGAGTTCTTGATGGACTCGAGCTGAGCGGCCACGTTGTCGTCCGCCGGGCGGATGTCGAACCAGTGGTACTTCTCGACGTCGGCCAGGTAGGCCTTGTCGATGGTCGTGCCCTTGGCGAGCTTCTTCGGGCCGCCGTTGGCGACTTTGCCGGTGATCAGCTTCTCGATCCGGTCGAAGGCGTCGGCCTCGACGATGCGCAGCTGGTCGTTCAGGTCCAAGCGGAAGCGCTTCAGCTCATCGTCGATGATCTGTTGCGCGCGCTTGTCGCGCTGGATGCCTTCGCGGGTGAACACCTGCACGTCGATCACGGTACCCTGCGAGCCCTGCTCCACGCGCAGCGAGGTGTCCTTCACGTCGGAGGCCTTCTCGCCGAAGATGGCGCGCAGCAGTTTCTCTTCCGGCGTGAGGGTGGTCTCGCCCTTGGGCGTGACCTTGCCCACCAGCACGTCGCCGGGCAGCACCTCGGCGCCGACGTAGATGATGCCGGACTCGTCCAGGCGGTTGAGCTGCTGCTCAGCCAGGTTCGGGATGTCGCGGGTGATTTCCTCGGCGCCCAGCTTGGTGTCGCGCGCCATCACCACCAGCTCCTCGATGTGGATGCTTGTATAGCGGTCGTCGGCCACCACGCGTTCGCTGATGAGGATCGAGTCCTCGAAGTTGTAGCCGTTCCAGGGCATGAAGGCGATCAGCATGTTCTGGCCGATCGAGATCTCGCCGAGGTCGGTGGACGCACCGTCCGCGATCACGTCACCCTTGGCCAGCTTGTCGCCCTTCTTCACGATGGGACGCTGGTGGATGTTGGTGTTCTGGTTGGAGCGCTGGTACTTGATGAGGTTGTAGATGTCCACACCCACTTCACCGGCCACCGCCTCCTCGTCGTTGACGCGGATCACGATGCGGGTGGCGTCGACGTAGTCGACCACGCCACCGCGGTTGGCGGTCACCACCGTGCCGGAGTCGATCGCGGCCACGCGCTCGATGCCGGTGCCCACGAAGGGCTTCTCGGGGCGCAGCACGGGCACGGCCTGGCGCGACATGTTGGCGCCCATCAGCGCGCGGTTGGCGTCGTCGTGCTCCAGGAACGGCACGAGCGAAGCGGCCACCGAGACGATCTGCGCGGGCGACACGTCCATGTACTGGATGGTGTCGGGGCCGGTCAGGATGGATTCACCCTTCTCGCGCGCCGAGACCAGTTCACCGACCAGCTTGCCGTCCTTGTCGAGCGCGGCGTTGGCCTGGGCAATGACGTACTTGCCTTCCTCGATGGCGGACAGGTAGTCGATCTGGTTCGTGACCTTGCCATCGATCACGCGGCGGTACGGCGTCTCGATGAAGCCGTACTCGTTGAGGCGGGCGTACAGGGCCAGCGAGTTGATCAGGCCGATGTTCGGACCTTCGGGCGTTTCGATCGGGCACACGCGTCCGTAGTGCGTGACGTGCACGTCGCGCACCTCGAAGCCGGCGCGCTCGCGCGTCAGACCGCCCGGGCCCAGGGCCGAGACGCGGCGCTTGTGCGTGATCTCGGCCAGCGGGTTGGTCTGGTCCATGAATTGCGACAGCTGCGACGCGCCGAAGAACTCCTTGAGCGCCGCGGAAATCGGCTTGGAGTTGATCAGGTCGTGAGGCATGAGCGGCTCTTGCTCGGCCTGGCCCAGGCGCTCCTTCACGGCTTTCTCGATGCGCGCGAGGCCGGTGCGGTACTGGTTCTCGGCCAGCTCGCCGACGCAGCGCACGCGGCGGTTGCCCAGGTGGTCGATGTCGTCCACTTCACCGCGGCCGTTGCGCAGGTCCACGAGGATCTTGACCACGGCCAGGATGTCGTCGTTGGACAGCACCATGGGGCCGGTGGCCTCGTCGCGGCCCACGCGGGCGTTGAACTTCATGCGGCCCACGCGCGAGAGGTCGTAGGTGTCCGGGTTGTAGAACAGGCGGTGGAACAGGGCCTGCACCGCGTCCTCGGTCGGCGGCTCGCCGGGGCGCATCATGCGGTAGATGGCCACGCGAGCGGCGAACTCGTCGGCGGTCTCGTCAATGCGCAGGGTCTGGCTGATGTAGGCGCCCTGGTCGAGTTCGTTGGTGTAGATGCAGGCCAGCTCCTGGATCGACGCGGTGCGCAGCTTCTTCAGCAGCGCCTCGGTGATTTCCTCGTTGGCCTTGGCGATGATCTCGCCGCTGTCCGGATCGACGATGTTCTTGGCCACCACGCGGCCGATGAGGAAGTCCTCGGGCACGCTCACGTGCGTGGTGCCCGATTGCTCCAGCTCGCGCGTGTGGCGCGCGGTGATGCGCTTGTCCTTCGCCACCACGACCTTGCCCGACTTGTCGGTGATGTCGAAACGCGCCACTTCGCCGCGCAGGCGCTCGGGCACGAAGGCCATCTGCGCGCCGCTGTCCATGATGCGGAAGTGGTCGTTGACGAAGAAGTTCGCCAGGATGGTTTCCGGCGTCAGGCCGATGGCCTTGAGCAGGATGGTGACCGGCATCTTGCGGCGGCGGTCGACGCGGAAGAACAGCACGTCCTTCGGATCGAATTCGAAATCAAGCCAGGAGCCGCGGTAGGGAATGATGCGGGCCGAGAACAGCAGCTTGCCCGAGCTGTGCGTCTTGCCCTTGTCGTGTTCGAAGAAGACGCCCGGCGAGCGGTGAAGCTGCGAGACGATCACGCGCTCGGTGCCGTTGATGATGAAGGAGCCCTTGTCGGTCATGAGCGGCACTTCGCCCATGTAGACCTCTTGCTCCTTCACTTCCTTGACCACCTTGGACTGCGGCGTCGAGGACTCGCGGTCATAGATGATGAGCTGCACGCGGGCGCGCACGGCGGACGCGAAGGTCAGGCCGCGCGTCTGGCACTCGCGCACATCGAACGCGGGTTTGGCCAGGTTGTACTCGACGAACTTCATCTCGACGAAGCCGTTGTGCGAGACGATCGGGAAAGCCGCCGTGAACGCGGCCTGCAAACCCTCGTCGGTGCGCTGCTTGGGCAGCACATCGGCCTGCAGGAAAGCGGTGTAGGCATCCTTCTGCATCTGCAGCAGATAAGGAATGGTGAGCACGTTCTCGCGCGTGCCGAAGCTTTTTCGGATGCGCTTGCGTTCGGTGTATGAGTACTTCGATGCCATGAGATCTCCGGGCTTGAGGTCTTGGCGACTGTCGGTCAGCGGCGTGCGGCGCTGACGAGCTTGGTGGCTGGCCTCTACCAACCGATGGCGGACGGCCCACGCGTTGCACGCGGGCCCGAACCAAGTGGTCTTCTGCAGTCGGGTTCAGAAGACACTTGGAAACGCTGCAAGGCAACGATTCCAGGTGCGCTCTGAAAGCGCAAAGGGCAGGTTGGGAAACCTGCCCGGTTGTAAATCGGATGCGGGCCGTAGCGAGCGACCCGAGGTCGGTGCGAGGAGCGGAGCCGTACTGAAGTACGGTGAGCACCGCAGCGCCGAGATCGGGTCGCGCAGTAGGCCCGGGCCGATTTACTTCAGCTCGGCCTTGGCGCCGGCTTCCACCAGCTTCTTCACGGCGGCTTCGGCGTCGGCCTTGGCGATGCCTTCCTTCACGTTCTTCGGCGCGCCGTCGACCAGGTCCTTGGCTTCCTTCAGACCCAGGCCGGTGATTTCGCGCACGGCCTTGATCACGGACACCTTGTTGGCGCCGGCTTCGGTCAGCACGACGTTGAACTCGGTCTTTTCTTCAGCGGCGGCCGCGCCACCACCAGCAGCACCACCAGCGGCCGGAGCGGCCATGGCGGCGGCGCTCACGCCGAACTTCTCTTCGATGGCTTTCACCAGGTCGTTGAGTTCCATGACCGACATGCTGTCCAGGGCGGTCAGAAATGCGTCTTTATCGAATGCCATTTGAATTTCCTATCAATCGGTTGATGTATGCGGGAAGCTGCGGCCATCAGGCGGCAGCGGTTTCGCTTTCGCCTTTTTTCTTGGCCAGCGCGCCGAGCACCACCGCGGTACGCGAGATCGGCGACTTGAGCAGGCCACAAAGCTGCGCCAGCAGGACCTCTTTGGAGGGGATGCTGGCCAGTTGCTTCACACCTTCGACGTCCAGCGCCTTGCCGCCGTAGACACCGCCGCGAATGACCAGCTTGTCGTTGGTCTTCGCGAAATCGGCCACCACCTTTGCGGCGGCCACGGCGTCTTCGGAGAAGCCGTAGACGAGCGGACCGGTCATCTTGTCGGCCACCACCTCGAACGCGCTGCCGGCGACCGCGCGGCGGGCCAGGGTGTTTTTCAACACACTCAAGCTCACGCCGCTCTTGCGGGCGCTGATGCGCAGCTGGTCCATGGAGGCGACCGTGATGCCGCGGTATTCCGCCATCACGAGGGTTTGAGCTTTGGCGGCGAGGCTGGTCACTTCATTGATGACCGCTTCTTTCTCACTGCGATTCAGACTCAAGGTTCACTCCTTCAATGTGCGGGGGTGTCACCACCCGCCACACGCCTCATTGCAGCGATCAACCGTTGCAGGACACTCTCGAATCCTTCAGCGGCGGGATCGCCATCTGCGTTGGCCTTTGACGATTAAGCCGACCGGTCAAGGTCGGCGCCAACGGTCTTGGATGGCTTCGCGATTG
>NZ_DATIGV010000036.1:0-20448 GCF_035481345.1 Hydrogenophaga sp. | reverse complement strand
CGGCTACCGCGACCCGCAGGTCAATGGCGTGTCGGCGCCGTTCATGATGCTCAACCGCCACAAGCGCGGCCTGGCGCTCAACCTCAAGCTGGAACGTGGCCAGCAGGTGCTCAAGCGCCTGGTGCAGCGCGCCGACGTGCTGATCGAGAACTTCCGCCTCGGCACCATGGACAAGCTCGGCCTGGGCTACGACGCGCTGGCCGACATCAACCCAGGCCTCATCTACTGCGCCATCACCGGTTACGGCCGCACCGGGCCCTACGCGGACAAGGGCGGCTTCGACCTCATCGCGCAGGGCTTCGCGGGGCTGATGTCGATCACCGGCGAGCCCGGCCGTCCGCCAGCCAAGAGCGGCAGCGCGGTGTCGGACATGAACGCCGGCATCCTTGCCACCGTGGGCATTCTGGCCGCCTACATCCACCGCCTGAAAACGGGCCAGGGCCAGATCGTCGACACCTCGCTGGCCGACGCGGCGCTGCAGCAGACCTACTGGCACGCCGCGGTGTGGTTCGCCACCCAGCGCTCGCCCGCGCCCACCGGCTCTGCCCACCTGCTCACCGCGCCCTACCAGGCCTTCGAGGCCAGCGACGGCTGGATCAACATCGGCGGCGCCAACCAGGCCAACTGGGAGCGCATCTGCGAGGTGCTGGGCCACCCCGCGTGGCGCGCCGACCCGCGCTTCGCCAGCAACAGCGACCGCATGGCGCACCTGGACGAACTGGTGCAGCTGATCAACGCCGTGGTGCGCACCCGCAGCCGCGCCGAGTGGCAGGCCGCTTTCGACGCCGCCGGGGTGCCGGCCGGGCCGGTGCACAGCATCGGCGAGGCCCTGAGCCACCCGCAGACCCTGGCGCGCGGCATGGTGGTGGAGACCGTGCACCCGCAGGCCGGGCCCACGCGCGGCGTGGGCTGCCCCATTCACTTCAGCGCCACGCCCACGCCGGCCAGCACGGCGGCGCCGCTGCTGGGCGAGCACACACGCGAGTTGCTGCGCGAGGCCGGTTACGGCGATGCGCAGATCGATGCGTTGATCGACGAAGGGGTGGTGGCGCAGGCGGGCTGAGGGCCGCGGCGGGTCAGACCCGCTCGGCCACCCAGCCTTGCACCGAGGCCAGCGCCTGGCTCAGCCCGCTCGGGTCGGTGCCGCCGGCCATGGCCATGTCGGGCTTGCCGCCGCCCTTGCCACCCACCTGCTGGGCGACGAAGTTCACCAGCTCGCCGGCCTTCAGCTTGCCCACGCTGTCGGCCGTGACGCCGGCCGCCAGTTGCACCTTGCCGCCGTCCACCGCCGCCAGCACGATGGCCGCGCTCTTGAGCTTGTCCTTGAGCTTGTCCATGGTGTCGCGAAGCGTCTTGGCATCGGCGCCATCCAGCGTGGCGGCCAGCACCTTCAGGCCCTTCACGTCGACCGCGCGGCCCAGCAGTTCGTCGCCCTGGTTCGAGGCGAGCTTGCCCTTGAGCGCGGCGATCTCCTTCTCCAGCGCCTTGATCTGCTCCAGCGTCTGGCCCACGCGCGTGGTGAGTTCGGCCACCGGTGCCTTCAGCGCGCCCGCGGCCTGCGCCACGGTGCGCTCCAGCGACTGCAGGTAGGCCAGCGCGTTCTCGCCCGTCACCGCCTCGATGCGGCGCACGCCGGCGGCCACGCCGCCTTCGCCCACCACCTTGAACAGGCCGATGTCGCCCGTGCGTTGCACGTGCGTGCCGCCGCAGAGTTCGCGGCTGCTGCCGATGTCGAGCACGCGCACGGTGTCGCCGTACTTCTCGCCGAACAGCATCATGGCGCCGGTCTTCTGGGCCGCTTCGATGTCCATCAGGCGGGCCTGCGTGGCCGCGTTGGCCAGGATCTCGGCGTTCACCAGGGCTTCGATGCGGCGGATCTGCTCGTCCGTCAGCGGTGCGTTGTGCGCGAAGTCGAAGCGCGTGCGCTCGGCGTTCACCAGCGAGCCCTTTTGCTGCACGTGATCGCCCAGCACTTCGCGCAGGGCCTTGTGCATGAGGTGGGTGGCACTGTGGTTGCGCACGGTGGCAGCGCGTTGGGCGGTGTTCACTTGCGCGTTCACCGCGTCCCCCACGTTGAGCGTGCCCTGCTCCAGCGTGCCGTGGTGGCCGTACACGTCGGCCTTGATCTTCTGGGTGTCGCTCACCGCGAAGCGTGCCGATCCCGCGGCGATCAGGCCTTCGTCGCCCACCTGGCCGCCGCTCTCGGCGTAGAAGGGCGTGCTGTCGAGCACCACCACGCCGCTCTGGCCCTGCTTGAGCGCGGCCACCGAGGTGCCGTCCAGGTACAGCGCGACGATCTTGGCCGGGGCTTCGAGCTGGTCGTAGCCCACGAAGGCGTTGCCCGCGCCGCTGTATTCCAGCGCCTTGTCCATCTTGAACTTGCCGGCCGCGCGCGCCTGCGCCTTCTGGCGCTCCATGGCGGCGTTGAAGCCAGCCTCGTCCACCGTTACGCCACGTTCGCGGCAGACGTCGTTGGTGAGGTCGAGCGGGAAGCCGTAGGTGTCGTGCAGCTTGAAGGCGACATCGCCGGGCAGCACCTTCTGTTCGCCCGCCAGTGCGGCGTCCAGGATCTCCATGCCGTTGGCCAGGGTCTCGTAGAAGCGCTCTTCCTCCGCCTTGAGCACCTCGGTGATGCGCTGCGCCTGCTTCGCGAGATGGGGGTACGCGGCGCCCATGAGCTGCGCCAGCACCGGCACCAGCTTGTGGAAGAACGGCGCCTTCTGCCCCAGCTTGTAGCCGTGGCGAATGGCGCGGCGGATGATGCGGCGTTGCACGTAGCCGCGCCCTTCGTTGCTCGGAATCACGCCGTCGCTCACCAGGAAGGCGGTGGCGCGGATGTGATCGGCGATGACCTTGAGCGAGGGGTTGGCGAGGTCCGTGGTGCGCGTCTCGCGCGCGGCGGCCGCGATCAGCGCCTCGAAGATGTCGATCTCGTAGTTGCTGTGCACGTGCTGCAGGATGGCGGCCAGGCGCTCCAGGCCCATGCCGGTGTCCACGCAGGGCGCGGGCAGGGGTACCACGCTGCCGTCTTCCTTCATGTCGAACTGCATGAACACGTGGTTCCAGATCTCGATGAAGCGGTCGCCGTCTTCGTCGGGGCTGCCCGGGGGGCCGCCGGGGATGTGCGGGCCGTGGTCGTAGAAGATCTCCGAGCAGGGGCCGCAAGGTCCCGTGTCGGCCATCATCCAGAAGTTGTCGCTCTTGTACTTGCCGCCCTTGTTGTCACCGATGCGGATCACGCGCTCGGGCGGCAGGCCGATCTCTTTCGTCCAGATGTCGAAGGCCTCGTCGTCCTCGTGGTAGACGGTGGCCAGCAGGCGCTCCTTGGGCAGCTGGTAGACCTCGGTCAGCAGCTCCCAGCCCCACTTGAGCGATTCGCGCTTGAAGTAGTCACCGAAGCTCCAGTTGCCCAGCATCTCGAAGAAGGTGTGGTGGCGCGCGGTGTAGCCCACGTTCTCCAGGTCGTTGTGCTTGCCGCCGGCGCGCAGGCAGGCCTGCACCGAGGCCGCGCGCACGTAGGGGCGCTTGTCGGTGCCCAGGAACACGTCCTTGAACTGCACCATGCCCGAGTTGGTGAACATGAGCGTGGGGTCATTGCCCGGCACCAGGGGGCTGGACGGGACCACGGTGTGCCCCTTGGAGGCAAAGAAGTCCAGGAAGCTCTTGCGGATGTCGGCGACGGAGACGGGGGCGGTCATGGGGGCCTTTTCTGACTGCGGGTATCGGGCGCGTGCTGAGCACGCGAACCCGCTATTTTCCAACATGCCGCAGGACTATGCTCGGCCCTGGAACCAGCGCACAATCGCCCCGATTTACTTAACAAGTTAAATTTCAGCCTTTCCCCCGATTTTTCCGCTGCCGCGCGAGACCCAACGGAGACTCCCATGGACATGAAGACTTCCCCCCTGGCCCTGCTGAAGGACCCGAGCCTGCTCAAGACCGATGGCCTGATCGACGGCCAGTGGGTCAAGGGCAGCGCCCGCTTCGACGTGCACGACCCCGCCACCGGCCTGAAGCTGGCCGACGTGGCCAACCTGGGCGCGGCCGACGCCGAGGCCGCCATCGCCGCCGCCGACAAGGCCTGGCCGGCCTGGCGCGCCCGCAGCGCCAAGGAACGCGCCAACCTGCTGCGCAAGTGGTACGACCTGCTCATGGCCCACCAGGAAGACCTGGGCCGCATCCTCACCGCCGAGCAGGGCAAGCCCTTCGCCGAGGGCAAGGGCGAGATCGCCTACGGCGCCAGCTTCGTGGAGTGGTTCGCCGAAGAGGCCAAGCGGATCAACGGCGAGACCCTGCCCACCTTCGACCCCAACCGCCGCCTGCTGGTGCTCAAGCAGCCCATCGGCGTGTGCGCGGCCATCACGCCCTGGAACTTCCCCCTGGCCATGATCACGCGCAAGGTCGCGCCGGCCCTGGCCGCGGGTTGCCCCGTCGTCATCAAGCCCGCCGAGCTCACGCCGCTGACGGCCCTGGCCGCGGCCGAGCTGGCCATGCGCGCGGGCATTCCGGCGGGCGTGCTCAACGTCATCACCGCCGATTCGCAGCAGAGCATCGCCGTGGGCAAGGCCCTGTGCGCCAGCGACACCGTGCGCCACCTGAGCTTCACGGGTTCCACCGAGGTCGGCCGCATCCTGATGGCGCAGTGCGCGCCCACGGTGAAGAAGCTCAGCCTGGAGCTCGGCGGCAACGCGCCCTTCATCGTCTTCGACGACGCCGACGTGGACTCCGCCGTGGAAGGCGCGCTGGCCAGCAAGTACCGCAACGCCGGCCAGACCTGCGTCTGCGCCAACCGCTTCTACGTGCAGGCCGGCGTGTACGACGCGTTCGTGCAGAAGTTCGCCGCCAAGGTCAAGGCCTTCAAGGTGGGCAACGGCTTCGAGGACGGCGTGGTGCAGGGCCCGCTGATCGAAGACGCGGCGGTGGAGAAAGTGCAGCGCCACGTGGACGATGCGCTCGCCAAGGGCGGCACCGTGGTGGCCGGCGGCAAGAAGCTGCAGGGTCAGTTCTTCGAGCCCACGGTGGTGGCCGGCGCCACCGCCGACATGCTGTGCGCGCGCGAGGAGACCTTCGGCCCCTTCGCGCCCATCTTCAAGTTCGAGACCGAGCAGGAAGCCATAGCCGCCGCGAACAACACCGAGTTCGGCCTGGCGAGCTACTTCTACAGCCGCGACGTGGGCCGCATCTTCCGCGTGAGCGAGGCGCTGGAGTACGGCATGGTGGGCATCAACGTGGGCATTCTGGCCACGGAACACGTGCCCTTCGGCGGCGTCAAGCAGTCGGGCCTGGGCCGCGAGGGCTCGCACCACGGCATGGACGACTACGTCGAGATCAAGTTCCTTTGCCTGGGCGATGTGCTGAAGTGACACACCCGATGCGCTTCACCTGGAACAACCCCTACCCCGTCTCGCGCGCGCCGGTGATGGCGCGCAACGTGGTCGCCACCACGCAGCCGCTGGCCGCGCAGGCCGGGCTGCGCATGCTGCTCAAGGGCGGCAACGCCATCGACGCGGCCATCGCCACCGCCGCCGCGCTCACCGTGGTGGAGCCCTGCTCCAATGGCCTGGGCAGCGACAACTTCGCCATCGTGTGGGATGGCGAACGGCTGCACGGCATGAACTCCTCGGGCCTGTCGCCCATGGGCTGGAGCAAGGACTACTTCGACCGCAAGCACGGTGGCCAGATCCCGCTGCGCGGCTTTGACGCGGTGACCGTGCCGGGCGCGGTGGGCGGTTGGGCCGCGCTGTCCGAGCGCTTCGGCGCCCTGCCCTTCGCGGACCTGATGGCGCCCGCCATCGAACTGGCCGAGCGCGGCCACGCGGTGGCACCGGTGATCGCGCACAAGTGGGCACAGGCCGTGCCCCTGCTGCACGACAAACCCGGCTTCGCCCAGGCCTTCCTGCCGCACGGCCGCGCGCCGCACGCCGGCGAGCGCTTCAGCTTCCCCGACGCCGCCCGCGCGCTGCGCGCCATCGCCGACACGCGCGGCGAGGCCTTCTACCGCGGCGAGATCGCCGCCGCCATCGACGCCTTCGCTCGCGAGCACGGCGCGCAACTGCGCGCCAGCGACCTCGCCGCGCACCGGGCGCTGTGGGTCGATCCCATCGCGGTGAACTTCGCCGGCCACACCGTGCACGAGCTACCGCCCAACGGCCAGGGCATCGCCGCGCTGATGGCGCTGGGCATGCTGGAACAACTCGACATCGGCCGCTTCGAGCCCGACAGCATCGAAGGCCAGCACCTGCAGATCGAGGCGATGAAGATCGCCTTCGCCGACACCTACCGCTGGGTGGCCGACGAGCGCTTCATGACCGAGGTGCGCGCGGCCGATCTGCTCGACCCGGCCTACCTGCGCGAGCGCGCGAAGCTCATCGACCCCACGCGCGCCATCGACCCCGGCCCGGGCCAGCCGCCGCGCGGCGGCACGGTCTACCTCACCACCGCCGACGCGCAGGGCCGCATGGTCAGCCTCATCCAGTCCAACTACCTGGGCTTCGGCAGCGGCGTGGTGGTGCCGGGCTGGGGCGTGAGCCTGCAGAACCGCGGCCACGGCTTCACCCTGCAGGACGGCCACCCCAACCAGGTGGCCCCGGGCAAGCGGCCCTTCCACACCATCATCCCCGGCTTCGTCACGCGCGAGGGCCGGCCGGTGATGGGCTTCGGCGTGATGGGCGCCAACATGCAGCCGCAGGGGCATGTGCAGACCCTGGTACGCATGCTGGTGCACGGCCAGCAACCCCAGGCCGCCAGCGACGCGCCGCGCTGGAAGTGGAGCAAGGGCCTGGACGTGGACTTCGAGGCCACCATGGCCCCCGCGCTGCGCGACGGCCTCAAGGCCCTGGGCCACCGCTTCGAACCCACCGCCGACACCTACCTCGACTTCGGCAGCGGCCAGTTCATCGCGCGCCTCAGCGAGGACATCGAGGACGGCTACGTGGCCGCGAGCGACTCGCGGCGAGATGGGCAAGCGGTGGGGTTTTGAGCGCCCCGCCCTTCTGCGCCATCGACTTCGGCACCTCCAACTCCGCCATCGCGCTGTCGACGCGAGGCCGCATCGAGCTGATCGAGGTGGAGCCCGGCCGCCACACCATGCCGACCGCCGTGTTCTACCGCGTGGAGGGCCTGGCGGCGCATGAGGAGCCGCAGCTCGCCTATGGCCGCGACGCCTTGGCCGCCTACATGGAAGGGCACGAGGGCCGGCTCATGCGCTCGATGAAGAGCATCCTCGGCTCCAGCCTGGCTGAGCAGAGCACCGAGGTCGGTGCCGGCCGGTCGGTGCGCTACCTCGATGTGGTATCGAGCTACCTGCGCCACCTCAAAACGCTGGCCGAGCGCCAGGCCGACGCGCCGCTGGAGCGCGCGGTGCTGGGCCGGCCGGTCTATTTCGTCGACGGCGATCCGGCGCGCGACGCGCAAGCGCAGCAGGCCCTGGAGCATGCGGCGCGCGCCGTCGGCCTGCGCGAACTGAGCTTCCAGTACGAGCCCATCGCCGCCGCGCTCGATTTCGAGCAGACCACGCAGCGCGAGCAGCTCGTGCTGGTCGCCGACATCGGCGGCGGCACCTCGGATTTCTCGCTCGTGCGCGTCGGCCCCGAGCGCCGCCACCGGCTGGACCGCCGCGACGACATCCTGGCCAACCACGGCGTGCACGTCGCCGGCACCGACTTCGACCGCCAGATCGAACTCGCCAGCATCCTGCCGCTGTGCGGCTACAAGGGCCTGGGCCCCGCGCGCCCCGGCGAGACGCCGCGCGAGGTGCCCAGCCGCGTGTACTTCGACCTCGCCACCTGGCACCTCATCAACACGGTCTACAGCGCGCCGCGCGTGGCCGAGCTGCGCCGCATGCGCTCCTTCTATGCCGATGCGCAGCAGCACCAGCGCCTGATGACCGTGGTGAACGAGCGCCTGGGCCACGCGCTGGCTGCACAAGCCGAGACGGCCAAGATTGCCGTCGCCCAGGGCGGCGCCACCCGCATCGACCTGGCACGGCTGGCGCCGGGCCTGCACGCCACGCTCGATGAACCGCAGGCCAGGCACGCGCTGGACGCGCAGTTGCAGCGCATCGTGGCAGCGGCCGACGAGACGCTGCAGGCCGCGGGCGTGCGCGCCGACGCGGTGGACGCCGTGTACTTCACCGGCGGCTCCACCGGCTTCAAGCCGCTCACCGACCGCATCGCCGCCCACCTGCCGGCCGCCGCCGCCGTGCACGGCGACCGCGACGCCAGCGTGGCCCGGGGCCTGGGCGTGCACGCGCAGCGGCTGTTCGCCTGAACCGTCCCCGCCCACGGGCGCGCACTCGCTCAGCGAGATATCGCGTATCGCCCGCAGCGATGCACACGCGCCACCCCGGCCCGTAGACTGCCCGGCATCCCTCACGCCACGCCAGACACGCATGAACATCAGCCAGGACGGACAAGGACCCACGGTGGTCCTGAGCCACGCACTCGCCCTCGACCGCCACATGTGGGATGAACTCACGGCCCTGCTCGCCCCGCGCTACCGCGTGGTCCGCTACGACCACCGGGGCCACGGCCAGGGCCCGAACCCCGACACGCCCTACACCATCGACGACCTCGCCGACGACGCGGCCGCCGTGATCCGCTCGGTCTCGTCCGCGCCCGTGGTGTTCGCCGGCCTGTCGCTCGGCGGCATGGTGGGCCAGGCCCTGGCGGCGCGGCATCCCTCCTTGCTGCGCGGCCTGGCGGTGATCAACTCCGCCCCGCACTACGCCGACCGCACGCTGTGGGACACACGCATCCAGGCCGTGCGCACCACGGGCATGCCCGCCGTGGCCGAGGCGTCCATCGACCGCTGGTTGACGCCCGCGTTCCGCCAGAGCACCGGCGGCCAGGCGGTGGTCGCACGCCTGCGCCAGAGCCTGCTCGACACCGACTCGCTGGGCTACGTGCGCGCCTGCGAGGCCATCGCCGCCATGGACCTGCGCCCCGGCAACCGGCGCATCACCACGCCCACGCTCATCGTCGCGGGCCGGCACGACCTGGCCACGCCGCTGGCGCAGTCGCAGGCCATCGCCGCCGACATCGCGGGCGCTCGCATCGTCGAGGTGGAGGCCGCGCACATCAGCGCGGCCGAATGCCCGGATGAACTCGCGCGCGTGCTGGACGAGTGGATGCGCACGCTGCCCGCCGTGGCGGGCTGAGCCTCATTCCCGAGGCGCGTTCGCCGCGCGGCCGTTGCGGTCGTAAGCGCGCGCCTGCAGGCGCGGAAACTCGCGGATCAGCGCCTGGCGCAGCCACTGGTTGGCCGGGTCCGTGTGCGCGCTGCGGTGCCAGTACAGGTTGGCTTGAAACGTGGGCGGGCGAAACGGCAGTTGCACCTGCTTGATGCGCGGGTGGTCGATGATGAAATCGGCCAGGGCCTGCGGCACCACGGCCACCGCATCGCTCTCGGCCACGATCACGGGCACGCTCATGAAGTGCGGCGTGCGCAGCACCACGTCGCGCTGCAATTGGCGCCGCTGCAGGAAGCGGTCGAACACCTCCTGGCTGCGGCCGGTGGCCTCCACCACCACGTGCGGCAGGCGCGCGAACTGATCCGGCGTCATGCGTTCGCCCAGTTCCGGGTGGCGCGTGGCCGCGATGCAGGCGAAGGAGTGCAGCGCGATGCGCCGGTGCATGAAGGCCGAGCCCTTGATGTCGGGGTAGAAGCCGGCGGCCATGTCCACCTCGCCCGCGGCCATGGCCTCCTCCAGCTCGCGCGGCGACATGAACACCGAACGCAGGCTCATGCGCGAAGCGTTTTCCTTCAGCGCCCGCAGCGCGATGGGCAGGTAGATGCCCTCGGCGATGTCGGTGAGCGCGATGCGGAACTCGCGCGTGGAAGTGGTGGGATCGAACACCGGCGGCTTGAGCACCTCGGCGTCCACCGCACGCATGATGCCGCGCACCGAATCGGCCAGGCTGCGCGCGCGGCTGGTGGGCTCCATGCCCGTGGCGCCGCGCAGGAACAGCGGGTCCCCCAATTGCCGGCGCAGGCGCGCCAGCGCGGTGCTCAGGCCGGGCTGGCTCATGTTCAGGGCCTGCGCGGCGCCGCCGACGCTCCTGGCTTCGTACACCGCGAGAAACACCCGCAACAGGTTGAGATCGAATCGGGGAGTGGCGTCCTGTCCCATCTGCATTCCAGATATCGCTGATCGCGTTCATCTTATCGACTTATGGGTGACGCGTCCCTAGCATCCGCAGCTCTGATCCCCTCAAGCCCCCACGAGACATGGAAACGACCCACTGCGATCTGCACGACGCCGCCGCGTGCGCCGACGCCGCGCCCGAGGCCACTGCTCACGCCACCCAGGCCACCGTCGCCCCGCCCGTGAGCCTGCGCTGGCCCGCCGGTGGTGCCACGCGCGTGCCCTACCGCGTCTTCTCCGACCCCGCCATCTACCAGATGGAGCAGGAGAAGATCTTCCGCGGCCCGGTCTGGCACTACCTGTGCCTGACCGTGGAGGTGAAGAACCCCGGCGACATCCGCACCTCGTGGATCGGCGACACGCCCATCATCGTGACGCGCGACGAGAACGGCGAGCTGCACGGCATGGTCAACCGCTGCGCGCACAAGGGCGCGCTGGTGTGCCTGAAGGAGCGCGACAACAAGAAGTCGCTGACCTGCGTGTACCACGCCTGGAACTACCGCCTCGACGGCCAGTTGCGCGGCGTGGCCTTCCAGAAGGGCGTGAAGGGCAAGGGCGGCATGCCCGAGGATTTCGACGTGTCGAAACACCGCCTGCAGCCGATCCGCGTGTCGGTGGTCGCGGGCATCGTCTTCGGCACCTTCTCCGACGAGGCGCCGCCGCTGGAGGAGTTCCTGGGCGACCGCATCACCGCCTTCCTCAAGCGCAACATGGACCACCCCTTGAAGATCCTCGGCACGCACAGCCAGATGATCCACAACAACTGGAAGCTGTACGCCGAGAACGTGCGCGACTCCTACCACGCCACGCTGCTGCACACCTTCTACACCACCTTCAAGGTGAACCGCCTCGACATGGACGGCGGCATCATCCTGTCGGACAAGAAGTGGCACCACATCAGCTACAGCAAGCGCGCCACGCTGGACGCCGCCGCCGAGTACACGAGCGCCGAGGTGCACTCCGCCAAGTACAGCTCCGAGCTCGACGGCCCGCAGCTGCTGCAGGCCTGGGACGGCTTTGACGACCAGATCACGCACAGCATCCAGACCATCTTCCCCACGCTGGTGAGCCAGCTCACGCTGAACTCCCTGGCGGTGCGCTTCGTGGTGCCGCGCGGCGTGGACAAGACCGAGCTCTACTGGGTCTTCCTGGGCTACGAGACCGACACGCCCGAGCAGGAAAAGATGCGCGTGATGCAGGCCAACCTCACCGGCGCGGCGGGCCTCGTCGCGCTGGAAGACGGCTGCATCAACTCCTTCGTGCAGCGCGGCACGCGCGGCTCCGACGACAAGGCCTCGTTCATCGAGATGGGCGGCAGGCTCGCCGAATCGAACGAGTCCTCGCGCGCCACCGAAGCGGCCGTGCGCGGCTTCTGGCACGGCTACCAGACCATCATGGGGTTCCACGAATGAGCAGCAGCACGGACCAGATCGCCGACTTCCTGGAGCGCTACTGCCACACGCTCGACGATGGCCTGTTCGAGGACTGGAGCGCCTACTTCGAGGACGACGCCACCTACCACGTCACCACGCGACAGAACGTCGAGGCGGGCATGCCCATCGGCATCGTGCTGTGCGAAGGGCGCGGCATGATGGACGACCGCATCAAGGCGCTGCGCATCGCCAACATCTTCGAGAACCACACCCACCGCCACGTGGTGGGGCGTCCGCTGATCGAACCGAAGGCCGACGGGCAATGCGCCGTGCGCTCGTCCTTCGTGATCTACCGGACCATGCACACCGGCCAGACCGAGGTCTTCGCGACCGGTCGCTACGACGACGTGCTCAGGCCGGGCCCCCAGGGATGGCGAATCGCGCAAAGACGCGTCGTGCTGGATTCGCGGATGGTCGACACCCTGATGGTCTATCCGCTCTGATCGCCCCCACAACGTTTCGGAGACACACCCCATGACACCCACGCTCTCGCGCCGCCTCGCGGCACTGGCGCTGCTCGGCGCCGGCCTCTCGCTCACGAGCCCGCTGGCCCTGGCCAACGACACCTGGCCGACCAAGGCCATCCGCATCGTCGTGCCCTACGCGCCCGGGGGCATCGGTGACATCGTCGCGCGCATGATCCAGCCGGCGCTGCAGGACGAACTCAAGCAGCCGGTGATCATCGAGAACAAGCCCGGCGCCGCCGGCAGCCTGGGCACCGAGTTCGTGGCCAAGGCCGCGCCCGACGGCTACACCCTGCTGCTGGCCCTGGCCGCGCCGCAGACGCTCAACCAGTACATCTTCAAGGTGGGCTACGACGGCGTGAAGGACTTCGCGCCCATCACGCTCATCAACACCAACCCGCTGGTGCTGATGGTCAACCCCTCGCTGCCGGTGAGCAACTTCAAGGAATTCGTCGCCTACGCCAAGGCCAACCCGGGCAAGCTCAACTTCGGCGGCGCCGGCGGCCTCACGCAGTTCGCGGGCGAGATCCTCAAGCACCAGCTCGGCCTCAACATGATCCACGTGCCCTACCGCGGCGGCGCGCCCGCCGTGGCGGCCGCCGCGGCCGGCGACGTGCACATGAGCTTCGCCAACTACTCCGACGCACTGACCTGGATGCAGTCGGGCAAGCTGCGCGCCATTGCGCTCACCAGCGCGCGCCGCTACCCGCAGACGCCCGACATCCCCACCATCGCTGAGTCGGGCGTGCCGGGCTTCGACGTCACCGGCTGGAGCGGCCTGTTCGCGCCGGCCGGCACGCCGCCGGCCGTTGTCGAGCGCATCGCCAACGTGCTGCGCCCGGCCCTGCAGACGCCGGAGATGCGCAAGCGCATGGCCACCGTGGGCGCCGAGCCCGGCGGCAACTCGCCGGCCGAGTTCGGCAAGCAGGTGGCGGACGACGCGCGCAAGTGGTCGGAATTCGTCAAGACCAGTGGCATCCAGGTCACGCAGTAAGCTCGTTGGATGACCTGCGCACCCGAACACCACCCGACCGCGCCCGGCATGGGCGTGCGTTCATGAGCCAGCGCCTGCTCCCCCTCACGGTGGGGCTGGCCTTTTTCATGGAGCAGTTGGACTCCACCATCATCGCGCCGGCCATTCCGGACATCGCCGCCAGCCTCGGCGTCGATGCGCTGAGCCTGAACCTCACGATGACGGTCTACCTGCTGTGCAGCGTGGTCTTCATCCCCACGGGCGACTGGTTGGCCTCGCGCTTCGGCACGCGCACCGTGTTCCAGGCCGCGCTGGGCGTCTTCGCGCTCAGCTCGCTGATGTGCGCGCTGTCCACCAGCCTGCCCATGCTGGTGGCGGCGCGCGCGGTCCAGGGCGCTTCGGCCGCGCTGATGGTGCCAGTGGGCCGCACGTCCATCGTGCACGTCACGCCCAAGCCGCAACTGGTGAACGCGCTGGCCTGGATGATCACGCTGGCCATGGCGGGCCCCATGCTGGGGCCGCCGCTGGGCGGTCTGCTCACCACCTGGCTGTCGTGGCACTGGATCTTCCTCATCAACGTGCCCATCGCGCTGTTGTGCCTGCTGGGCTCGCTGCGCGCCTTCCCGCAGATCCGCCAGAGCGCCGACGGCCGCTTCGACGCGCTGTCGTGGCTGCTGCTCGGTGGCGCACTGGCCATCGTGGTGGTGGTGCTGGAGGGCGTGCGCGAAGGCCGCCCGGGCCTCGTCGTCTGGCTGGCGCCGATGGCGCTGCTGGTGCTGGCCTACGGGTACCGCAGCCGCCGCGTGCGCCTGCCCATGCTCGACCTGTCGCTGCTGCGCGTGCCCACCTTCGCGGCCTCGTTCTGGTCGGGCTCGCTGCTGCGCGTGGGCTACGGCGCCCTGCCCTTCCTGCTGCCGCTCATGCTGCAACTGGGCCTGGGCTACACACCGGTGCAAAGTGGCCTGGTGCTGCTGGCCAGCGGTGTGGTGTCCATGCTCACCAAGACCCAGACCACGCCCATGCTGCGCCGCTGGGGCTTTCGCCGCGTGATGCTGGTCAACGGCTCGCTGTGCGTGGCCGGGCTGGTGGTGTGTGCGCTGTTCCGCGACCACTGGGGCCTGGGTGCCATCGCGCTGGCGGTGTCCATCGCGGGCTTCTTCCGCGCGGTGCAGTTCAACGCCGTGGCGGCCATCGCCTACGCCGAGCTGCCACCCGTGCGCATCGGCGCGGCCACCACGCTCAACACCATGGTGTGGCAACTCGCCATCATGGTCGGCATCTCGCTGTCCTCGGTGGTGGTCACGCTGGCGGCGCGCGCCGCCGGCCGGGCCGAGGCCGCGCCGCCGGACTACGGCATCGCCTTCCTCACCCTGGCCTTCATCGGTTCCCTGGCCACCCCCGCCTGCCTGCGGCTGCGCGACGACGCGGGCAGCCAGCTCAGCGGCCACAAGGCCTGATTCCCCTTCTCCCCATGAACCACACCACCCTCATCAGCGTCGGCGAACTCGCTCAGGCCCTGCGCTCCCCGCAAGCACCGGTCGTGCTCGACTGCAGCAGCGAGCTCGGCGACGCCGACGCCGGCGTGCGCGCCTACGAAGCCGGCCACATCCCGGGCGCGCACCACGTGCACATGCACCGCACCCTGTCGGGCCCACGCAGCGGCGACAACGGCCGCAACCCCTTGCCCGATCCGCTGCTGTTCATGCAGGCCATGGGCGCGCTGGGCATCGGCACCGACACCCCGGTGGTGGCCTACGACAGCAGCGCCGGCGTGTACGCCGCCCGCCTGTGGTGGACGCTGCGCTGGATCGGCCACGACGCCGTGGCCGTGCTCGACGGCGGCCTGGGCGCATGGCAGGCGGCCGGGCATCCCGTGAGCACCGAAGCGCCGCCGCGTCCCCGGCCCGCGCCCTTGAAAGCGCGGCCCTCGCTGGAAAAGACCGTCGGCTACGAGCAGCTGCGCGCCAACGTCGATGCGCCGCGCTGGCTGGTGCTGGACGCGCGGGCGCCCGATCGTTTTCGCGGCGAGAACGAAACCGTGGACCCGGTGGGTGGCCACATCCCCGGCGCGCGCAACCGCCTGTTCCGCGACAACCTGCAGGCCGACGGCCGCTTCAAGCCGGCCGCGCAACTGCGCGCCGAATTCGAGGCCCTGCTGGAAGGGCGCTCGCCCGAGGCCGTGGTGAACCAGTGCGGCTCGGGTGTGAGCGCCTGCCACAACCTGCTGGCCATGGCCGTGGCGGGCCTGGGCGGCGCGGCGCTCTACCCGGGCTCCTGGAGCGAGTGGTGCAGCCGGCCCGGCGCGCCCATCGCCACCGGGGCGGCGTGAGGCAGGATGGCGCGCGCGAGACGCTAGAATCCGCCCCTGCCGCGGGTGTAGTTCAATGGTAGAACGGCAGCTTCCCAAGCTTCATACGAGGGTTCGATTCCCTTCACCCGCTCCACCGCCTCCACGCGCGAACGCCCTCGGTCGCCCACGCCCACCGACGTTCGCCGACACCTGACCCGGGAGGACCCCCCATGAAACCGACATCCCTCGCCACCGGCGCCGCCGCGTTGCTGAGCCTCGGCCTCGCGGCCTGCCAGAGCCCGGCCCAGCCCGCGCCGGGCGGCCCCGCCGGCGCCTGCCGGCCCGACGCCGCGCAAGCGCTCGTCGGCAAACCCGCCGTCAGCGACGCCGAAGCCCGCCGGCTCACCGGCGCCACCCTCGTGCGGCAGATCCAGCCCGGCCAGGCGGTGACCATGGACTTCCGACAGGAGCGGGTCACCATCGAGACCGACACCAGGACCGGCCAGATCGTTCGCGCGGCCTGCGGCTGAGCCGGCCACCGATCAGGCCCCGGCCCGGGCGATGCGCGGCAGCACCTGTGCCGCGAACGCGGCCAGCGCCTCCTGCTGGTTGGTGCCGACGTTGTGAATGAACACGCGCTCGGCGCCGAGTTCGAAGTCCTCGGCCAGCCAGGCCGCGTGGCGCCCCAGGTCGGCCGAGATGCGCACCGCGCGATCCATGTCCTGTGGCCGCACGCTGGCGGCCCGGGCCTCGAACGCCGCTGGCGTGGCCAGTTCGGCCGCCGCCTGGCTGTCGAGAACATTGGTGCGCCACTGCTCGAACGCCATCTCGCGCGCGGCCCGCTCGCCACCGGGCGGCGGCGCCCAGGCGATCTTGGCCTGCACATACACCGGCCGCGCCGCGCCCGCGCCCTCATGGAAGGCCTCGATGGTGGCGCGCATGTGATCGCGCGGACCCGACACCATGATCAGGCCGTCGGCCCATCCGCCCGCCCAGCGCGCGGTCTGCGGCGTCAGGGCCGCCGCGAACACCGGCGGCGGCCGCTCGGGCAGCGTGTACAGGCGCGCGCGGTCGACACGCACGGCGCCGTCGTGGTCGACCTCTTCACCGCGCCACAGTGCGCGCATCACCTCCACCGACTCCTGCAACATCTGCTGGCGCCCCGCCTTCGATGGCCAGAACCGGCCGGTGATGTGTTCGTTCAAGGCCTCGCCGCTGCCGGCCGCCACCCAGAACCGCCCGGGGAACATGGCGGCCAGCGTGGCGCAGGCCTGCGCCACCACGGCGGGGTGGTAGCGGCCGAACGGGCAGGTGACCACGCCGGCCGACAAGGCGGTGCTCGCCAGGGCCGCGCCCAGCCAGCACCAGGCATGGCCCGACTGGCCCTGCTGCGCGCTCCAGGGGTGGAAATGGTCGGAGCAGCTCAGGGCCGCATAACCGGCCTGCTCCGCCAGGCGGGCGCAGCGCAGCAGCTCGCCCGGTGCGAATTGCTCGTGCGAGGCGTGAAAGCCGATGCGGCTGGTGGACACGGCCGCCCTCAGCCGGCCGCGTAGGCCATGGTGCTCATCAGGGCCAGCTCGGCCTGGCGCGAATCCAGGCGCGTGTGCTGCACCACGATAGGCTCGCTGGAGCGGATGACGCTGGCGTAGTCGGTGTCCCGCGGCACGGGACGGGGCGACTCCAGGTCGTTGAAGCGCAGGTGCCGGCAGCGGCGCGCGGGCACCGTCAGGCGATAGGGACCCACGGGCTCCTGGTCAGCGAAGTACAGCGTGATCTCGACCTGCGCGTCGCGCTCGCCGGTGTTGAGCAGGCAGGCGGTCTCGTGGCTCGTCAGTTGGGGCGCGGGGCCGGTGCTCGTGGCCGGTATGTAGCCTTCCGCGATCACCCACAGGCGTTGTCCGATGTGTTCCATGGCGAATCCTCCAGTGCCTCGGCGCTCAGGCGCGGTCGCGGCGCCGCCTCAGCCAGCGGTAGCCGTTGGCGTGCAGCGTCAGGCGGCCGGGTTGCGAATCGCTGCGCGCGTAGGGGCCGTCGCACAGCACGTCCACCAGGGTCTCCAGCGCGCGGCCGGGCAGCGCGAAGCGCACGGCCTTGGGCGCCAGGTTGGCCAAGGTGATCAGGGTTTCCTGCGGCAGGCGCCCGCGGTGCTCGATCGCCAGCACCGAGGGGCAGTCCGTGCCGAGCACGCGGAAGTGGCCGCTGCCCATCGCGGGCGAGCCGATCCGCGCGCGCGCCATCTTGCCGATGCGCGCGAGCAGCGAGCGGTCGTCGAGCGCCTGCTGGTACACGTTGACGCGCTGGTAGCGGAACGGCCCCTTGTCGATCAGCGGAAGGTCCAACTGCTCGGGCGCGACGGTGGAGAAGCCGGCGTTGCTCTCGTCCGACCACTGCATGATGGTGCGCACCGCGTGGCGCTCCGCGAGCGAGAGGTCGTCGCCCATGCCGATCTCGTCGCCGTAGCGCACGATGGGTGTGCCCGGCAAGGACATGACGATCGCGTGCGTGAGCGCGATGCGGTCGGCGTCGCCATCGAGCATCGGCGGCAGCCGGCGGCGGATGCCGCGGTCGTAGATGCGCATGCCCGGCTCGGGCGCGAAGCGATCGAGCACCTCCTGGCGCTCCGAAGGACTCAGGCGCTCGAGGTCGAGCTCGTCGTGGTTGCGCACCCACACGGCGTACTGCGCGCCGGCCGGCGCGCGCGGCTGGCGGCGCAGGGCGCGCTGCAGCGGCTCGGCGGCGCCGCGCGCCAGCGCAAGGTACAGGTGGTTGTTGAGCCAGAAGTTCGACACCAGGCTCAGGCGGTCGCCGTCGCCGAAGTAGCGCGCGTAGTCGCGCGGCGGCACGTCGACCTCGCCGAACAGCACGGCCTCCGGGTTGCGCGCCTGCACGAAGGCGCGCAGCTCGTTCATGAGCCAGTAGCCGTCGTCGCGCGGGTCGGCCAGCTTGGCGCGCTCGATCATGTGCGAGGCCGCGTCCACGCGGAAGCCCGCCACGCCCATGCGCAGCCAGAAGGCCATGATGCGAAAGATTTCCTCGCGCACCGCCGGGTGCGCGAGGTTGAGGTCCGGCTCGTGGCGGTAGAAGACGTGGCGGTAGTACTGGCCCGCGGCCTCGTCCCAGGCCCAGACGCTGTTCTCCACCGTCGGAAAGATCGGCTTGACGTCGGTGGCCTCGGGCTCGTCGCTCCAGACGTAGTAGTCGCGGTAGCGCGAGTGCCGGTCGCGGCGCGCCGCCTGGAACCAGGGGTGCTGGTCGGACGTGTGCTGCGCCACCAGGTCCACGATGACGCGGATGCCGAGGTTCTCGGCCGCTTCGAGCACGGCCACCATGTCGGCCATCGTGCCCAGGCGCGGATCGATCGCCATGTGGTCCGCCACGTCGTAGCCGCCGTCGCGAAACGGCGAGGCGTAGAACGGCGTCAGCCACAGGCAGGTGACGCCGAGGCCACGCAGGTAGGGCAGCCGCTCCACCAGGCCCGCGAGGTCGCCCACGCCGTCGCCGTCGCTGTCCTGGAAGTGCGTGACGTCGGCCTGGTAGATGACGGCGCTGCGGTACCAGTCCTTCATGGCGCGCCCCCGGCCGGGGCCAGCAGCAGGCCCTGTTCCTCATGGACGGTGCCGTCGTAGTCGCGGCCCTCGCGGCCCGGCTGCGTGGCGAGCCGCACGCGCCACGCGCCCGGCAGCTCGACCAGCAGGGCGTGCGCGGCGAAGTTGATGCAGACCACGCGCTCGTCCTCGCCGTGGCGGCGCCGATAGGCCAGCACCTCGGGCGGCCCCGGCAGTTCCTCCCAGTCGCCCAGCCGCAGCGCGGCGCAGGCCCGGCGCTCGCGCAGCAAGGCCCGGTACCACTGCAGCATCGAGTCGGGCTCGGCCTCCTGCGCCTGCACCGACAGCGCGCCGGCATCGGGGGGAAACGGCAGCCAGGGCTCGGCGCCGGCCCAGCCGTGCGGCGCGGCGCGCCGCCAGGGCAGCGGCGCGCGGCAGCCGTCGCGCCCGCCCGGGTCCACGCGGCGCTCGGGGTGCACGGCGGCGTCCTCCAGCCCCAGCTCCTCGCCCTGGTAGATGAAGGGCGTGCCGCGCAGCGTGAGCAGCAGCAGCGCGGCGGCGCGCGCGCGCCGCATCGAGCCGCCGTAGCGGCTGCGGTGGCGCACGTTGTCGTGGTTGGACAGCACCCACGTGGGCCAGACGTGCTCGGCCCGCATCAGCCGCTCCACCTCGCGGATGCAGGTGCGGAACACCACCGGGTCCCAGGGCGCGTCCAGCGGCGGGAAGTTGAACGACATGTGCAGCTCGTCGCCGATGCCGTAGTAGCGCACCACGCTCTCCGTGGAACGGATGTTGACCTCGCCGACCAGCACGCGCTCATCCGCGTAGGCGTCCACCACGCGGCGGATGCCGCGCAGCACCTCGTGGCTGTGCTCGTGGTCGTTGAAGCTGGACAGCGGCTCGCCGGCCAGGCAGCGCGGGTGGTCGGCGAAACACGCGTCCTTGCCGGTGCAGTGCGCCACGTCGATGCGAAAGCCGTCCACGCCGCGGTCGAGCCAGAAGCGCAGCACGCCATGCATGGCCTCCACCACCGGCGGGTGGCGCCAGTTCAGGTCGGGCTGCTGGGACAGGAACAGGTGCAGGTAGTACTGCCCGGTGAGCTCGTCCCAGGTCCAGGCGCTGCCGGCGCCCAGGGCGGCGCGCCAGTTGTTGGGCTCGTCGCGCCAGATGTACCAGTCGCGCCGCGGGTTGTCGCGCGAGGCGCGCGATTCGACGAACCAGGGGTGCTGGTCCGAGGTGTGGTTGGGCACGAAGTCGAACAGGAGGCGCAGGCCGCGCGCGTGGGCTTCGTGGATGAGGTGGTCGGCGTCGGCCAGCGTGCCGAACAGCGGGTCGATGTCGCAGTGGTCGCTGATGTCGTAGCCCGCGTCCGCCATGGGCGAGCGGAAGACGGGTGACACCCAGATGGCGTCGGCGCCCAGCGCCTGGATGTGGTCCAACCGCTCGCAGATGCCGCGCAGGTCGCCGATGCCGTCGCCGTTGGCGTCGGCGTAGGAGCGAGGGTAGATCTGGTAGACGACGGCACCCCGCCACCATCGGGTGAGGGGTGCGGTCGGGGCAGGCTCGGGCTCGGGCGGGGGCATGGCAGCGGATGGGGCT
>NZ_DATIGV010000035.1:0-7018 GCF_035481345.1 Hydrogenophaga sp. | reverse complement strand
CCGCCGCGCGACGCGCGGCTTGAAGAAGCGGCCACCCCGGTGACCGTGCCAGAATCCCGGCGAAATCCGCATTCGCCTGGTGCATGGAACTCTCCCCTTCCGATCTCGGCGCCTTTCTGGAGGTGGTGCGCAGCGGCGGTGTCAGCCGGGCCGCGCAACACCTGGGCCTCACCCAACCATCGGTGTCCAAGGCGATCCGCCGCTTGGAGGACGAGGTCGGCGTGCAACTCCTGGAGCGTGGTGCGCGCGGCGCGCGGCTCACGGCGGAGGGCGTGCTGTTTCTGGAAGCCGCCCAACGCTTCGAGGCGCAGCGCTTCGAACTGGTGCGCGCCGCGCAGGAGCTGCGGGCGCGGCACGCGGGCCTTCTGCGGCTGGGCATCACCAGCCCCGCGGGTGACAGCATCGCCGCGCGGGCCGCCGCCGAACTCTCCCGCCGCCGACCGGGCATGCGCCTGCAGCTTCGCATCGGCAAGTCCGATGCCCTCGATGCGGCCATCGAGGACGGCGAGCTCGACCTCGCCGTTGTGCCCACCTACGAGGGGCAGCAACTGCAAGGCGAGCGCATCGACCTGGGGGAGGATCCCATGCGCGTCGTGGTGCGCCAGGGACACCCGCTGCTGGGGCTGCCCAGGGTCGGAATTGATGACCTCACCCCCTACGCCTGGATCATGGCACCGCCCCGAAGCTCGGCCCGGCGCCACCTGTTCGCCCTCTTCGAACGCAGCGGTGCCCCGCTGCCACGCGTCGCGATCGAAACGGAGTACACGTCCGAGGCCGCCATGGGCATCCTCGCCGCCACCGACCTGCTCAGCGTGGTGCCGGCCTCGGTGCTGCGCGGCTGGCTGGGCCGCGTGATGCCACTGGACATTCCGGCGCTGGACGTGCAGCGCACGCTGGTGATGCTGTCGCGTCCCGGGGCGCGGTGGTCCCCCTTGATGAACGACTTCCGGGACTTGCTGCTGAGCCACCGCGCCCGGTGACGGGGCATTCTCGGCGGGCATGGACATGAGCACGCCCGGGCATGCATCTGGCCCGGATCTGGCGATGAAATGGGTGTCTTCGATTCACGAGACACCTTGTCATGACCACGCCAAACATCGTTCTGATCGTCGCCGACAACCTGGGCTGGGGAGAGCTCGGTTGTTTTGGCGGCGGTGCGCTGCGGGGCGCGCCCACGCCCCGCATCGACCAGCTCGCACGCGACGGCCTGCTGCTGCAGAACTTCAACGTCGAAAGCGACTGCGTGCCCACGCGCTCGGCGCTCATGAGCGGGCGCCACCCGATCCGAACGGGTTGCCTGCAATCGGTGCCCCCCGGCCTGCCCCAGGGCCTGAGGCGCTGGGAGGTGACACTGGCGCAGTTGCTCGCGGCACAGGGCTACGCCACCGCGCACTACGGCAAATGGCACCTGGGGGACTGCGAAGGCCGCTTCCCGAGCGACCGGGGCTTCGACGAGTGGTACGGCATTCCGCGCACCACCGACGAGAGCCAGTTCACCTCCAGCGTGGGCTTCGACCCCGAGGCCGTGGAGCTGCCTTCCATCATGGAAGGCCGGGCGGGTGAGCCTTCGCGGGCGGTGAAGGTCTACGACCTCGACTCGCGCCGGGGCATCGACGAGGAACTGGTGGCGCGTTCCTGCGACTTCATGCGCCGCCACCGGGAGACCGGGCGCCCGTTCTTCCTCTACCTGCCCTTGGTGCATCTGCACTTCCCCACGCTGCCCCATCCGGATTTCGCGGGCCGCACCGGCCACGGCGACTTCGCCGATGCCATGGCCGAGATGGACCACCGCGTGGGCCAGGTGATCGATGAGGTGGATCGCCTGGGCATCGCAGAGAACACGCTCTTCATCTTCTGCAGCGACAACGGCCCCGAGTTCCGCGCACCGTACCGGGGCACGGCCGGCCCCTGGCGGGGCACGTACCACACGGCCATGGAAGGCAGCCTGCGCGTGCCCTTCATCGCGCGCTGGCCCGGTCGCATCGAAGCCGGCCGCATCAGCAACGACATCGTTCACGTCACCGACCTGTTCACCACGCTGGCCAGCGCCGCTGGCGCGGCTGTGCCGCACGACCGGCCCATCGATGGCGTGAACCAGTTGCCCTTCTTCACTGGCGCACACGCCAAGTCGGCGCGCGAAGGCTTCCCCTACTTCATCAAGAGCGAACTGCGCGCGGTGAAGTGGCGCGACTGGAAGCTGCACTTCTATTGGGAGCCGGAGGTGAACGAAGGCAAGGGCAAGCTCGAATCGCCCTACCTGTTCAACCTCACGCGCGACCCCAAGGAAGAGACCGACGTGCTCGTCTTCAACACCTGGGTGATGGGCCCCATGTTGCGCCTGGTGCAGGCCTTCAACGACAGCGCCCGGCACTCCCCTCACACACCCCCCGGCTCGCCGGACTGAGCCCCACGCCGATTCCCCGCCCCCGCCGATACCCGTCCACCGAAAGGAACCTCCCATGCCCACCCGTTTGTCGCGCCGCCTCGTCCTGGGCGTGAGCCTGGCCTCGCTGCTGTCCTCCCCCCTCGCCTTCGCGCAGGCCAAGCCCTGGCCAACGGCCAAACCCATCACCTGGATGGTCGGCTTCGTGCCGGGCGGCTCCGTCGATGCGCTCACGCGCGCGTTCGCGCAATCGATCTCCGCGCAGATCGGCCAGACCATCGTCATCGAGAACAAGCCGGGCGCCTCGGGCGCCCTGGCCCTGCAAGCCGCCGCACGCGCCGGCAACGACGGCTACACCCTCATCACCATCCCCGGGCCGGTGGTGCACGCCACACGCCAACCCGGCGTCGACAAGGAGTTCCGCGCCATCGGCCTGCTCTCCCAGGGCCCCATCGTGATGATCGGCGGCGCCGCGAATGCGCCAGCCGATCTGTCGGCACTGATCGCCGCGATGAAGAAAACCCCCGACCGATGGACCTTCGCCAGCTCGGGCACCGGCACGGGGCAGCACCTGGCGGGCGAACTCTTCAACAGCATGGCCGGCACCCAGATGACGCACATCCCTTACCGCGGCGGCGGCCAGGCGGTGTCGGACATCATGGGCGGTCAGGTCAGCCTGGGCATGCTGGGCGCGACGCCCGTGCTGCCGCACATCCAGTCCGGTGCGCTCAAGGCCTACGCGGTCACCACGCCGTATCGCATTCCCAGCCTGCCGGACGTGCCCACCATGGAAGAGGCCGGCCTGAAGGGTTACGACGCCACGCAGTACTTCGTCATGGCCGCGCCGGCCGGCATCGACCCCGCCATCGTCGACAAGCTCAACGCCAGCATCGCCATCGCCGCCAGGAGCCCTGAAGTGACGCAGGCGCTCAGCGCGGGCGGCCAGGTGTTCCAGCCGCTGTCGCCCGCCGATACCCAGCGCTTCGTGCAGAAGAGCCTGGACAAATTCCAGGACGTCGCCAGGCGCGCGAACATCCGCTTCAACTGAGCCCGACGCCCGGCGCCGGTCTCGCCCAAAAAAAGGCGCCCCGCAGGGCGCCTTTTTCGTGGGCAACGCACCCGCTTCAGACGCGTTCGAAGATGCCTGCGGCCCCCTGCCCCATGCCCACGCACATGGTCACCATGCCGTACTTCTTCTGGTGGCGCTGCAAGGCGTGCACCACGGTGGCCGAGCGGATGGCGCCCGTGGCACCCAGCGGGTGGCCCAGGGCGATGGCGCCACCCATGGGGTTGACCTTGCCCGGGTCCAGGCCCAGGGTGTTGATGACCGCGAGCGACTGCGCCGCGAAGGCCTCGTTCAGCTCGATCCAGTCCATGTCGTCCTGCTTCAGGCCGGCGTAGCGCAGCGCGGCGGGAATCGCCTCCACCGGGCCGATGCCCATGATGTGCGGCGGCACGCCGCGGCTGGCGTAGCTCACGAAGCGCGCCAGCGGCTTCAGGCCGAAGCGCTTGACCGCCGCCTCGCTCGCCAGGATCAGCGCGCCCGCGCCGTCGCTGGTCTGCGAGCTGTTGCCCGCCGTGACCGAGCCGCGCGCGGCGAACACGGTGCGCAGCTTGGCCAGGCCTTCCAGGCTGGTGTCGGGGCGCGCGCCTTCGTCCAGGCTCACGGTGCGCGTGCGCTGGCTCACCTCGGCCGACTCCAGGTTCACCTCACGCTCGGTCACTTCCACCGGCGTGATCTCGTTGGCGAACTCGCCGTTCTTCATGGCGATCAGCGCGCGCTGGTGCGATTGCAGCGCGAATTGGTCCTGCGCGTCGCGCGAGACCTTCCACTGCTGCGCCACCTTCTCGGCGGTGAGGCCCATGCCGTAGGCGATGCCGTACTGCTCCACGTCCTGCGTGTTGGCGAAGATGGCGGGCGACAGGCTGGGCGAGTTGCCCATCATGGGCACCATGCTCATGCTCTCGGTGCCGGCGGCGATCATCACGTCGGCTTCACCCACGCGGATGCGGTCGGCCGCCATGGCCACGGCCGACAGACCCGAGGCGCAGAAGCGGTTGACGGTGATGCCGCCCACGCTGTTGGGCAGGCCCGCGAGGATGGCGCCGATGCGCGCCACGTTCAGGCCCTGCTGCGCCTCGGGGATGGCGCAACCGCAGATCACGTCCTCGATGGCCTTCGGGTCCAGGCCGGGCGCCTGCGCGAGCGCGGAGCGCAGCGCGATGGCCAGCAGGTCATCGGGCCGCAGGTGCTTGAACGAGCCCTTGTGCGAACGGCCGATGGGCGTGCGCGTGGCGGCGACGATGTAGGCGTCTTGAACTTGTTTGCTCATGTCGTGGCTCCTCAGTTGCGGACCGGCTTGCCGGTGTTGAGCATCCCGAGAATGCGTTCCTGCGTCTTGGGGTTCGTGATGAGCGCGCAGAAGGCCTGGCGCTCCAGCGTCATGAGGTATTCCTCGCTCACCAGCGTGCCGGGGTCCACGTCGCCGCCAGTGACCACGTTGGCGATCAGGCTGGCGATGTGGAAGTCGTGCTGGCTGATGAAGCCGCCGTCGCGCATGTTCACGAGCTGACCCATGATCGTGGCCTTGCCGTCGCGGCCGGCCACCGGGAACAGGCGCTTGTGCGGTGCGCGGTAGCCGGCGCGGAACATCGCCTTCGCTTCGTTCAGCGCCACGTACAGCAGCTCGTCCTTGTGCGGCACGATCAGGTCGGACTCCAGCAGGTAGCCGATGCTGCGCGACTCGATGGCGCTGGTACCGACCTTGGCCATGGCCGCAGCGGTGAAGCCTTCGGTGAGGAAGGGCAGCAGGTCCTTGCCGGTGGACGCCTGGGCGTTCTCGGCCGCGCGTCGCGCGATGTAGGTGAGGCCGCCGGCGCCGGGGATCAGGCCCACGCCCACTTCCACCAGACCGACGTAACTTTCCATGTGCGCCACGCGCTTGCCGCTGTAGACGGCCAGTTCGCAGCCACCACCCAGGGCCATGCCGCGGATGGCCGAGACCACGGGCACGCTGGCGTAGCGCAGGCGCAGCATGGTCTGCTGCATGAAGCCTTCGGCGTCCTCGATGGCGGCCACGCCCACGGCCAGGAAGGCCGGCAGCATGGCCTGCAGGTCGGCGCCCACGCTGAAAGGCTCATCGCCCGACCAGACCACCAGGCCCTGGTACTGCGCCTCGGCCAGTTCCACGGCCTGCATCAGGCCCTCGCACACCTCGGGGCTGATGGCGTGCATCTTGGTCTTGATGCTGGCGATCAGGACCTCGTTGTCCAGCGTCCACAGGCGCACCGCATCGCTCTCTTCGATGGTGGTGCCCGCGTCGGCGAAGCGCGGGCCGGCTTCGCCGAGCAGCAGCTCGGGGAAGGGCTGGCGCTGGTACACGGGCAGTTCACGGCGCGGCTCGAACACGCCCTTGCCGGGGTTCCATGAGCCCTGCGCGGTGTGCACGCCGCCGGCCTCGGCCACCGGGCCCTTGAACACCCAGTCGGGCAGCGGCGCTTTGCTCAGCGCCTGGCCCGCCTCGATGTCTTCCTGGACCATCTTCGCGACCTCGAGCCAACCGGCCTCCTGCCACAGCTCGAAGGGGCCTTGTTTCATGCCGAAGCCCCAGCGCATGGCCAGGTCCACGTCGCGCGCGGTGTCGGCGATGGAGGCCAGGTGAACGGCCGCGTAGTGGAAGCTGTTGCGCAGGATGGCCCAGAGGAATCGGCCTTGCGGGCCGGTGCTGTTTCTCAGCAGCTTCAGGCGCTCGCCCGCGGGCTTCTTGAGCATGCGGCCATAGACCTCGTCGGCCTTCTCGCCCGAGGGCACGTACTCGCCGCTGTCCAGGTCGAAGCGCAGGATGTCGCGGCCCACCTTCTTGAAGAAGCCGGCCTTGGCCTTCTGGCCCAGGTGGCCTTTGTCCAGCAGCGCCTTGAGCACGGGCGGCGTGCCGAAGCTGGCGTAGAACGGGTCGGTCTCGGCGCTCAGGTTGTCCTGCAGCGTCTTGATGACGTGGGCCATGGTGTCCAGGCCCACCACGTCGGCGGTGCGGAAGGTGCCGCTGCTGGCGCGGCCCAGGCGCTTGCCGGTGAGGTCGTCCACCACGTCGAAGGTGAGCCCGAAGTTCTCCACCTCCTTCATCGTGGCCAGCATGCCGGCGATGCCGATGCGGTTGGCGATGAAGTTCGGTGTGTCCTTGGCGCGCACCACGCCCTTGCCCAGGCCGCTGGTGACGAAGGTCTCGAGCTGGTCCAGGATCTGCGGCTGCGTGGTGGGCGTGGGGATCAGCTCCACCAGCGTCATGTAGCGCGGCGGGTTGAAGAAGTGGATGCCGCAAAAGCGCGGCTTGATCGCTTCGGGCAGCGCTTCGCTGAGCTTGGTGATCGACAGGCCCGAGGTGTTGGACGCGACGATGGCGTGCGCGGCCAGGTGCGGCGCGACCTTCTGGTACAGGTCGAGCTTCCAGTCCATGCGTTCGGCGATGGCTTCGATCACGAGGTCGCACTCACCCAGCAGGGCCATGTGCTCCTCGTAGTTGGCCGCGACGATGAGGTCCGCGTCGGCCGCCACACCGATGGGCGAAGGCTTGAGCTTCTTGAGGTTCTCGATGGCGCGCGTGACGATGCCGTTCTTCGGGCCTTCCTTGGCGGGCA
>NZ_DATIGV010000034.1:0-36840 GCF_035481345.1 Hydrogenophaga sp. | reverse complement strand
GGTGAGGGATACGGCATGAACCGCTGGTGGCGCCTGCTCAAACACCGCTGGATGGACCGCCACGACAGCGCGCGCGCCGTGCCCGACGACATGGCCGAGCGGATCGCCCGGCGGATCACGGCCAGTGAGGGCCGCCACACCGGCGAAGTCCGGCTGGTCGTCGAAGCCGCCCTGCCCACCAGCTACCTGCTGCGCATCGGTCCCGAGGAGCCCTTGCCTGCCGTGGTGCGCGACCGCGCCCTCGCCTGGTTCGGCCGCCTGCGCTTGTGGGACACCGAGCACAACAACGGCGTGCTCATCTACTTGCTGCTCGCCGAACACGCCATCGAATTCGTCGCCGATCGCGCGCTCGCGCGCCAGGTGCCGCCCGAGACCTGGCAGGCGATCGTTGATCGGCTGAGCGCGCGACTGCGCGCGGGTGGGTTCGAGGACGGATTGACGCAGGCCCTGGAAGAGGTGTCGGCGCTGCTCGTGCAGCATTTCCCCTCGGACAGCGCCGCCCCTGGCGAAAACGAACTGCCCGACACCGTGCTGCGCGTGTGAGCGCCGCCGGGCCGTACCCCAAGGCGCTCAGTCGCGCCGCTGCGTCAGGCCGGTGCGGTTGTTCATCACGACCTGCAGCTCCTGCTGCAAGGCCTTGTTCATCTGCGCGAAGGTCTTGAGCTTGCGCGTGGTGTCGCGCAGGCGGTCGGCCAGGCGCTTGGAGATGGCCAGCAGCAGGCGCGCGCCCAGGCGCGGATCGTCCTTGAGCAGGCGCATGAGCGCGGTACGCGACAGCACGGCGGCGGCGATGTCGGTGTTGGCCGTGCAGGTCGCCGAGCGCGGCGCGCCATCGAGCACGCCCATTTCGCCCAGCAGGTGCCCCGGACCCATCACATTGACCACCATGCTCTCGTGCAGGCCGGGCAGGTCGCTTTCGACGGCAATGTCGCCCTCCAGCACCAGCAGCATGTAGTCGTTCCCGCGGACCTCACCTTCGTGGATGATCACGGTGCCGGCCTTGATGAGCTTGGGCCGCATGTAGCCCACCACCTTCATCGCATCCACCATGGTGAGATCGGCCAGCGCCGTCGGCGTGACCAGCAGCCGGGCGGCGACTTCTTCAGGGGCGAGTTCCGGGCTGTCGAAGAGCGATGACATGCAGCAAGGGGCGCTGGTTACGCGGCCATGATAGTGAGGCCCTCGCACGCTGAACAGGCGGCCGGGCAAAAAAAGACCGGCGCGCGGCCGGTCCCTTGCGAAAGCAAGAATTCCTTCACTTCTTCTGGCGGTACTTGCGCAGCGCCGCGATCTGCGCGGCCATGACCGCGAGTTCCGACGTGGCCTTGGCCAGATCGATGTCGGTTTTGGCGTTCTTCACGGCTTCTTCGGCCTGCTGGCGGGCCGCGGAGGCCTTGGCCTCGTCCAGGTCCTTGCCGCGGATGGCGGTGTCGGACAGCACGGTGATGGCGTTGGGCTGCACCTCGAGGATGCCGCCGGCCACGAAGACGAATTCCTCGCCGCCGTCGGCCTTTTCGATGCGCACGGCACCCGGCTTGATCCGGGTGATCAGGGGGATGTGGCCGGGCAGGATGCCGAGCTCACCCGCCTCGCCCGGCAGGGCGACGAATTTGGCCTCGCCCGAGAAGATGGACTCCTCGGCGCTGACCACGTCGACGTGGATGGTGCTCATGGTGATTCCTCAGCGGTGGCCGATCAGCCCGCCGCCAGCTTCTTGGCCTTCTCGAAGGCCTCGTCGATGGTGCCGACCATGTAGAAGGCCTGCTCGGGCAGGTGATCGCATTCACCGGCGGTGATCATCTTGAAGCCGCGGATCGTCTCGGCCAGCGGCACGTACTTGCCGGGCGAGCCGGTGAACACCTCGGCCACGTGGAAGGGCTGCGACAGGAAACGCTGGATCTTGCGCGCGCGGGCCACGGCCAGCTTGTCCTCGGGGGCCAGTTCGTCCATGCCCAGAATGGCGATGATGTCGCGCAGTTCCTTGTAGCGCTGCAGCGTGCCCTGCACGGCGCGGGCGGTGCTGTAGTGCTCGTCGCCCACGACCAGCGGGTCGAGCTGGCGGCTGGTGGAGTCCAGCGGGTCCACGGCGGGGTAGATGCCCAGTGCAGCAATGTCGCGCGACAGCACGACGGTGGAGTCCAGGTGGGCGAAGGTCGTGGCGGGCGAGGGGTCGGTCAGGTCGTCCGCGGGCACGTACACGGCCTGGATGGAGGTGATCGAACCGACCTTGGTGGAGGTGATGCGCTCCTGCAGGCGGCCCATTTCCTCGGCCAGCGTCGGCTGGTAGCCCACGGCGGAGGGCATACGGCCCAGCAGAGCGGACACTTCGGTACCGGCCAGCGTGTAGCGGTAGATGTTGTCCACGAAGAACAGCACGTCACGGCCTTCGTCGCGGAACGACTCGGCGATGGTCAGACCGGTCAGCGCTACGCGCAGTCGGTTGCCCGGGGGCTCGTTCATCTGGCCGTACACCATGGCCACTTTCGACTCGGCGAGGTTGTCCAGCTTCACGACGCCGGAGTCGGCCATCTCGTGATAGAAGTCGTTGCCCTCGCGGGTGCGCTCACCCACGCCGGCGAACACGGACAGACCCGAGTGCGCCTTGGCGATGTTGTTGATGAGCTCCATCATGTTCACGGTCTTGCCCACGCCGGCGCCACCGAACAGGCCCACCTTGCCGCCCTTGGCGAAGGGGCAGACCAGGTCGATCACCTTGATGCCGGTCTCGAGCAGTTCCTGCGAGGGCGACAACTCGTCGTAGGCCGGGGCCTTGCGGTGGATGGAGGCGGTCAGCGCCTGGTCCACGGGGCCGCGCTCGTCGATGGGGTTGCCCAGCACGTCCATGATGCGGCCCAGCGTGGCTTTGCCCACGGGCACGGTGATGGGGGCGTTGGTGTTGCTCACCAGCATGCCGCGGCGCAGGCCGTCGGAGGAGCCCAGGGCGATGGTGCGCACCACGCCGTCACCGAGCTGCTGCTGGACTTCCAGCGTGAGGGCCGAGCCCTCCATCTTCAGCGCGTCGTACACGCGGGGCATCTGGTCGCGCGGGAATTCCACGTCCACGACGGCGCCGATGCACTGGACGATCTTGCCTTGCACTTGAGACATGATGTTTACCTTCTGTTTTCTCTGGATTCGGAGGGGCGCGGACCTTAGACGGCGGCGGCGCCGGCGACGATCTCGGACAGCTCTTTGGTGATGCCGGCCTGGCGGGTCTTGTTGTAGACGAGCTTGAGTTCGCTGATCACATTGCCCGCGTTGTCGGTCGCGGCCTTCATGGCCACCATGCGCGCCGATTGTTCGGACGCCATGTTCTCGGCCACGGCCTGGTAGACCTGGGCCTCGACGTAGCGCAGCAGCAGCTCGTCGATGACGGTGGCCGCATCGGGTTCGTAGATGTAGTCCCAGTCGCGGCCGCCCGCGCCTTCCTGCAGGTTTTCAGCCGTCAGGGGCAACAGTTGCTGCACCACGGCCTCTTGCTTCATCGTGTTAATGAAGCGGGTGTAGACCAGGTGCACGCTCTTGACGCGGCCTTCGGTGTACGCATCGAGCAGCACCTTGACGGGGCCGATGAGTTTTTCGAGGTGCGGCGTGTCACCCAGGCCGACCACGCTGGACGCGACCTTGGCGCCGACGCGGTTCATGAAGCCCAGGCCCTTGTTGCCGATGGCCACGACCTCGATGCCGGTGCCACTGGCCTGCAGGGCCTTGAACTCGTTGGTGGCGGCGCGCAACACGTTGGTGTTGAGGCCACCACAGAGGCCCTTGTCGGTGGTCACGACGACGAAGCCGGCGGTCTTGCCGTCGTTGGCCTCCATGAAGGGGTGCGTGTACTCGGGGTTCGCCTTGCTCAGGTTGCCCGCAATCTGACGCACCTTCTCGGCGTAAGGCCGGGCCGCACGCATGCGGTCCTGCGCCTTGCGCATCTTGGAGGCGGCGACCATCTCCATGGCCTTGGTGATCTTCTTGGTGTTCTCCACCGATTTGATCTTGCCGCGGATTTCCTTGCCTGCTGCCATCGCTGCTCCTGGTTGGCCCTGGGGCGATCAGTACGTGCCGGTCTTCTTGAACTCGGCGATGGCGGCCGCGAGCTGGGCTTCGGCGTCCTTGTCCATGGCCTTGTCGTTCTGCAGCTTGGTCAGCAGCGCGGCGTGCTTGTCCTTCAGGTGGGCGTGCATGCCGGCTTCGAACGCCAGCACCTTCTTCACGTCCACGTCGTCGAGGTAGCCCTTGTTCACCGCGAACAGCGTGGACGCCATCAAGCTGATGGACTGCGGGCTGTACTGCGCCTGCTTGAGCAGTTCGGTCACGCGCGCGCCGCGGTCGAGCTGCTTGCGGGTGGCTTCGTCGAGGTCGGACGCGAACTGGGCGAAGGCCGCGAGTTCACGGTACTGCGCGAGGTCGGTACGGATACCACCGGACAGGCTCTTGATGAGCTTGGTCTGGGCCGCGCCACCGACGCGCGACACCGAGATACCCGCGTTGATGGCGGGACGGATGCCGGCGTTGAAGAGGCTGGTTTCCAGGAAGATCTGGCCGTCGGTGATCGAGATCACGTTGGTCGGCACGAAGGCCGACACGTCGCCGGCTTGCGTTTCGATGATGGGCAGCGCCGTCAGCGAACCGGTCTTGCCTTTGACCTCGCCTTTGGTGAAGGCTTCGACGTAGTCGGCGTTCACACGCGCGGCGCGCTCGAGCAGGCGGCTGTGGAGATAGAACACGTCGCCGGGGTAGGCTTCGCGGCCCGGGGGGCGGCGCAGGAGCAGGGAGACCTGGCGGTAAGCCACGGCCTGCTTGGACAGGTCGTCGTACACGATGAGCGCGTCCTGGCCGCGGTCGCGGAAGTACTCGCCCATGGTGCAGCCCGAGTAGGCCGACAGGTACTGCATGGCGGCCGATTCGGAGGCCGAGGCGGCGACGACGATGGTGTATTCCATCGCGCCGGCCTGCTCCAGGGCACGCACCACGTTCTTGATCGACGACGCCTTCTGGCCGATGGCGACGTAGATGCAGGTCATGTTCTGACCCTTCTGGTTGATGATCGCGTCGATGGCCACGGCGGTCTTGCCGGTCTGGCGGTCGCCGATGATCAGCTCGCGCTGGCCACGACCGACGGGCACCATGGAGTCGATCGACTTCAGGCCGGTCTGCACGGGCTGGTCGACCGACTGGCGCGCGATCACGCCCGGGGCGACCTTTTCGATCACGTCGGTCAGCTTGGCGTTGACCGGACCCTTGCCGTCGATGGGCTGGCCCAGCGCGTTGACCACGCGGCCAATCAGCTCGGGACCCACGGGCACTTCCAGGATGCGGCCCGTGCACTTGACGGTGTCGCCCTCGGAGATGTGCTCGTATTCGCCCAGCACCACGGCGCCAACGGAATCGCGCTCGAGGTTGAGCGCCAGGCCGAAGGAGGGCACGCCGTCCTTGTTGGCCGGGAATTCCAGCATTTCGCCCTGCATCACGTCGGACAGGCCGTGCACACGCACGATGCCGTCGGTGACGGACACCACGGTACCCTGGTTGCGAACGTCGTTCGATGCGGCCAAGCCCTCGATGCGGGACTTGATCAGTTCGGAGATTTCGGCGGGATTGAGTTGCATGACTCTTTCCTTCTTTCGTTAATGGGTATGCGGCGCGGGCGGGTCAGGGCCTTCAGGCCGTGAGGGCCACTTTCATCTGTTCAAGGCGGGCCTTGACCGAGGTGTCGAGCACTTCGTCACCGACCACCACGCGGATGCCCCCGATGAGTTCGGGCTGCAGTTGCACCTGCAGGTTGAGCTTGCGGGCAAAACGCTTCTCCAGCACGGCGGACAGATCGGCGAGGGCCGACGGCTCGATGGCGAAGGCGCTGTAGACCGTGGCGTCGGACGAGCCTTGCCGGGCGTTCTTGAGCACGCGGAACTGGGCGGCGATCTCGGGCAGGGCAGCCAGACGGCCATTGTCGATGACCGTGCGCAGGAAGTTTTGTCCGGCGGTCGGCAGCGGGCTCTTGAGCACGCTGCCGATCAGGTCGAACACCTGCTGCGGCGTGACCTTGGGGCTGTCGGCGTATTGCTGCAAGCCGGCGTCGGCGGCCACGGCGGCCAGGGCGTCAAGCCAGGCGGCCGTGCCGGCGGCGTCCTGGCCGCACGCCTTGAACAGCGCTTCCGCGTAGGGACGGGCAATGGTGGCGATTTCGGCCATGGTCGTCGTTCCTGTGCGCTCGATCAGAGCTCGGTCTTGAGGCGGTTGAGCAGGTCGGCGTGAACGCCGGCGTTGACTTCCTTGCGCAGGATCTGCTCGGCGCCCTTGACGGCCAGCGCAGCCACCTGCTCGCGCAGGGCTTCGCGGGCCTTGACCACTTGCTGCTCCGCCTCCTGGCGAGCCGCAGCGACGATCTTGGCGGCCTCGTCGTTGGCGCGGGCCTTGGCCTCTTCGATCAGGGCCTGGGCACGGCGCTCGGCATCGGCCAGGCGCGTGGCCGACTCGTTGCGCGACTGGCTCAGCTCGGCCTCGACGCGCTTGTTCGCGACGGCGAGTTCGGTCTTGGCTTTCTCGGCAGCGGCCAGGCCTTCGGAGATCTTCAGCGCGCGCTCATCGAGTGCCTTGGCGATCGGCGGCCAGATGAACTTCATCGTGAACCAGATCAGGATCGCGAAGACGATGGCCTGCGCAAAGAGGGTTGCATTGATGTTCATCGCAACGCCTTTCTGTGTGGACTAAGGGGAAAACACACCGGCGACCCGGCGGACGGCCCGGGACGGCGGCGGAACTGGTGTCCGCTCACCGCCATGGCCGCACCCGCGCGGGGCCGACCAACCGATTACAGGGTGAAGGGGTTGGCGAAGGCGAACAGCAGGGCGATGGCCACGCCGATCAGGAAGGCCGCGTCGATCAGGCCGGCCAGAATGAACATCTTGGTCTGCAGGTCGTTCATCAGCTCGGGCTGACGGGCCGAGGACTCGAGGAACTTGCCGCCCATCAGCGCGATGCCGATGGAAGCGCCGATGGCGCCCAGACCGACGATGAGGCCGCAAGCCAGCGCGACGAGACCCAGAACGTTTTCCATGTTGACTCCTGTTGAGATGGAAGTTTGTTGATTGAGAAAAGGAACGAAATTACCCGAGCGCGTCCAGGACGGTCGCGTCAGTGAGCGTCATGCGCCTGCCCCAGATAGATGAGGGCCAGCATCATGAAGATGAACGCCTGCAAGGTGATGACCAGGATGTGGAACAGGGTCCACACCGTGCCGGCGATCAGGTGTCCGACGAAGAAGAGTCCACCGCCGAGCGAGAGGGTGGCGTAGGCACCCAGCAGCGCGATCAGCATGAACACCAGCTCACCCGCGAACATGTTGCCAAACAACCGCATGCCGTGCGAAACGGTCTTCGCCACGAACTCGATCATTTGCATCAGGAAGTTGACCACGCCCAGCAGCAGCGCCCACAGGGGGTTCTTGCTGGTGCCGAAGGGCGCGGACACCAATTCGTGCGCCCAGCCGCCCAGGCCCTTGATCTTGATGTTGTAGAACAGGCAGAGCAGCAGAACGGAGACGGACAGGCCCAGGGTGGTGGACAGGTCGGCCGTGGGCACGACGCGCAGGTAGTCCTTGAAGCCCATGGCGGGACCGGCGCTGTGCCAGATCTGGGGCAGCAGATCGACGGGGATCATGTCCATGAAGTTCATCAGGAAGATCCAGACGAACACGGCCAGGGCGAGAGGGGCGATGAGCTTGCGGCTCGTGGCGTTGTGGATGACGGCCTTGGCCTGGTTGTCCACCATTTCCACCAGGATCTCGACGGCGGCCTGGAAACGGCCCGGCACGCCGGCGGTGGACTTGCGCGCGGCCAGCCACAGCACGAAGCACATGAGCAGGCCCAGCACGCTGCTGACGACCACCGAGTCCACGTTGATCACCGAGAAATCGACGATGGACGACTGCTTGTGGTTCGTCAGGTGAACCAGGTGATGGCGGATGTATTCGCCAGGGGTCAGAGTGCCTTCAGCAGCCATTCGTGTGCACCAAAACGCGGAGCGTCAACCGTTTGTGACCGGCCTGCGGGCCTGGAGCAGCGCCCCGAACCAGTAGACCTTGAGAACCAACACCAGCCCGATCAGCAGCCCGATCCAGTTCGGCTCGGGCAGGATCCAGACCGCCGCAGCCAGGAGGGCCACCGACAGCAGGACTTTCACGCCCTCCCAGAACAGGAAACCGACCAGCGCGGCCTGCGCAAAGCCCGACGCGAGTCGGGACAAGGCGCTGGAGGTCAAGCCGTAGGCCATGAGGGCCGAAGGGATCGCCACCGTTGCCGCGCCGTACAGGACCGACACCGCGACGGCAGCCGATTGCGTGAGCAACGCGGCAACCGCGGCGGCGAGCAGCCCCACCAGCCACTGCACCCCCACCAACCGCCAGAGCGAGAGCCCCGGCTGGCCGGCCCGCCACTGCCGCGCTTCCTCGCGCGTCAATGGCTTGAATTCGGGTTCTTGCGCCCCATCTGGGAAGTCATCGGTCAAGGGCGGAGTCGGCTTGGCAGGCAGCATGGGTCGACAACGCGGTGACGGAGAAATGACGGACCAGTCAGGTTCGCAAAGCCATTGATTATACGTAGAAACCCGATGGGCCAGTCAAGGCTCGGGGGCGGCCGCGCGCGGGCGAAAACACCCGGCCGGATAATCCTGACATGAACCCTCCCCTGCCCGATTCGCTCTGCTTTCTCAACGGCGACTACACCCCCTTGCGCGACGCGCGGATCAGCGTACTCGACCGCGGCTTCATCTTCGGCGACGGCGTCTACGAGGTGCTGCCGGCCTATGGCGGGCGGGTCTTCCGCTTCGCCGAGCACATGGACCGGCTGGACCGCTCCCTGCACGAGCTGCGCATCGCCAACCCGCACACGCGCGAAGAGTGGCTGGCCATCGCCCGCCGGCTGATCGCCGACCGCCAGGCGGCGGGCGTGAGCAACCAGCTCATCTACCTGCAGGTGACGCGCGGCGTGGCGCCGCGCGACCACGTGATGATTCCGGACCTGACCCCCACGGTGTTCGTGATGGCCGGCGAGATGAAGCTGCCCACGGCCGAGCAGCGCGCGCGCGGCGTGGCCTGCGTGACGGCCAACGACTTCCGCTGGCAGAAGGCGCACATCAAGAGCACCAGCCTGCTGGGCGCGGTGTTCTCGCGCCAGATCAGCGCCGACGCCGGCGCCCTGGAGACCGTGATGTTTCGTGACGGCTTCCTCAGCGAGGCCGCGGCCAGCAACGTCTGGGTGGTGAAGAACGGCACCGTGATGGGGCCGCCCAAGGACCACCTGGTGCTGGAGGGCATCCGCTATGGCCTGATCGAATCGATCTGTCGCGACAACGGCATCCCCTTCGAGCTGCGCCGCGTCTCGCGCGACGAGGTGCTCGCGGCCGACGAGCTGCTGCTGTCCTCGGCCACCAAGGAGGTGCTGCCGATCACCACGCTCGACGGCCGCCCCGTCGGCAACGGCCAGCCCGGCCCGGTGGGAGCACGCCTGCTCGCGGCGTACCAGCGGGCCGTGGCCGAGCAATCCACCTGAGACACCGCCATGGACACGCCACCCGAGATCCCACCCGAGCAGTCGCTCATCACCTACCCCACCCATTTCCCGATCAAGGTGATGGGTGAGAACGTCGAGGGCTTCGCCGAGGCCATCGTCGAGACGGTGCGCAACTTCGATCCCTCCTTCGACGCCACCACGCTGGAGCGCCGCCCGAGCAAGGCCGGCAACTACATGGGCCTGACCGTCGCCGTGTTCGTCACCAGCCGCGAGCAGCTCGACGAGGTATACCGCACGCTGACCACGCATCCCATGGTCAAGGTCGTGCTCTGACGCCATGGACGTCCGCGCCCTGGGCCGGGTCCCATACCGCCCCACCTACGAGGCCATGCAGGCCTTCACAGCCGCGCGCACGACCGACACGCCCGACGAGCTCTGGATCTGCGAGCACCCACCCGTGTTCACGCAAGGCCTGGCGGGGCATGAGGACCACCTGCTCGCGCCGGGCGACATCGAGGTGGTGCCCACCAACCGTGGCGGCCAGGTCACGTACCACGGCCCGGGCCAGGTGGTGGCCTACCCGCTGATCGACCTCCAGCGCGCGGGCTACTTCGTCAAGGAGTACGTTTACCGCATCGAGGAAGCGGTGATCCGCACGCTGGACCATTTCGGCGTGACCGGCCACCGCGTGGCCGGCGCGCCCGGCATCTACGTGCGCCTGGACGACCCGCGCGGCCACGCGCGCCTGCCGCAGGCCCCCGCGCGCCGCGAACCCGGCAGCCCGTCGCCCGCGCCCGACTTCACCGGCCTGGGCAAGATCGCCGCGCTGGGCATCAAGGTGAGCCGCCACTGCACCTACCACGGCGTGGCGCTGAACGTGGCCATGGACCTGCAACCCTTTCACCGTATCAACCCGTGCGGCTACGCCGGGCTTGAAACGGTGGACCTTTCTACAATCGGCGTGCCCGTCACCTGGGACGACGTGGCCCCGGTCCTGAGCCAGAAGCTCGGCGCACTGCTCGCCCCCTGAGCCCGTCACCGCCCCCTCCGCCATGAGCACCACCTACGACCCCACCGTCAAGCAGAAGAGCCAGGCCAAGACCGCGCGCATCCCCATCAAGATCGTGCCGGCCGAAACGCTCAAGAAGCCCGACTGGATCCGCGTCAAGGCCGGCAGCCCCAGCACCCGCTTCTACGAGATCAAGGACATCCTGCGCAGCAACAAGCTGGTGACGGTGTGCGAGGAAGCGAGCTGCCCCAACATCGGCGAGTGCTTCGGCAAGGGCACGGCCACCTTCATGATCATGGGCGACAAGTGCACGCGCCGCTGCCCGTTCTGCGACGTGGGCCATGGCCGCCCCGACCCGCTGGACGCGGACGAGCCGGTGAACCTGGCCAAGACCATCGCCCAGCTCAAGCTCAAGTACGTGGTGATCACCAGTGTGGACCGCGACGACCTGCGCGACGGCGGCGCGGGCCACTTCGTGGAGTGCATCCGCCAGATCCGCGAGCGCTCGCCCGAGACCACCATCGAGGTGCTGGTGCCCGACTTCCGCGGCCGCGACGACCGCGCGCTGGAGATCCTGAAGGCCGCGCCGCCGGACGTGATGAACCACAACCTGGAAACGGCGCCGCGCCTGTACAAGGAGGCGCGCCCGGGGTCGGATTACGCCTTCAGCCTGAACCTGCTCAAGAAGTTCAAGGCCCTGTTCCCGCACGTGCCCACCAAGAGCGGCATCATGGTCGGCCTGGGCGAGACCGACGAGGAGATCCTGCAGGTGATGCAGGACATGCGCGATCACCACATCGACATGCTCACCATCGGCCAATACCTCTCTCCCAGCGCCCACCACCTGCCGGTGCGCCGCTACGTGCACCCGGACACCTTCAAGATGTTCGAGGCCAAGGCCTACGAGATGGGCTTCACCCACGCCGCGGTGGGCGCCATGGTGCGCAGCAGCTACCACGCCGACCAGCAGGCGCACGGCGTGCTGGAAGCGCTGGCCGAGCCAGCGCAGGCCGACCGGGGCTGAGCGGCCGGCCCCGGCCCGCTGCCGCGCCGCTCAGTTGGCCTAGGCCAGCAGCGCCTCGATGCGGGCACCGGCCCGCAGCACCGCCGCGTCGTGAAAGCGCGGCCCCACCAGTTGCACGCCGAACGGCGCGCCCTCGGCGTCCGCCCCCAGCGGCAGGCTCAGCGCCGGCTGCTGGGTGAGGTTGAACGGGTAGGTGAAACCGCCCAAGGCCTGGAACCAGCCACCACCGCCCGCGTCGCCCAGCGGCGGTGCCGCGCCCGGCGTGCTGGGCGTGATCAGCAGGTCGATGTCGGTGAAGCGCTGCGCCAGTGCGCCCGCCATGGCGCGCAGCCGGGCGCGGGCGCGGGCCAGCTCGGCCGGTGATTGCGCGGCGCCCTCCTCGTACGCCGCCTGCAGCCCCGGCGACAGCCGCGCGCGCTGTGCCTCGGTCCAGTCCACGAAGGACTCGTGGATGCGCGAGACCCACACGCTCCACATGTCCTGCGCCCGGTCATTGGCGGCATCGGGCCAATCGATGACGGTGTGGCCCGCGTCGACCAGGCGCCGCACCAGCGCCTGCACGGCCCCGGCCACGGCGGGCTGCACCAACCCCGATGAACCGAGCGCGAGCGTCCACGCGATGCGCAGCGGGCGATCGGGCGGCGCCTCGCCGCGCACGAACAAGGACGAGGGGTCGCGCGGATCGGCCCGCGACAGCACCTGCATGGCCAGCGCCGCGTCGGCCACTGAGCGTGTGAAGGTGCCCAGGTGCGCGAACTCGGCGAAGGCGCTGGCCGGCGCGAGCGGGATGGCCCCGAAGCTGGGCTTGAAGCCGACCGTGCCGCTCCACGACGCGGGCAGGCGCACCGAGCCCCCGGCGTCGCTGCCCAAGGCCAGCGGCCCCCAGCCGGCGGCCACCTGCGCGGCGGCGCCGCTGCTGGAGCCGCCGACCTCGCGCCCTGGCGCCGTCGGGTTGAGGGTGGTGCCGGCCTGCGGGTTCGACGAGCCCACGGTCCAGCCGAACTCGGTGGTGGTGGTCTTGCCGAACAGCACCGCGCCGCCCGCGCGCAGCGGCGTCACGCCGGGCGCGTCCTGCGGGACGGGCTCGTCGCTGCCGGTGAGCGAGCCGCGCCGCGTGGGCCAGCCCGCCACGTTCACCAGGTCCTTGACAGAAACTGGCACACCGTCGAGCACCGACAGCGGGCGCCCTTCACGCCAGCGCCGGCCCGAGGCCTCGGCCTCGCGCTCGGCCGCCGCGCGGTCGAGCAGGCAGAACGCGTTGAGGCCGCGCGTGTCGGCTTCGATGGCGGCGAACAGTTGCTCCAGCACCGCCGAGGGGTGCAGGCGGCCGTCGCGGTAGGCCGCCGTCAGCCCGGCGATGTCCAGAGACAGGGCGTCGCCGGCCATCAGGGCTGCGCCTTGAAGGTTTCGAACTCCACGTTGTAGTACGTGCCGCCCTGCTTCTCGAAGCGGCGGATGTACTGGTCGTGCACCACGTCGCGCGTGTCCTTGTCGATGCTGAGGCTGCCGCGCGGGCTGTCGATCTTCAGCCCGGCGAGCGCGGCGATCAGCGTGGGCCCGTCGGCCTTGCCACCGGTCTTGGCCAGCGCCGCGTACAGGGCGGCCATGCCGTCGTAGGCGGCCACGCCCATGATGGTGGGGCGCGACTTCGGGTCGCGCTGCGCCTTGAACTCGCGCACGAAGCGCTCGTTCAGCGCGGACTGGTGGTGCATGGAATAGGGGTAGACGGTGGTGATGCCCACGCCGCGCTCGCCGATGGCCTCGACCAGCGCCTCGTCGACGATGTCGCCGGTGCCGATGAGCCTGATGCCCGCCTCATCCAGTCCCTTGTCGCGGTACTCCTTGATGAAGGCCGGCGCGACGTCGCCGCCGTTGACGAAGGAGAACAGCACGTCGGGCTTCGCGTCCTTCACGCGCTGGATGTAGGGCGCGAAGTCCAGCGTCATCAGCGGCGTGCGCACGTTGCCGACGATCTCGCCGCCGGCCTTCTTGAAGGCCGCGATGAAGGCGGCCTCGGCGTCGTGGCCCGGCGAGTAGTCGGCCACGATCACGTAGGCCTTCTTCGCGCCCTGCTTGATCGCCCACTGCGCGATCGGCGGAACGGTCTCGGGGTAGTGGAAGGAGGTGCGCACCATGTAGGGCGACTTGGCGGTGAGCCCGCCGGCGGCCGCGTTCATCACGATCATGGGCACCTTGGCCTGGGTGGCGATGGGCGCCACGGCCAGCGCGTTCGGCGTGAAGCCGAAGCCCGCCAGCACGTTGACCTTCTCGCGCACGACCAGTTCGGTGGCGATGCGCTTGGCCGCATCGGGGTTGGGCCCGCCCACGTCCTTGATCACCACCTCCACGCGCTTGCCGGCCACGCTGTCGCCGTGCATCTTCTGGTAGGCCTGGATGCCGGCCTGCATCTGCTTGCCGAACTCGGCGAAGGGGCCGGACATCTCGGCGATGACGCCGACGCGCACGGCGTCTTGCGCGAAGGCGATGGGCGCGGCAGCCAGGCTCAGCGCGGCCAATGCGCCGCCGAGGGCTTGCTGGAAGGGGAACGGCATGACGGGTTTCCTATCGAGGGGTTGAACACCGGGCGCGCGCGGCGCCCGGGAGGGAATCCGGGGAATCAGGCGGTCTCGGCGATGCCCACGCCCAGCAGGCCTTCGAGCAGCGCCGCGTCGTTCGCGAGGTCCGCGCTCGGCCCGGCGTGCACCACGGTGCCGCGCTCCAGCACGATGGCCTGGTGCGTCATCTCCAGCGCCAGCACCGGGTGCTGCTCGACGACGATGGAGGCCAGCCCTTCCTGCTCGCAGAGCCGGCGAATCGAGACCGCGAGCTCTTCCACGACGATGGGCGCCAGGCCCTCCATCGGCTCGTCGAGCAGCAGCAGGCGCGGGTTGGTCATCAGCGCGCGGCCGATGGCCAGCATCTGCTGCTCGCCGCCCGAGAGCTGGTTGCCGTAGTTGCCGCGCCGCTCGCGCAGGCGCGGGAACAGCTCATAGACGCGCTGCAGGGTCCAGGCCCCCTTGCGCGCGATGACCGTGAGGTTCTCCTCCACCGTGAGCGACGCAAAGACCTCACGCTCCTGTGGCACCCAGCCCAGGCCGGCGGCCGCGCGCCGGTGCGCGGGCCAGCGCGTGATGTCCTGCCCGGCCCAGCGCACGGCGCCGCGCATCACGCGGGTGTTGCCCATCAGGGTTTCCAGCAGCGAGGTCTTGCCTACACCGTTGCGGCCCAGCACGGCCAGGCTTTGCCCCTCCTCCAGCGCGAAGCCCAGTTCGTGCAGCACGACGGCGTTGCCGTAGCCCGCCACCACGCGGTCGAACGCCAGCAGCTCAGCCATGCGCCACCTCCGCGGGAATCGCCTGCACCGCCTGCGTGTGCGCCTGGCCCAGGTAGACCTCGCGCACGCGCGGGTCGCGGCCGATCTCGGCCGGCGTGCCCTCGGTGAGCACCTGCCCGGTGACCAGCACCGAGATGCGGCGCGCGAAGCGGAAGACCAGTTTCATGTCGTGTTCGATGAAGAGGACGCTGATGTCCGCCGGCAGCGCGTCGATGACCTCGAAGAGCTCGCCACTCTCGTCCTCGGGCACGCCGGCGGCGGGCTCGTCGAGCAGCAGGATGCGCGGCTTCGCGGCCATGGCCAGCGCGATCTCCAGCAGGCGCTGCTTGCCGTAGGGCAACTCGGCCACGGGCACGTTCGCCAGGGCGTTCAGCTTCAGGCGCCCCAGCAGCTCGTGCGCCTCGTGGTAGACGGCGGTGTGCCGCTTGAGCGGGCGCCACCACACGGCCCCCAGGCCCTCGCGTTCGCTGATCGCCAGCACCACCGAGCTCAGCGGCGTGAGGCTGGGGAACAGGGTGTTGATCTGGAAGGTGCGGGCCAGGCCGCGGCGCGCGCGCCGGTCGGCCGACAGCGCGGTCACGTCCTCGCCGTTCATGAGCACGCGCCCGGCCGAGGGCTTGTAGATGCCCGTGAGCAGGTTGATCAGCGTGGTCTTGCCGGCGCCGTTGGGGCCGATGAGGGCCTGGCGCGCGCCGGGCTCCAGCGAGAGGCTCACGCCGCTGACGGCGTGGAAGGCGCCGAAGGAGATACCGAGGCCGTGGGTCTGCAGGGCGGACGTACTCATCGCACGGCCTCCTCTCGCGTCTTGAACAGGCGCGAGAGCGCGCCCATGATGCCGCCGCGGCCCATCAGCACGGCGGCGATGAGGAAGATGCCGAGCCAGAACTGCCAGTACTGCGGGTTCATGTCGGCGAACCAGTCGTGCACCAGCATGTAGACGATGGCACCGACGAGGCCACCGTACAGGCGTCCCGTGCCGCCCAGCACCAGGATGATCAGGACCTCGGCCGAGCGGTTGAAGCCGATCGATTCGATGCCGACGAACTGCGTGGTCTGCGCGAGCAGCGCGCCCGCGATGCCGGCCACGCCGGCCGACAGCGCATAGGCCAGGCGCAGGCGCGCGTCCACCGGCGAGCCGATGGCCAGCATGCGCTTGCGGCTGTCGTGGATGCCGCGCAGCGTGAGGCCGAAGGGCGACTTCAGGATCAGCCGCACGCCCAGGAACACCAGCAGCACCATGGCGAAGGCGTAAATGAAGGCGGTCTGGCCGAAGAGGTCGAACTCGAAGCGGCCGAACAGCGGCTCGACCACCATGCCCTGCAGGCCGTCGGTGCCGCCGGTGATGCCCGAGAGCCGGTTGGCCAGCTCGGCCAGCAGCATGCACACGCCGATGGTGATCATCAGCCGCGCCAGGTCGGTGCCGCGCACCACCAGGGCGCTCAGCAGGTAGCCCAGCGCCACGCAGACCAGCAGCGCCACCAGCAGGCCCGAGAAGGGCTCGCCCCAGCCGTGTTTGGCCAGCAGGCCGGCCGCGTAGGCGCCGGCGCCGAAGAAGGCCGCGTGGCCCACGGTGAGGATGCCGGCGTAGCCCAGCGCCATGTCCAGCGACACGGCGAACAGGCCGAAGATGAGGATCTGGCTCATCAGGCTCAGGTGGTCCGGCAGCAGGAAGTAGCACGAGGCCAGGCTGAGCCAGAAGAGCACCTCGGCGATGCGCGTGTGCGCGGGCTTGAGGGTGATGGGCGTCATGCGAGGCCCTTTCGCGGGATGATCCCGTTCGGTCGCGCGAGCAGCATCACGATCATGACCACGTAGATGAGGAAGGCGCCGGCCTGCGGCAGGTAGTACTTGCCGGCGACGTCCACGATGCCCACCAGCAGGGCGGCCACGAAGGGGCCGGTGATGGTGCCGGCGCCGCCGACGCAGACCACGATGAGGAAGTACACGAGGTACTTCAGCGGGAAGCTGGGCTCCAGCCCCAGCATGCCCAGGCTGAGCGCGCCACCCAGGCCCGCCAGGCCGCAGCCCAGCGAGAAGGTGAGGAAGAACAGCCGCTGCACCTGGATGCCGGTGCCGGCCGCCACGCGCTGGTTGTCCACCGCCGCGCGCACCATGGCGCCGTAGCGCGTGCGGCCCAGGCCGAGCAGCAGCGCCGCCAGCACCACCAGGCCGCAGACGATGAGGAAGAGGCGGTAGCGGCTGACCTCCAGGCCCAGCAGCGAGAGCCGGCCATCGAGCGATTCGGGCAGCGTGAACGGCTGCATGGTGGGCCCGAAGAAGAAGGTGAAGGACGCCACCGACACGAAGACGATGCCGATGGACAGCAGCACCTGGTCGAGCGGGTGCGCCTTGTAGAGCCGGCGGTAGAGCACGAACTCGAACAGCGCGCCCACCAGGGCCGCGGCGACGAAGGCCGCACCAAGCGCGGGGTAGAAGCCCAGGCCGTAGCGGTTCATCAGCACGGCCGCGGCGTACCCGCCCACCATGGCGAAGCTGCCATGGGCCAGGTTCACGAAGTTCATCAGCCCCATCGTGATGGACAGGCCCACCGCGATGAGGAACAGGAGCATGCCGTAGGCCACTCCGTCGAAAAGCACGATCGCCATGGGGGAGTCAGGGCGCGGCCTTGGCCGGGTCCTTCACGCGCTCGAACTGGTCGAACTCCACGTTGACGAGCTGACCGTTCACGCGCTCGGTCTTGCGGATGTAGACGGTCTGCACGATGTCGCGCGTGGCGGCGTCGATCTCCACCGGGCCGCGCGGGCTTTCGAACCGCAGGCCCTTGAGCGCTTCCATCACCTTGTCGCCGCTGGTGTCGCCCTTGGTCTTGGCCAGGGCGGCCTCGATGGCGGACAGCGCGTCGTAGGCCGAGACGGCGAAGTAGCTGGGACGCATGGCCTTGCCGAACTGCGCCTCGAAGTCCTTCACGAACTTCTGGTTCTTGGCCGAGGGGTGGGCGTAGGAGTAGTGGTGGCTGGTGACCAGGCCCAGGGCCACGTCGCCGGTGGCGTCGAGGTAGCTGTCGTCGGTGGCTTCGCCGGTGGCGAAGAGCTTGATGCCGGCCTCTTCCATGCCGCGCTCCTTCCAGACCTTGAGAAAGGCCGGCGGCATGACGCCCGAGGGGAAGAAGAAGAACACGGCCTGCGGCTTGGCGTCCTTGATGCGCTGCACGTAGGCCGAGAAGTCGGGGTTGTTCATCGGCGTGCGCAGCTCGCCGGCGATCTTGCCGCCTGCGGCCGTGAAGGCCTTCTTGAACGCGGTTTCGGCATCGACGCCCGAGGCGTAGTCGGCCACCACGGTGTAGACGCTGTTCACGCCGTTCTTGACCAGCCAACGGGCCATCGGGTCGGACACCTGCTGCACGGTGAACGACACGCGCGCGATGTAGGGCGAGCTGGAGGTGATGGCCGAGGACGAGGCGTTGGCCACGACCACCGGGACCTTGGCCTGCGTGGCGATGGGCGCCACCGCGTAGGCGTTGGGGCTGAAGTCCAGGCCGGTGATGAAGCTCACCTTGTCGCGCACCACCAGTTCCTGGGCGAAGCGCTTGGCCGCGTCGGGCGCGGGGCCGGCGGTGTCCTTCTTGACGATCTCCACCGGGTGGCCGGCGATCTGGCCCTGGCGCTCCTTCAGGAAGAGCGCGATGCCGGCGTCGAACTGGCGGCCATAGTCGGCGTAGGGGCCGGAGTAGGTGGCGATCAGGCCGATGCGCAGGGGCTCGGCGGCGTGCGCGGCGCTCAGCGCGCCGAAGGCGCCGAGGCCGGCCAGGCCGAGCGCGGCGATGGCTTGTCGTTTGGTGAAGGTCATGGCAGAGCTCCGTGGGGAAAGGAAAGACAAGGGCGAAAAAAGGAAAGTCGGGCTCAGGCGTCGGCTGGCGCGGCCAGCGCCGCCAGGGCGGCCTTGAGGTCGCTGTCGGGGTCGGCCAGCGTCTCGGGCGCGAGCCGCGCGCCCGCGGCGATGAGCTGGCGGCTGAGCAGGTGCTCGCCAGGGCGGTTGACGCTGTGCGTGGCCGCGATGGCACCGTCGCGCAGGTAGAACACGCTGAAACGTCCGCTGTCGGGCTCGCCGCGCACCACGGCCTCGTCGTCGGCCTGGGCCACGCCGGCCATCTGGTACTTGAGTTCGAACTGATCGCTCCAGAACCAGGGCACGGCGGTGTTGGGCCTGGGCTGGTCCACCAGCAGGCTGGCGGCGGCGCGCGCGCCGTCGGTGGCGGCCTGGATGGATTCGTGCCGCACGCGCGGCGCGCCCGGGGCGCACGCCACGGCGGCGACGTCACCCGCGGCCAGCACGCGCTCAGCCGAGGTGCGACCCAGCGGGTCGGTGACGATGCCGTTGTCCACGGCGAGGCCGGCGTCGCGGGCGAGCTCGCTGTTGGGCCACACGCCGATGCCCAGCACCACCAGCTCGCAGTCGATGCGCTGGCCGTCGGCCAGTTCCACGGCGGCGACACGGCCGTTGGCGCCGACGAGGCCGCGCACACCGCGCCCGGTGAGTACCTGCACGCCGCGCTGGCGGTGCGCGTTCTCGACGAAGGCCGACATCAGCGGCGGCATGCTGCGCGCCAGCAGGCGCGGCTGGGTCTCGATCACGCTCACCTCGGCGCCGCGCGCGCGCAGCGCGGCGGCCACCTCCAGGCCGATGAAGCCGCCACCAATCACGCAGACCGAGCGCGCGGACGCGGCGGCCTCGGCCACACGCAGCGCGTCGTCCAGCGTGCGCAGGGGCAGCACGCCGTCCAGCTCGGCGCCGGGCAGCGTCAGGGCGCGGGCGCGCGCGCCGGTGGTCAGCGCCAGCCAGCCGTGTTCCAGCACGGAGCCGTCGTCCAGCGTGAGGCGCCGCGCAGCCGGGTCCAGCGCCGTGACGCGGCGGCCCAGGCACAGCTCGATGCGCTTGTGGGCATAGAACTCGGGCGAGCGCAGCCAGAGCTGGTCCACCGTGGCCTTGCCGGTCAGCAGCCCCTTGGACAGGGGCGGGCGCTGATACGGCGGGTGCGGCTCGTCGCCGACGATGAGGATGTCCTCTTCGAAGCCCAGTTCGCGCGCGCTGCTGGCCAACTGCAGGCCGGCGTAGGAGGCGCCGACGATGACCAGAGGCCCTTTCGATCCGGTGCGGGTCATGGCTGAACTCCTCGGGGTGTCATGAGGCGCCGCATTGTATGCAACTGAATTCATCAAACCAACACAATTGGACAGATGGCGCTCAAAGCCTTTCATATTCTCGGAAAACAAAGGGTTTACCCGAGCCAATACGGCACTCAATCGGTGCAAATAAGTTCGGGGAAACACTTTCATGTCGAGCTTGCATGCAGTTTGCATGCCAATCGGCGGAAGCGGTGTGCATCCGTGGCGGGCTCTCCTAGAATTCCTCGCTCCCATCCCCCGTTCAACCGCATGGACTCCCAACAATCCCGCGTGCTGGTGCAGTTGCGCGACCTAATCCTCAAAGGCGAGTTCGTGCCCGGCGAACGCCTGGCCGAGATCCCGCTGGCCGAGAAGCTCGGCGCCTCGCGCACGCCGGTGCGCCTGGCCCTGGCCAGCCTGGAGCACGAGGGACTGATCGAGCCCTCCCCCACCGGGGGCTACCAGATGCGCCGTTTCACGCCGCAGCAGATCGCCGACGCGATCCGCGTGCGCGGCCTCATCGAAGGCTTCGCCGCGCGCCTGCTGGCCGAGGAAGGCGCGCCGCGCCAGCTGCTGCGCGAGCTGCACGAGTGCCTGGAGGAAGGCGACAAGACGGTCAACAAGGCCACCATGGAGCTGGACGACTACACGGCCTACGTGGAGGCCAATGACCGCTTCCACCAACTCATCATGGACGGCTGCGGCAACTCGGTGCTGCGCCGGATCATGGACATGCTGGACGCCATGCCCTTCGCCTCGCCCAGCGCCATGCTGCCCATGCAGTCCTCCATGGAGGAAGGACAGCAGTGGATGCGCCTGGCCCAGCGCACGCACCACGCCATGGTGCAGGCCATCGAGCGCGGCCAGGGCTCGCGCGCGCAGGCACTGGGCGAGGAGCACGTGGAAATCGCGCGCATGAACCTGGACTACGCCATGGAGCGGCCTGAGCAGGCCGCGCGGCTCATGCCCGGCATGCGCCTGGTCGCGCACCGGAACAAGGCCTGAGAAGGCGTGAGCGAACCCTCCATGGCCACCCCGCGCACGCCTTCTGCCGAGCACCTGAGCGTGCGCGACTACGGCGCCTCGCACGGCAGTCACGACCACGCGCACTTCCAGGTGCTGGTGGGTCTGGAGGGCGTGCTCGAACTTGAAGTCGCGGGCCGGGCGCAGCGCATCGGTGCGGGCCAAGGCTGCGTGGTGCCGCCGGGCGAGCGCCACGACTTCGAGGCCCGCGAGGGCGCGCGCTGCCTGGTGCTGGACAGCCACGCCGAGGGCTGGGCGCGCGCCAGCTCCACGCCCACGGCGGCCACCGCGGCGCTGGCGCGCTACCTGGCCGCGGCCTGCCGGCAGGGCCTGCCGCGCGCGCAGTCGCTGGGACCGGTCCTGCTGCTGGAGAGCTGGATGCCCCGCTCGCCGGCGCGTGAGCGGCCGCGGCGCCCCATCGACTGGACCGCCCTGGCCGACTGGGCGCGCGGCCACTGGGCCCATCAGGCCATCGAGGTGGCCGACCTGGCCGCGCGCGTGCACCTGAGTCCGGCGCAGTTCGCCGCGCGCTGCCGCGCCGAGCACGGCCTGAGCACCCAGCACTGGCTGCGCGGACTGCAACTCGACCAGGCCCAGGCCTTGCGCGCCCAGGGCGCGAGCGTGGCCGAGGCCGCGCGGCGCAGCGGCTACCGCTCGCCCTCGGCGCTGACGGCGGCGCTGCGCCGCCGGGCCTGAGGGGGACCTGACCCGCGCCCCGCGACGACGGACCCGCGCCGCGCGACGGTGCCGCGCGCGATGATCCGCCCATGAACGCCGCCAACCTGCTCGCCCTGGGCGCGATCGCGCTGTGGGCCTCGCTCGCCGCGCTGGGCGTGGCCCTGTCGCACCTGCCGCCCTTCCTGCTCACCGGCCTGGGCCTGCTGCTGGGCAGCCTGATCGCGCTGCCGCTGTCGCGCTTCGATCTGCGCCGCTGGCGCGTGCCGGCGAGCACGCTGGCGCTGGGCGTCTATGGCCTGTTCGGCTTTCACTTCCTGCTCTTCATCGCCCTGCGCCACGCGCCGCCGGTGCAGGCCAACCTGGTCAACTACCTGTGGCCACTGGGCATCGTGGTGATGGCACCGTTGCTGCTGCCCGGCGTGACGCTCACCGCGCGCCACGTGATCGCGGCCCTGGTCGGCTTCGCGGGCGCGGCGCTGGCCATCCTGGGCCGCGCCGAGCCGGGCGCCGGCACCGGTTGGGCCTGGGGTTACCTGCCGGCGCTGGGCTCGGCCTTCATCTGGGCCACGTATTCCTTGCTCACCAAGCGCGTGGTGGCCTTTCCCACGGCGGCCATCGGCGGCTTCGCCGCGGCCTCGGGCGCGCTCGCGCTGCTGTGCCATGCGCTGCTGGAGCCGTCGGTGGCCCCGTCCACCCGCGACTGGGCGCTGATCGCCCTGCTCGGCCTGGGCCCGCTGGGTGGCGCCTTCTTCCTGTGGGACGCGGCGCTCAAGCGGGGCGATCCGCGGCAGATCGGCGTGCTGAGTTTCCTGACGCCGCTGCTGTCCACCTGCACCCTGCTGGCGGTGCGCGGCGAATGGCCCAGCACCTCGGTGCTGGTGGCGGCCGCGATGATCGTGGGCGCCGCCGTGCTGGCCACGCGCGCGCGCTGAGTCAGTCCACCAGCAACGCGGACGGGTCCTCGGCCTCGAGCACGGTCTTCGCCCAACCGGCGAGCTTGACGGTGTCGCTGCGCAGGATCTGCTGCTTGACCGCGAGGATGCGCGAGGGGTGCATGGAGAAACTGCGCAGCCCCAGGCCCAGCAGCAGGCGCGTCATGGTGACGTCGCCCGCCATCTCGCCGCACACGCTCACGCCCTTGCCCTGGGCGCGCGCCTGCGCGATGGTGCCGGCCACGAGCTGCAGCACCGCGGGGTGCAGCGGGTCGTACAGGTGCGACACGGCCTCGTCGGCGCGGTCGATGGCCAGGGTGTACTGGATCAGGTCGTTGGTGCCGATCGACAGGAAGTCGAAGTGGCGCAGGAACAGCGGGATGGTGAGCGCCGCGGCGGGCACCTCGATCATGGCGCCCAGCTTCACCGGCCCGTGCGGCACGCCGGCCGCGACGAGCTGTTCGCGCGCGCGGTCCACCAGGGCCAGGGTCTGGCGGATCTCGCTCGCGTGCGCGAGCATGGGGATGAGCAGGTTCACCGGCCCGTGCGCGGCCGCGCGCAGGATGGCGCGCAACTGGGCGAGGAACATGCCCGGGTCGGCCAGGCTCCAGCGGATGGCGCGCAGGCCCAGGGCCGGGCTGAGGTGGTCGTCCAGGCGCGCGACGCTGCGATCCAGCGGCTTGTCGGCGCCCACGTCCACGGTGCGGATGGTGACCGGTAGGCCCTGCATGCCTTCGATGGCGCGGCGATAGGCCTGGTACTGCTCCTCCTCATCGGGCAACTGGCCGTTGCGCCCCATGAACAGGAATTCGCTGCGGAACAGGCCCACGCCGGCGGCACCGGCCTTGAGCGCGGCGGCGGCGTCGTCGGGCTGCTCGATGTTGGCCAGCAACTCGATCTTCTGTCCGTCGAGCGTGACGGCCGGCGTGTTCTTCAGCCGCGAGAGCTTTTCGCGGTCGACCTCGCCCTGGCGCTGCTTGAAGCCGTACTCGGCCAGGACGATGGGCGAAGGATCGACCACCACCACGCCGGCGTCGCCGTCGATCACCACCCAGTCGTCCTGGCGGATCAGGTGGCTGGCCGAGCGCGCGCCCACCACGGCGGGGATGTCCATGCTGCGCGCCACGATGGCGGTGTGGCTGGTCTTGCCGCCCACGTCGGTGACGAAGCCGGCGAACACGCTCTGCTTGAACTGCAGCATGTCGGCCGGCGAGAGGTCGTGCGCGATCAGCACCAGGGGCTCGTCCTTGCTCGCCCGCTCGGCCGCGACGGCGGGCGCGGCGATCGGCGCGGCCTGTCCGCGCATCGCGCGCAACATGCGGTCGACCACCTGCTCGAGGTCGGCCTTGCGCTCGCGCAGGTAGGGGTCTTCCATCTCGTCGAACTGGCGCGAGATGACCTCGAGCTGCGTGGTCAGCGCCCACTCGGCGTTGTAGTGGCGGTCGTGCACCCAGTGCTTCACGCCGTCGGTGAGCTGCTCGTCCTGCAGCAGCATGAGGTGCACGTCCAGCAGCGCGGCCAGCTCGGGGTGCGCGTCGACCTGCCCCAGGCCGACGAGCCCCTGCTGCACACGCAGAATCTCCTCGGCCACCGCCTTGCGCGCCTGGCGCAGGCGTTCGATCTCACCCTCGATCTCGTGCGGCGCCACCAGACGGTGCGCCACGTCCACGCGGCTCGAGGCCACGATCACGGCCCGCCCGATGGCCACGCCCCGGGAAACGGCCAGACCGTGGACGGAGAACGTCATGCTGGCGCTCCGCGGACGCGTGGGGGCTTCGTTTCGCCGCTGGGCCGCCCCAAGGCGAAGCAGCCCCCTCGGGGGGCTGAGGGCCGCGGCTCCAAGCCTGCCTGCGCAGGCTTGGACGGCCCGAAGAGACAGCGACTCTGGCGCTGTCGCGGCCTGCAAGGCGCGACCCGCGAAGCGGTGGAGCGTGGGGGCTTCATTCGCCTTCGCCGAATTTGTCGTTGATGAGGGCGAGCAGCGCGTCCATCGCGGCGCGCTCGTCGCTGCCGTCGGTCTCGATGTCCACCGTGCTGCCCAAGCCGGCGGCCAGCATCATCACGCCCATGATGCTCTTGGCGTTGACGCGGCGTTCGCCGCGCGACATCCAGACGTCGCTGATGAAGGTGCCGGCCAGCTTGGTGAGCTTGGCCGAGGCGCGGGCGTGCAGGCCCAGCTTATTGCTGATGGTCGCGGTGGTCTTGATCATGCGTGGATCGTCGGGCCTGGTTTTGCGGAGCGGTGACGGCGACCTGCATCACGCCCTGCGTGGCGCCGATGATGGCGCGCGAGATCAGGGCGTCGAGCGATTCGTGGCGGTAGCTCACGGTGCGCAGCAGCATGGGCAGGTTCACGCCGCAGACGAGCTTGCTGCGCACGCCGTCGACCAGGCGCTGGGCCACGTTGCACGGCGTGGCGCCGAACACGTCGGTGACGACCAGGGTCTGCGGGCGGGCCATCTGCGCCATGAGCGCGCGCGCCTGCGACAGCGTTTCCTCGGGGGGAACATTGGGTTGCACGTCCAGCGCCACCACCGCGTCCTGCGCGTCGGGGAACACGTGCAATACGCATTGCCGCAGAGCCGAGGCCAGCGGCGCGTGCGCGATCAGCAGGATGCCGTTCATGGGCGCAGTGTAGCGGTGCGGTCCCGCTCGATGCGGCGCCAGCCGCGCCAGAAGGCCGCGTAGGCCGCCACGCAGCACAGGGCGAACAAGCCCACCGCGCCGCGGTAGCGGTCGGGTTCGCTCCAGCCGAAGACGCTCAGCGCGTCGATGGCCAGACCGATGCCCCACTGCAGCACGAACACGCCGGCGAAGATGACCAGGTTGTAGGCCGACAGCGCGCGGCCCGCGGCCTGCGGCGGCAGCGCCAGGGCGACGGCGGGCTGTGAGAGCGAAACGAAGGTGGAGCCGACACAGAACAGCGCCCACAGCCCCCACCCCGCGCGCGGACCGAGCCAGGCGATGGCCACGATGACCACGAGGCTGATGGGCAGGCCCCAGCCGATGAGGGTTTCGGGCCGGATGCCGCGGCGCGCCAGGTGCGGGTTCACCACGCCCCAGGTCCAGAAGGCCAGCAGCATGCTCAGGTTGATGGCGAACAGGCCGGTGGCGGCCTGATCGGGCGTGTAGCCGGCCACGTTCACCATCCACGGCCCGGCCCACAGCGCCTGCACCGCGACCATGCCGCCGTAGTTGATGAAGCCCACCGGCACCATGGTGCGGAAATAGGGGTGGCGCCAGATGTGCGCGTAGCCGCTGTCGGCCGCACCCTCGGCGGCGGCCGCGGCGGGCGCCTCGCGCGTCCAGGCGGGCACCGACCAGGCCAGCACCGCGATCGCCAGTACGAAGAGCAGGGCCAGGGCCCAGAACAGGCCGCGCCAGCCCATCACCGGCAGCAGCCACTGCACCGGCAGCGTGGACGCCACCATGCCCATGGAGCCGGTCATCAGCATCCACGAATTGGCGCGCAACTGCACCGAGGGCCGCAACCAGCGGCGAAAGCCCGTGAGCGGCGCCATGAGGCAGGCGCTGAGCCCCATGCCGGTGAGCACGCGCGCGAACAGCAGGCCGCCGAAGTTGTCGGCCAGCGCGAAGGCCGCACAGCCGGCCACCGCCAAGGCCAGGAAGGCCAGCACCACGCGCTTGGGGCCGTGGCGGTCCAGCCAGCGGCCCATGGGCAGTTGCGTGAGCGCGAAGCCGAAGAAGTAGCCGCCCGCGAGCAGGCCCAGGTCGCTAGGCGTGAGTGCGAGCTCGGCGCTGAGGGTGGGCGACAGCGTGGCGGTGATGGCGCGCACCAGCGCCGACAGGAAGTAGGTGCCGGCGAAGACGAGGAAGACCGTCACCGCCAGGCGCGGACTGAGCAGGCCTTTGCTGTGGGGGGCGTGGACGGGGTCCGTCATGGCAGTCGAAGCCCCTCGAAGAAGGTCGAGGCGAGTTCGGGGTCGATGGCGCGGCCGTAGATGGCCGCGTGCACGAGGCGGCCCCCCTGCGCGGCGTGCAGCGCGCGCACCGTGACGGGCTCGCCGCGCGGGTCGCGTCCGTCGGCCTGCAGGCCCAGGGCGCGCTCGGTGCCGGGCACGGCGGCGGGCCATTGCGCGGCGGGGTCGTCGGCCAGGGCCGGATCGGCCTGCACGGCCACCAGCGTGGCGCGGCGCCAGGCCTCGAACGCGAGCGCTGCGCGCGCGGGGTCACCCGCGTCGAGCCAGGCCACGGCGAAGCTCAGGCCCCCGGTGTCGCAACTCATCATGTGCAGCGTCGCTTCCACGCCGCCCAAGGGCACCTCGCGCTCGGCTCGGTCGGGTTTGCAGGGCATGAGCGCCTGCACGGGCGCGCCGTCGGCGCGCACGGTGCGCCAATTGAAGGTGGGCGAGCAGGCGGCGAAGAGCAGCAGCGCGGCCAGGGTGCCGGCGAGTCGTCGGGAACGGGTCATGTCGCTGGAGGGGGCGGCCGCCCTGCGAGGGCGACAGCGGGAGCGCGAAGGTCTCGCGCACAATGCACGGATGAATGCACTGGATGGTATCCGCATCCTCGACTGCTCCCGGGTGCTCGCCGGCCCCTGGTGCACCCAGACCCTGGCCGACCTGGGCGCCGATGTGGTGAAGGTGGAACGCCCGCGCGGTGCGAACCACCCCGGCGGCGACGACACGCGCGGCTGGGGCCCGCCCTTCCTGCGCGGGCGCGACGGCCAGGACACCGCCGAGGCGGCCTATTACCTGGGCGCCAACCGCAACAAGCGCTCCATCACCTGCGACCTGTCCCGGCCCGAGGGCCAGGCGCTGATCCGCGAGCTGGCCACCAAGGCCGACGTGTTCGTGGAGAACTACAAGGTGGGCGACATGGCGCGCTACGGGCTGGACTTCGCCGCGTTGCGCGCGATCAACCCGCGCCTGGTGTATTGCTCCATCACCGGCTTTGGCCAGACCGGCCCGTACAAGGACCGCGCGGGCTATGACTACGCGGTGCAAGGCATGGGCGGCCTGATGAGCCTCACCGGCGAACGCGACGACCTGCCCGGCGGCGGCCCGCAGAAGGTGGGCGTGGCGGTGGCCGACCTGTTCACGGGGCTGTATTCGACGGTGGCCATCCAGGCCGCGCTGCGCCACGCCGAGCGCACCGGCGAGGGTCAGCACATCGACATGGCCCTGCTGGACACCCAGGTGGCGATGCTGGCCAACCTGGGCGCCAACTACCTGGTGCGCGGGCGGGAGGACGGCCAGGTGCCGGGTCGCGCGGGCAACGCGCACGCCAACATCGTGCCCTACCAGGTGTTCGAGGTCGCGCCGGACGCCGACGGCCACGCCCAGCACATCATCCTGGCCGTGGGCAACGACGGCCAGTTCGCGAAATTCTGCGAGGTGGCGGGCCGCCCGGAGCTGGCCAGCGACGAGCGCTTCGCGCGCAACCAGAGCCGCGTGCGCCACCGCGCCGTGCTGGTGCCCCAGTTGGAGGCCGTGATGAAGACGCGCGGCAAGGCCGATTGGCTGGCTGCGCTGGAAGCCGCCAAGGTGCCCTGTGGCCCCATCAACGACCTGGCCGAGGTCTTCGCGGATCCGCAGGTGCGCGAACGCGGCATGGTCCACACCTGGGCCCACCCGCTGGCCGACGCGGTGGACCTGGTGGCCAGCCCCATCAAGATGAGCGTCACCCCCGTGCGCAACGACCGTCCCCCGCCCCTGATGGGCGAGCACACGGACGAGGTGCTGAGCGAATGGCTGGGCGCGGACGCCGCGCGCCTCGCGCAACTCCGCGCCAGCGGCGCGATCTGATCCCTATGGCGTACCAACCCCTGCCTACCCCCAAGTCCCTGCGCGCGGCGGTCGATGCCGCGGCCGCGCGCGGCGAGCCGCTGGTCGTGATGGTCACGCTGCGCGGTTGCGTCTACTGCGAGCTGGTGCGCAACAGCTACCTGCACCCGCTCATGCGCGAGGGCCGGTTGATCGCCGTGCAGATCGACTTCCAGGACAAGACCACCCCCATCCAGGATTTCCGCGGCCGCACCACCACGCCTGCCACGCTGGTGGACGAATGGAAAGTGCGCGTGACGCCAACGGTGTTCTTCTTCGGCCCCGTGGGCCGTGAACTGGCCGAGCGGCTGGACGGCGTGAGTTCGGCCGACTTCTACGGCAGCTACCTGGAAGAGCGCCTGGACACTGCCCGGCGCAATCTGAAGAAGTAGCGGCCCTTCACTTCATCGAGCCGAAGACCTTCTTGAGGATGGCGCTGCCCGTGCCGACCGGGTCCTGGCGGATCTTGCGCTCTTCGTCGCCGATGATGGTGTAGAGGCCATCGAGCGACTTGCCGGTGACGTAGCGCTCGATGTTGGCGTCCTCCTTCTTCACCAGCCCGAAGCCCGAAGCCTTCTCCGCCACGCGGTTGTAGCTGCGTGCCAGGCCCACCTTCTCGGTGGTGCGCGTCACCACGGGCAGGAATTTCTCGCCCAGCGGCACGCGCGTCTTGTCGGCGAAGAAGCGGGTCACGGAATCGTCGCCGCCCGAGAGGATGTTCTTGGCGTCGGTCACGCTCATGGACTTGACGGCGTTGACCAGCAGGTCCTTGCCCATGGGCACGGCCTGCTCGGCCGCACGGTTCATGCCGGTGATGAGTTCGTCCACCCGCTTGCCCTGACCGGCGAAGCTGAGCAGCTTGGCGGCGTCTTCCAGATAGCCGGGCAGGGGAATCCGAACTTTCGGGTTGCCCAGGAATCCATCCGTCTTGCCCAGCAAGGCCACCGCGGCCAGCGCGCCCTTCTCGAGCGCGGTGCGGATGCCGGCGGTGGCGTCCTTGTCCGTCAGATCGGACAGGGACAAGGCCCAGGCCTGGCGCTGGGCGGCGACAATCAGCAATCCCAGGCTGCCCAGGGACAGGTGATGAAACTGGCGGCGTTGCATGTGTGCGCTCCCTCACGTGAATCCGAGGCGGGCACTGTAGATGGTGAAGCAGGAAATGACAAACACGACGACATTGGCACGCGAACCGAACCGCCGCCGGGTGCTGGGCGCGGGCCTGGCGCTGGGGGCTGCCGGCGCGCTGGGCCTGAGCGGCTGCGCCGGGCGCGAGGCCGCGCCCGAGTCCACCTTCGTGCTGCTCGATGGCAGCAAGGCCACCACCGCGGGACTGCGCGGCAAGGTGACCCTGGTGAACTTCTGGGCCACCACCTGCGTGACCTGCGTGAAGGAAATGCCTGCCCTCGTGGACACGCACCTGAAATACGCACCGCGCGGCTACGACACGGTTGCCGTGGCCATGAGCTACGACCCGCCGGCCTGGGTGCTCAACTTTGCGCAGACGCGCCAATTGCCGTTCAAGGTCGCCTTGGACAACACAGGGGACATCGCGAAGGCCTGGGGCGACGTCAAGCTCACGCCCACCACCTACCTGCTCGACAAGCAGGGCCACATCGTCAAGCGCTACGTCGGCGAGCCCGAGATGGGCGCGCTGCACCAGCTCATCGAGGAACTGCTGGCAGCCTGAACACGCCGCCCGGGCTGGCCGGGCCCGTGCCGACGGATTGACTTATATTGCCGGTTCGCCCTCCCCCAGCGGCCTACGGGTCGCTCTCCGAACCGATGCCCGAGACGCCTTCAGCCTCCATCGAACTGCGGCTGGCCGAAACACCCGATGACATACAGGCGGTGCGCGAGCTCTTCCTGGACTACCAGGCCTCGCTCGACGTCGACCTGTGCTTCCAGGGCTTCCAGGAAGAGCTGCAACAACTGCCCGGCGACTACGCACCGCCATCCGGCGCGCTGCTGCTGGCGCTGGTGGATGGCGCGCCCGCCGGCTGTTGCGCCTTGCGCCCACTGCCCAATGTCGATCACCCCGACGCCTGCGAGATGAAGCGCTTGTTCGTGCGCCCCGCGTTCCGCGGCTTCGGGCTCGGACGCCTGCTGGTTGACCGCCTGCTGATGCTGGCTCAGATGGGGGGCTACGCCACCATGCTGCTCGACACCCTGTCGGACATGGAGGCGGCGCGCGCGCTCTACCAGGAAACCGGCTTCGTCGAGATCGCGCCGTACTACCACAACCCCCTGCCAGGGGCGCACTACCTGAAGGTCAGCCTCTGAATCAGGCGGCCTTGGCCTGAGCCAGCAGCGTGCCGGCATCGCTCACCTCGAACTTGCCCGGGGCTTCGATGTTGAGCGTCTTGACCACGCCGTCCTTGACGAGCATGGAGTAGCGGTTGCTGCGCAAGCCCATGCCGCGCCCGGTTAGGTCCAGGGTCAGGCCCGTCGCCTTGGTGTACTCGGCGCTGCCATCGCCCAGCATGCGCACCAGGCCGTTGGTTTTCTGATCGCGCGCCCAAGCGCCCATCACGAAGGCGTCGTTCACGCTGATGCACCAGATCTCGTCCACACCGGCGGCCGAGAACTCGGCGGCCTGCTGCACGAAGCCCGGCACGTGCTTGGCCGAGCAGGTGGGCGTGAAGGCGCCCGGCAACGCGAAGATGGCGATCGTCTTGCCCGCAGCGGCCTTCTGAACGTCCACCGGGTTCGGGCCGATGCTGCAGCCGTTGCCCTCGACCTCGCTGTACTCCATCAGCGTGCCAGCGGGCAGTTTGTCTCCGACCTTGATCATGGTTTCTCCTCGTGCGGTTGGGGGGCTGAAAACAAAAAAGCGACCGGATTGTCGGTCGCTTTTTCGATGCGCGCAGCGCTGAGTCTGCAATGAGACTCAGACGATGGCGGCTTTTTGCACCAGGCGGCTGGCCACCCAGTTCTTCGTCTTGGAGATCGGGCGGCTCTCGGTGATCTCGATCAGGTCACCCAGCTTGTACTCGCCGTTTTCGTCGTGGGCGTGGTACTTGCTGGACTTGATCACGATCTTGTCGTAGATCGGGTGCTTCACGCGACGCTCCACCAGGACCGTCACGGTCTTGGTGCGTTTGTCGCTCACCACCTTGCCGACCAGGGTGCGCTTGAGGGCGGGTTTTGCTTCCGTCATGGTCTCGCTCCTTTACTTGGCGGCGGCGCGCTGCTTCTCGGCCAGGATGGTCTTGGCGCGAGCGATGGCACGGCGGGTGTCGCCCAGCGTGGCGGTGTTGTTGAGTTGTTGCGTGGCCTTCTGCATGCGAAGACCGAAATGGGCCTTCTGCAGCGACTTGATTTCGGCTTCGAGGCCGGCCACGTCCTTCTGGCGCAGTTCAGCAGATTTCATTGCATGTTCTCCTGAATCACTGACCCAGCATGCGCGTCACGAACGTGGTGCGCAGGGGAAGTTTGGCGGCGGCCAGGGCAAAGGCTTCACGAGCGAGCTGCTCGGGCACGCCCACGATCTCGTACAGCACCTTGCCGGGCTGGATTTCGGCCACGTAGTACTCGACCGAGCCCTTGCCGTTGCCCATACGGACTTCGGCGGGCTTCTGCGAGATCGGCTTGTCCGGGAACACGCGGATCCAAATGCGGCCGCCACGCTTGACGTGACGGGAGATCGCGCGGCGCGCGGCCTCGATCTGGCGGGCCGTGAGGCGACCGCGGTCGGTGGACTTCAGGCCGAAGTCGCCGAAGGCGACCGTGGCGCCGCTGGTGGCGACGCCGGTGTTACGGCCCTTCTGCTCCTTGCGGTACTTGCGGCGAGCGGGTTGCAACATGTTTATTCTCCTTTGCCGTCCGCAGCTGCAGGTGCGGGTGCGTCTTTGCGTACGCGCTTAACGGCGGGTTTGGAATCACCACCCGTGGCTTCGGCGGGCTTGTCGCTGCCATCGGCGGGGGCGGTGTTGGTGCCACGGCGCACGGCGGCACGGGCGGTCGGGCCGGCCGGACGCTCGCTGCGCTCACGGCGCGGGCCGCGCGGGCGGCGCTCTTCTTCAGGACGCGGCTCGGCCACCACGGGGGCGTCGTTGCGGCCGAGGGTGTCGCCTTTGTAGACCCACACCTTCACGCCGATGACGCCATAGGTCGTCTTGGCTTCAGAGGTGCCGTAGTCGATGTCGGCGCGCAGGGTGTGCAGCGGCACGCGGCCTTCGCGGTACCACTCGGTGCGGGCGATCTCGATACCGTTCAGACGACCGGCGCTCATGATCTTGATGCCCTGGGCACCCAGGCGCATGGCGTTCTGCATCGCGCGCTTCATCGCGCGGCGGAACATGATGCGCTTCTCGAGCTGCTGGGTGATCGAGTCGGCGATCAGCTTGGCATCGATCTCGGGCTTGCGCACCTCTTCGATGTTGACGGCCACCGGCACGCCGAGCTTGGCGGCCAGTTCCTTCTTCAGCTTCTCGATGTCCTCACCTTTCTTGCCGATCACCACGCCCGGACGCGCCGAGTAGATGGTGATGCGGGCATTCTTGGCGGGGCGCTCGATGACCACGCGCGAAACGGCGGCGTTCTTGAGCTTGGCCTTCAGGTACTCACGCACCTTGATGTCTTCGGCCAGCATGCCCGCGAAATCGCGGTTGCTGGCGTACCAGCGGCTGGCCCAGTTGCGCGAGACGGCCAGGCGGAAGCCGGTCGGGTTGATTTTCTGTCCCATGTTCCTGTGCCTCTCAGTTGCCAACCGTCACGTAGATGTGACACGTGGGTTTGCTGATGCGGTTGCCACGGCCCTTGGCGCGAGCCTCGAACCGTTTCAGCGTCGTGCCTTGCTCGACGTAGATCGTCTTGACGCGCAGCTCATCGATGTCGGCACCGTCGTTGTGCTCGGCGTTGGCGATGGCGGACTCCAGGGCCTTCTTCACGATGCCGGCGGCCTTCTTCTGGGTGAAGGTCAGGATGTTCAGGGCCTGGTCGACCTTCTTGCCGCGAATCAGGTCGGCCACGAGGCGGCCTTTGTCCACCGACAGGCGCACGCCACGGACGACAGAGCGGGTTTCCGTACTCATGGTGGTTCCTTACTTCTTGGCTTTCTTGTCGCCCGGGTGACCCTTGAACGTGCGGGTCAGGGAGAACTCGCCGAGCTTGTGACCGACCATCTGGTCGGTGATGTACACGGGCACGTGTTGCTTGCCGTTGTGCACGGCAATCGTCAGGCCGATGAACTCGGGCAGGATCATCGAGCGGCGCGACCAGGTTTTGACCGGCTTCTTGTCCTTGTTGGCTTGGGCCTTCTCGACCTTGGCCATCAGGTGGTGGTCCACGAAGGGACCTTTTTTGAGCGAACGAGACATTTGGTCGGCCCCTTACTTCTTGCGACGCGAGACGATCATCGACTGCGTGCGGCGGTTGTTGCGGGTGCGGTAGCCCTTGGTCAGGTTGCCCCACGGATCCACCGGAGCGCGGCCTTCGCCGGTCTTGCCTTCACCACCACCGTGCGGGTGGTCGATCGGGTTCATCGCGGTACCGCGCACGGTCGGGCGGATGCCCATGTGGCGCACGGCACCGGCCTTGCCGATCTGGCGCAGGCTGTGCTCGGTGTTGGACACCTCACCGATGGTGGCGCGGCAATCCACGTGAATCTTGCGCACTTCACCCGAGCGCATGCGCACCTGGGCGTAGATGCCCTCGCGGGCCAGCAGCACGGCCGAAGCGCCGGCCGAACGCGCGATCTGCGCGCCCTTGCCAACCTGCAGCTCGATGCAGTGGATGGTCGAACCGACGGGGATGTTGCGGATCGGCAGGGTGTTCCCCACGCGGATCGGCGACTCCGAACCCGACAACAGCGTGGCACCCACCTCGACGCCGCGCGGCGCGATGATGTAGCGGCGTTCGCCATCGGCGTAGCACAGCAGCGCGATGTGGGCGGTGCGGTTCGGGTCGTATTCGATGCGCTCGACCTTCGCCGGGATGTTGTCCTTGTTGCGGCGGAAGTCGACCACGCGGTAGTGGTGCTTGGCACCGCCACCCTTGTGTCGCGTCGTGATGTGGCCGTTGTTGTTGCGGCCGGCCTTCTGGAACTGGGGTTCCAGCAGCGGCGCAAAACCCGAGCCCTTGTGCAGGGTTTCGCGCGTGACCTTCACCATGCCGCGACGGCCTGGCGAGGTCGGTTTCATCTTGATGACAGCCATGATTACGCGGCCTCCCCACCGAAGTTGAGTTCCTGACCGGGCATCAGCGTGACGTAGGCCTTGCGCACGTGGTCGCGGCGGCCGACGGTTTTGCCGAAGCGCTTGGTCTTGCCCTTCTGGTTGACGACCGACACACCCTTGACCTGCACCTTGAACATCAGTTCGACAGCGGCTTTGATCTCGGGCTTGGTCGCGTCGCGCAGTACTTTGAAGAGCACCGCGTTGGATTGCTCGGCGGCCTGCGTGGCCTTCTCGGACACGATCGGTGCCACGAGGACCTGCATCAGGCGGCCTTCGTTGAATTGGGCGGTGCTCATGCGAACATCTCCTTGAGCTGGTCGATCGCCGCCTTGGTGACGATCACTTGCTTGTAATGCACCAGCGACAGCGGGTCGGCGTAACGGGGCTCGACCACCAGCACGTTGACCAGGTTGCGCGAGGCCAGGTACAGGTTCTCGTCAACCTCGTCGGCGATCACCAGGACCGACGACTTCAGGTTCATGGCCTTGAACTTGTCGGCCAGCACTTTGGTCTTGGGCGAATCGACCTTGATCGACTCGACGACGGACAGACGGCCTTCACGCACGAGCTGGGAGAAGATGGACGCCATGCCGGCGCGGTACATCTTCTTGTTGATCTTCTGGGTGAAGTTCTCGTCGGGGCTGTTCGGGAAGATGCGGCCGCCCCCACGCCACAGCGGCGAGGAGGTCATACCAGCGCGCGCGCGGCCGGTGCCTTTCTGCTTGAACGGCTTCTTGGTCGAGTGCTTGACCATCTGGCGGTCTTTTTGCGCACGCGTACCTTGACGAGCGTTGGCCTGATAAGCCACCACGAGCTGGTGGATCAGGGCCTCGTTGTAGTCACGACCGAACACGGTCTCGGGCACGTCCAGCTTGGACGCGGCCTGGCCCTGGTCGTTCAGGAGTTCGACTTGCATCAGTTCGCTCCTTTGGCGGCGCTGGCCTTGACGGCGGGGCGCACAGTGACGAAACCACCCTTGGCGCCAGGTACGGCACCACGAATCAGCAGCAGCTGACGGGCTTCATCGATGCGCACGATGTCGAGGTTTTGAATGGTTTTGGTGACGTCGCCCAGATGGCCCGTCATCTTCTTGCCCGGGAACACTCGGCCCGGGTCCTGCGCCATGGAGATCGAACCCGGCACGTTGTGCGAACGGCTGTTGCCGTGCGACGCACGCTGCGAGCTGAAGTTGTGGCGCTTGATGGTCCCGGCGAAGCCTTTACCGATCGAGGTGCCCTGCACATCGACCTTTTGACCTTGCGAGAACAGCTTGTTGACGTCAACGACGTCGCCCGGCTTGTACCCAGCGGCGACCTCGGCGGTCACACGGAACTCGATGATGAGTTCGCCGGCTTCGACGCCAGCCTTGGCGAGGTGGCCCGCAATGGGCTTGATGACGCGCGAGGCGCGGCGCTTGCCGAAGGTGACCTGCAGCGCGTCGTAACCGTCGTTGGCCTGGGTTTTGACCTGGGTGACGCGGTTGTTCGACACGTCGACCACCGTGACAGGCACTGCATCCCCGTCATCGGTGAACAGGCGCATCATGCCCACCTTGCGGCCCAACAACCCGAGGGAGTTGCTCAGACTCATTGTTTTCTCCGTTCCCGACTTCAATTGGCCGGGGCTGATAGCGCGCTACCCGAAGGCAACGCTGAATGGCGAAGCACCAAAGTGCCAGCGCCACGAAACATCCGACCCAAAAGCCGGAAAGCCCGCCAGTATAGCCGGCGGGCTTTCCTTGTGCAAGCCCCTCGGACGAAAGCCGATGGACCAGGCGTCGCCTTATTGCAGCTTGATCTCGACGTCCACGCCAGCGGGCAGGTCGAGCTTCATGAGCGCGTCCACCGTCTTGTCGGTCGGATCCACGATGTCCATCAGGCGCTGATGGGTACGGATCTCAAGCTGGTCGCGGCTGGTCTTGTTCACGTGCGGCGAGCGCAGGATGTCGAACCGCTTCATGCGCGTAGGCAGGGGCACGGGGCCCTTGACGATGGCACCGGTGCGCTTGGCGGTTTCGACGATCTCGGCGGCCGAGGTGTCGATCAGCTTGTAGTCGAATGCCTTGAGGCGGATCCGGATCTTTTGTTTGGTAGCAGCCATGAAACCGCTCCTTACTCGATGATCTTTGCCACGACGCCGGCGCCGACGGTGCGGCCGCCCTCGCGGATGGCAAAGCGCAGGCCTTCTTCCATGGCGATGGGCGCGATCAGCTTGACGGTGATCGAGACGTTGTCGCCGGGCATGACCATCTC
>NZ_DATIGV010000033.1:0-2782 GCF_035481345.1 Hydrogenophaga sp. | reverse complement strand
GGGGGGAGCCGATGGCCCCCGCCTCGCCGCAGCCCTTGGTGCCCAGCGGGTTGGTGGTGCAGGGCGTGGTCACGTGGCCCAGGGTGAAGCTGGGCACGTCGTCCGCGCGCGGCATGGCGTAGTCCATGAAGGAACCGGTGACGAGCTGGCCCGTCTCGCGGTCGTACACGCAGTGCTCCAGCAGCGCCTGGCCAATGCCTTGCACCAGCCCGCCGTGCACCTGGCCCTCCACGATCATCGGGTTGATGATGGTGCCGAAGTCGTCCACCGCGGTGAAGCGGTCCACGCGCGTCTCGCCCGTCTCGGGGTTCACCTCCACCTCGGCGATGTAGGTGCCGCCGGGGAAGGTGAAGTTGGTCGGGTCGTAGAAGGCGGTTTCGTTCAGGCCCGGCTCCAGCTTGTCCAGCGGGTAGTTGTGCGGCACGTAGGCCGTCAGCGCCACCTGGCCGAAGGCGATCTTCTTGTCCGTGCCCTTCACCGTGAACTCGCCGTTGGCGAAGTCGATGTCCGCGTCGCTCGCCTCCAGCAGGTGCGCGGCGATCTTCTTGGCCTTGGCCTCGATCTTGTCCAGCGCGCGCATGATGGCCGCGCCGCCCACCGAGATGGAGCGCGAGCCATACGTGCCCATGCCAAACGGCACGCGCCCCGTGTCGCCGTGCACGATGTCCACCTGCGACGGATCGATGCCCAGCCGCGACGCCACCACCTGCGCGAACGTCGTCTCATGCCCCTGGCCGTGGCTGTGCGAACCGGTGAACACCGTGACGCTGCCCGTGGGGTGCACGCGCACCTCGCCGCATTCGAACAGGCCCGCGCGCGCGCCCAGCGCCCCGGCGATGTTCGACGGCGCGAGGCCGCAGGCCTCGATGTAGCTGCTGTAGCCGATGCCGCGCAGCAGGCCCTTGGCCTTGCTCGCCTCGCGTCGCTTGGCAAAGCCCGCCACGTCGGCCAGCTCATTGGCCTTGTCCATGCACGCGTGGAAGTCTCCCGTGTCGTACTGCAGCGCCACCGGCGTCTGGTACGGGAACTGGGTGATGAAGTTGCGGCGGCGGATCTCGTCCTGGCTGAGGTTCATCTCCCACGCGGCGCGGCTCACGATGCGCTCCAGCAGGTAGGTGGCCTCGGGCCGGCCCGCGCCGCGGTACGCGTCCACCGGCGATGTGTTGGTGAACCAGGCGTCCACCTCCACGTAGATCTGCGGCGTGGTGTACTGCCCCGCCAGCAGCGTGGCGTACAGGATGGTGGGCACCGCCGTGGAGAAGGTGGAGAGGTAAGCGCCCAGGTTCGCGTCCGTGTGCACGCGAAAGCCCAGGAACTTGCCGTCCTTGTCCATCGCCAGCTCGGCGTGCGTCACGTGGTCGCGGCCGTGCGCGTCGCACAGAAAGGCTTCGCTGCGTTCGCACGTCCATTTGATGGCCGTGTTGAGCTTCTTCGCGGCCCAGGTCACGGCCACGTCCTCCGCGTACAGGAAGATCTTGGCGCCGAAGCCACCCCCCACGTCCGGCGCGATCACGCGCACCTTGTGCTCGGGCAGGCCCAGCACAAAGGCCGTCATCAGCAGCCGCTCCACGTGCGGGTTCTGGTTGGCCACGTACAGCGTGTACTCGTCGTTGGCGCGGTTGTAGGCGCCGATCGCCGCGCGCGGCTCAATGGGGTTGGGCGCGAGCCGGTTGTTGACGAGGTCGATCTTCGTCACATGCGCGGCCTTGGCAAACGTCGCGTCCACCGCCGCCTTGTCGCCGATGGCCCACTTGTAGCAGTGGTTGTCGGGCGCGATGTCGTGCAGCGCCGTGCCCTTGGGCGCGTCGCGCACGTCCACCACGGCGGGCAGGGGCTCGTAGTCCACCTCCACCAGCTCGGCGGCGTTCTTGGCGTTCTCCAGCGTGTCGGCCACCACGATGGCCACGTGGTCGCCCACGTAGCGCACCTTGCCCTGCGCCAGGAAGGGGTGGGGCGGCTCCTTCATCGGCTGGCCGTCGGTGCTGGTGATGAGCCAGCCGCAGGGCAGGCCGGCCACCTTGTCGGCGGCCACGTCCTGCCCGTCGAAGATGCCCACCACGCCCGGCGCGGCCAGCGCGGCCGTCTTGTTCACGGAGCGGATGTTGGCGTGCGGATGCGGCGAGCGCACGAACACCGCGTGCTTCATGCCGGCGAGCTGAATGTCGTCGGTGTACTGGCCCGCGCCGGTGAGGAAACGGTAGTCCTCCTTGCGGCGCAGCGGCTCACCGATGTGGGGGAGTTTGGCGAAATCGATGGCACCCATGACTCGCTCCTTACTTCATGGCCGCAGCGCCTTGCTGCACGGCCTTGACGATGTTGTGGTACCCCGTGCAGCGGCACAGGTTGCCTTCCAGTTGCTCGCGGATCTGCGCCTCATTGGCGCCGGGGTGGCGCTGGCACAGGTCCACCGCGCTCATCACCATGCCCGGCGTGCAGAAGCCGCACTGCAGGCCGTGGCACTCCTTGAAGGCGGCCTGCATGGGGTGCATGGTCCCGTCGGCCGCGGCCATGCCTTCGATGGTGGTGACCGAGCGCCCGGCCACCTGGGCCAGCAGCACGTTGCACGACTTCACGGCCTTGCCGTCCACGTGCACGGTGCAGGCGCCGCATTGCGCGGTGTCGCAGCCCACGTGGGTGCCGGTGAGGCGCAGGTGTTCTCGAAGCGCGTGCACCAGCAGCGTGTGGGGTGCCGCGTCCACGGCCACGCTTCGGCCGTTGACCTTCAGTTCTACGGGCATGTTTGTCTCCTGGGTTCGTGGGGAAGCCGGGGACAGTGGAGCAC
>NZ_DATIGV010000032.1:0-5780 GCF_035481345.1 Hydrogenophaga sp. | reverse complement strand
CGGCTGCGCTGCCGTGGTCGGCATCGACACCTATGGTGAGTCGGCCCCCGCGCCCGTGCTGTTCAAGCATTTCGGTTTCACGCCCGAGAACGTGGCGGCCACCGTGCGCAAGGTTTTGTCCAAGTAAGTTTCAACCTCAGGAGAGAAAGCAATGGCGATCAAGATCGGTATCAACGGCTTCGGCCGCATCGGCCGCAACGTGCTGCGTTCGGCGGTGCAGAACTTCTCCGACATCGAAGTCGTGGGCATCAACGACCTGCTCGAGCCCGACTACCTGGCCTACATGCTGCAGTACGACTCGGTGCATGGCCGCTTCAAGGGCGACATCGCCGTGGACGGCAACACGCTGATCGTCAACGGCAAGAAGATCCGCCTGACGCAGGAGCGCGACCCCGCCGCGCTGAAGTGGAACGAGATCGGCGCCGACATCGTGGTCGAGTCCACCGGCCTGTTCCTGACCAAGGAAACCGCGCAGAAGCACATCGACGCCGGCGCCAAGAAGGTCATCATGTCGGCCCCGTCCAAGGACGACACGCCCATGTTCGTGTTCGGCGTCAACGACAAGAGCTACAAGGGCGAGGCCATCATCTCCAACGCCTCGTGCACGACCAACTGCCTGGCCCCGCTGGCCAAGGTGCTCAACGACAAGTGGGGCATCAAGCGCGGGCTCATGACCACCGTGCACGCCGCCACCGCCACGCAAAAGACCGTGGACGGCCCCAGCAACAAGGACTGGCGCGGCGGCCGCGGCATCCTGGAGAACATCATCCCCAGCAGCACCGGCGCGGCCAAGGCGGTGGGCGTGGTGATCCCTCAGCTCAACAAGAAGCTCACCGGCATGTCCTTCCGCGTGCCGACCAGCGACGTCTCCGTGGTCGACCTGACGGTGGAGCTCAACAGCGCCGCCACCTACGCCGAGATCTGCGCCGAGATGAAGGCGCAGAGCGAGGGCAAGCTCAAGGGCGTGCTGGGCTACACCGAGGACAAGGTGGTGGCCACCGACTTCCGCGGCGACGCCCGCACCTCCATCTTCGACGCCGACGCCGGCATCGCGCTGGACGGCACCTTCATCAAGGTGGTGAGCTGGTACGACAACGAGTGGGGCTACTCCAACAAGTGCCTGGAGATGGCGCGCGTGGTGGCCAAGTAAGGGCCGCGCTCCGTTCCGCGGAAAAGGCGCCTTCGGGCGCCTTTTTCATGCCCGCGCATTCAATGCGCGCTGCTCTTCGAAAACAGGTTGATCACCAGCACGCCCGCCAGGATCAGCCCCATGCCCAGCAGGGCGGGCAGGTCCAGCGTCTGCCGATAGACCAGCCAGCCCAGCAGTGAGATCAGCACGATGCCCACGCCCGACCAGATGGCGTAGGCGATCCCCGTGGGCATGGTCTTGAGGGTGAGCGACAGGAAATAGAAAGCAATGGAGTAGCCGATCAGCACAGCCAGGCTGGGCCAAAGCCGGCTGAAGCCCTCGGAGGCCTTGAGCGCCGTGGTGGCGGCGACCTCGGCCACGATGGCAATGCCGAGGTAGAGGTAGGCAGTGGAGTTCATGGCAGTGGCTCTGGCGGGTCGGGCAAGCGGTGCGCCCGGGCCGGGCATTGTCGTCGCAGGCCTCCTCGGCTGTCGCCGGGCGTCGCGCGGACGACAGCTGGACCTCCTGGGTCATTGACCCTAGACCGATCGGTCTAGACAATGCCTCGCATGCCCGCCCCACCGCCCGTCGAACCCGCCCGCGACCGCCTGATCGCGGCCATGACCGACGCCCTGCGCCGCCGGGGTCTGCACGGCATCGGCCTGACCGAACTGCTGCAGGTGGCCCAGGCGCCCAAGGGCGTGCTGTACCACCACTTCCCGGGCGGCAAGACCGAGCTGGCCATCGCCGCGATCGACCGGGTGGTGGAGCGCATGACCGGCGGCCTCGACAAGCTGCTCGCCACCACGCCGGACCCGCTGCAGGCCATGCGCCGCTGGATCGCCGGTGCCACCGCCCGGCTGCAGGACACGGGCTTCGAGGCCGGCTGCCCGCTGGCCACGGTGGCGCTCGAATCGCGCTCCGAGGATCAAGCCCTGCGAGAAGCCCTGGCGCGCGCCTTCGGGCGCGTGCGCGAGCGCATCGCCCTGGGGCTGCTCAACGCCGGCCTGCCGGCGGAACGCGCGCAGGGCCTGGCCGCGCTGATCGTGGCGGCCTACGAAGGCGGGCTGCTGCAGTCGCGCGTGGCCCACAGCGTCGAGCCCATCCAGCGCGCCACCGACACCCTGCTGGCCTTGCTGGCCAGCCCGTCCCCGAACGCCCTCCAGGAGCCACCGCCATGAACCCCACCACCGCGGACAACGGCACCGATGCCGTGCGCATCGAACCGCTCACCCTCACCGCCGCCGACGGCTACCCCCTCGCGGCCCTGCGCTACCGCGGCCCCGTGCCGCCGCGCGCCCACCTGGTGGTGGGTGGCGCCACGGCGGTGCCGCAAGGCTTCTACAAGCGCTTCGCCCAGCACGTCGCGGCCCAGGGCATCGACGTGCTGACGCTCGACTACCGGGGCATCGGTCGGTCCGCGCCCAAGAGCTTGAGGGGTTTTCGCATGGACTACCTCGACTGGGGCCGGCTCGATCTGGCCGCGGCCGTGGCCGCCATGCGTGCGCCTGGCGTGCCCTTGTGGCTGGTGGGCCATTCCTACGGAGGCCATGCCCTTGGCCTGCTGCCCCACCCCGAGCACGTGGACGCGGCTTACACCTTCGCCACCGGCGCCGGCTGGCACGGCTGGATGCCGCCGCTGGAGCGCCTGCGCGTGCAGATCATGTGGAACCTCATCGGGCCTGTGGCCACGCGCGTGGCCGGCTATCTGCCCTGGAGCAAGCTCGGCATGGGCGAGGACCTGCCCATCGACGTCTACCGCCAGTGGCGCCACTGGTGCCGCTTCCCGCGCTACTTCTTCGACGACCCGCAGATGCGCGAGGTGACCGCGCGCTTCGACGCCGTGCGTTTCCCCATCGTGGCCGTCAACGCGCTGGATGACGCCTGGGCGCCGCCCGCCTCGCGCGACGCGTTCATGGCCGGCTACCGCAACGCGCCCGTCAGGGCCGTGACGCTGGACTCGCGTCGCCAAGGCCTGGGGCCGATCGGGCACATGGGCTACTTCCGCCCGCGCGCCCAACCCCTGTGGAACGAGGCCCTGGCCTGGTTCGATGGCCTGGACGCACGACCGGCCGTCTGCTGATCCCGTATCAATTGCAACCGCCTAGGGAACCCCCCGGGGTTCCGGTCGTCACGCGGCCGACACAGGCGCGAGCGCGTGCTACAAATCCCGGATGTTGGCCAATATGTTGCGAGCCGGGCTTCTGGCGTTGATCGGTGTGGCGGCGGGCGGATCGCTCGCCGCGCCGCCCGTGGCCGGTGGCGAGCCGGTGGGATTCGGCCTCATCGTGGGCTACCGCGACGGGGTGAACCCCTTGAGCCGCGAGGAAACCGACCGCGGCCCCTGGGCCGACCGGGGTGCCCGAATGGCCAGCGCCTGGCAACGCGCCACCCAGCGCTCGCGCGAACGCACCGAACAACTCGCCCGCGACACCGGCGTGCGGGCCCGGTCCGTGGGCGAAGCGGGCCGCGCCGCGCTGCTGCGCTTCGACCGGCCGATGAAAGGCCAGGACCTGAGCGACGCGATGCGCCGCGTGCGCCTGCACCCCGATGTCGCCTGGGTCGAGCCCGATGTGCTGGTGCGGCGGCAGGCGGTGCCGAACGACGTGGGTTATGGCAATCAGTGGTACCTGCGCGGCCCTGCAGACGCCATTCCCGAGCTGGCCGGGCTCAACCTGACGCCCGCCTGGGACCTCCATACCGGCGTCAACACCACCGTGGTGGCGGTGGTCGACAGCGGCGTGCGCCTGGGCCACTCGGACCTGGCCGGCAAGCTCCTGCCCGGACACGACTTCGTCAGCGAGTTGCACGTGGCCAACGATGGCGATGGCCGCGACGCCGACCCCAGTGATCCGGGCGACTGGGTGTCTCCCACCGAGCGCAACAACGATCCCCTGTTCGCCGGATGCGAGGTGGACTTCAGCTCCTGGCACGGCACCTTCATCGCCGGCCAGATCGCGGCGGCGACAGACAACAGCCAGGGCGTGGCGGGCGTCAACTGGCAGGCAAAGATCCTGCCGGTGCGGGTGTCGGGCAAGTGCGGCGCGCTGGTGTCCGATCTGCTTGACGGCGTGCGCTGGGCCGCAGGTCTGCCGGTGGCGGGTGCCCCGGCCAATACCAACCCCGCGAAAGTGATCAACCTGAGCTTCAGCGGCAGTTCCGCTTGCAGCGCGGCCTACCAGTCCACGGTGGACGATGTGACCGCCGCCGGTGCTCTCCTGGTGGTGGCCGCTGGCAACCTCTCGGCTCCGCTGATGCGCCCGGCCGACTGCGACGGCGTGATGGCCGTGGCGGCCGTGCGGCGCGACGGCGCCAAGGCCGACTATTCCAGCTTCGGTGCCGGGGTGGCCCTGGCGGCACCCGGAGGCTCCCTGGAGAACTTCCCGAACAATCTGCTCTACGCCACGTCGGACTCGGGCTTCACCAACCCGGGCGTCGAGACCTATGGCTACAAGCAGGGCACCAGCTTCTCCGCGCCGTTGGCCGCGGGCGTGGCCAGCCTCATGCTCGCCCGCAACGCGGCCCTGACCCCCCGCGCCCTGATCGAACGTATGCAGGCCGGCGCGCGCCCACACCTCCAGCCTCTGGGGCCGGCGGGGCCGGTCTGCGGTGCGGCCAACACCCAGGTCTGCCACTGCAGCGCCAACACCTGTGGCGCGGGTCTGCTTGACGCCAATACCGCTCTGCAACTCTCGATCGGCCCGGCCGCGGTCATCCAGCCCGTGGGCACGGTGGTGCCAGGCGCCGTCATCACGCTTGACGGCCGCTCCAGCGTGGCGCTTGGGCCGGCCACCATCGCGAGCCACCAATGGTCGCTGGACAGCGGTCCGGCGGTGGTGATCCCGAACGGCACGCAGGCGCTCACCAGCCTGCAACTCCCGTCGGTTGAAGGCCGCTGGGTGTTCCGCCTCACCGTCACCGACAGCAACGGCGACGACGGCAGCGACGCCATCGTCGTGCGGGCGGTGGCGCCGGCGGCCACTGCGGCGGCCAGCGGCGGCGGTGGCGGCTCTTTCGGAGGCTGGTGGGGATTGGCGCTGGCGCTCTGGGGTGCGGGGCTCGTGTGGGCGAACCGGCGGCGCTGAAGCGCGACGGGATTCAAGCGCAGCGCTGCAGGCTGCGCCCCGCCATGGCCGGCCCCAGGCCTTCGATGCGCGCGCGCAGCGTCTCACCGATGGCGGGCAAGCGCAGCGAGTAACTCAGGCTCTCGGCCCGTTCCTGCACCACACGCGCGGTGCGCACGTTGCGCCGTTCGGCCTGCTGCAGGCCTTCTTGCGCGGCCTCCTCGCTCGAGAAGGTGCCCAGCGCGATGCCCGGCGCCAGGCCGCTGGTGTTCACGTCGCGAAAGTCGATGCCCAGTCCGCGCAGCTCGGCCTTCTTGCGGCTGGCCTGCTCGGCGTTGTCGTAGCGCCCCATGTACACGATCCAGCGGCCGGGGCTGCGGTTCTCGCTGAGCTGCCAATCGTCCGCACCCAGCCCGAGCAGGCGCAGCTCGGCGCGCAGCAGCTCGGCCTGCTCGGGGGTGAGGCCGCTGGCTTGCCAGCAGGTGCGGGGTTCGTTGGCGGGGGGGCCGACAGGCGCCGACGCCACGGCGGGTGCGGTCGGCAGCGCGGTGGCGGGCGCGGTGGCCGGTTCGGCCGCGGGGCCGGGT
>NZ_DATIGV010000031.1:0-13135 GCF_035481345.1 Hydrogenophaga sp. | reverse complement strand
GCGGCGGGTCAAGCCGCGCCGCGACGTGGTCGCCGAACGCGCGCACCTTGGCCGACTGGCGCCGCTGCACCGGGCTCACCAGGTGGATGGGCAGGTCGGGCGAGCGCCAGCCCGGCAGCAACTCGATCACCTGGTGGTTGCGCGCCTCGACCCCGAACAGCCAGCAGGGGGTGTGCGCCACGCCCAGCCCGGCGAGCACGGCCTCGCGCACGACCTCGGAGTTGTTGCATTGCAGCCGCCCCGTCACGGCCACCGTCTGCTGCGTGCCGGGGGGCTGGCTCGCGCCTTCGCCGGCGGTGAACGACCACTGGTGCCGCGTGGCCAGGCCGGTGTACACGATGCATTCGTGCGCCAGCAGGTCCTGCGGCTCGCGCGGGGAACCGGCCCCACCCGCGCAGCGCGACAGGTACTCGGGCGCCGCGTACACACGCCTCACGGTGGTGCCGACGCGGCGCGCCACCAGGCTGCTGTCGGCCAGCTCGCCGATGCGCACCGCCACGTCCACACCCTCTTCCACCAGGTCGATGAAGCCGTCGTCCAGGCGCAGGTCCACGCGCACGTCGGGGTGCAGGCGCAGGAACTCGGGCAGCAGCGGCATGATCTTCAGCCGCCCGAAGGCCACCGATGCCGCCACGCGCAACCACCCCTTGAGGTGCTGCGCGCCGTCGCGCAACTCGGCCTCCGCCTCTTCCACCTCAGCCACCAGGCGCCTCGCCCGCTCGAAGTAGCGCTCACCCTCGTCGGTGAGCGCCAGCGATCGCGTGGTGCGGCTCAGCAGGCGCGCGCCCAGGGCGCGCTCCAGCGCGGCCACCTGTTTGCTCACGGCGCCTTGCGTGCTGCCCAGTTCGCGCGCCACCGCCGAGAAGCTGCCGCGCTCCACCACGCGCACAAAGACCTGCATGCCGGTCAGGCGGTCCATCGGTGGCTCCTTTCATTCCTGTTTGGAATTTGATTTAGGCCGTCGCGCAGTCTACCGGCAGATTCACGCATCAATCACAGTGCATTCCACGCCGCGCGACGCCCCTTCCACCCCGACAAGGCTTCAGGAGATTGACATGACCACCGCCACCACCGCCCTCTTCACCGTGCCCTCGCGCGACGAGGTCAGCCCCGTCAACCAGGCGCTCTTCGACAACCTGCAGAAGGGCCTGGGCAAGGTGCCCAACCTGTATGCCACCCTGGCGCACTCGAACCAGGCGCTCTCCAGCTACCTGGCGCTGCAGAACGCGAAATCGTCCATCACCGGCAAGGCCCGCGAGGTCATCAACCTCGTGGTGAGCCAGTACAACGAATGCGAGTACTGCCTGGCCGCGCACACCGTCATCGGCAAGATGCACGGCTTCAGCGACGCGCAGGTGCTGGAGATCCGCGCGGGCCGCGCCAGCTTCGACCCCAAGCTCGACGCGCTGGCGCGCTTCACGCGCCGCGTCGTGGAGACCCGGGGCCACACCAGTGCCGAGGACCTGCAGGCCGCGCTCGACGCGGGCTGGACGCGCGAAAACGTGGTCGATGCGATCGTGACCATCGGCGACAAGGTGATCACCAACTACCTGCATGGCGTGACCCAGGTGCCCGTGGACTTCCCGGCCGCGCCGGCCTTGAAGGCCTGAGGCACATGGCCTGCACGAACGCGAATGCCGTGCGCCCCCTCGCGGCACCCGTTACCGCACCGACCGCGCCGTCGCTGCCGGCCGGTGCGGCGCTGGGCGACACGGCCACCTTGCGGCGCGGCATCGCCGTGGGGCTGGTGGCCGCGAGCATCGGCGCGCTCTACACCGTGTTCGCGCGCTGGGGCGTGGCGCAGGGACTGGCCGCGCAGGACATGACCGTGCTGCGCTTCGGCGTCGCCGGCCTGCTCACGCTGCCGGTGCTGTGGATCGCGCTGCGGCGCGACGCCGCGGGCCTGCGGCGCCGCTGGCGCGCCTGGCTGGCGGTGAGCCTGCTGGCCGGCCCGCCCTTCGGCCTGTTGATGTTCGGCGCGCTGCAGTGGGCGCCGCCCAGCCACGCGGCCGTGTTCCCCTTCACCGCCATGAGCGTGATGGGCACGCTGCTGGCCATCTGGGTGCTGGGCGAGCGCTTCACGGCGCGCAAGGCGCTGGGCATTGGCGTGGTGGTCGGCGGCCTGCTGGTGCTCTCGGGCGTGTCGCTGGGCAGCCTCACCCCGCGCGCCTTGCTGGGCGATGCGATGTTCCTGCTCGCCGGCACGTTGTGGGCCGGCTTCGGCATCGTCATGCGCCGTGAGCGGTTGGACCCGCTGCTGGCCACGGCGGTCATCTCGGTGGTGGCGCTGCTGACCTACGTGCCGGCGTACTTCGCCTGGGCCGGCACCGAGCGGCTGCTGTCGGCCGCGCCGTCCGTGCTGGCGGTGGAGGTGCTGGTGCAGGGCGTCATCGCCGGTGCCGGCACGCTGTACACCTATTCGCGCATGGTGGCGCTGCTGGGGCCGTCTCGCGCGGCGGTGTTTCCCGCGCTGGCGCCGGGTATCGCGGCGCTGATGGCCTGGCCGGTGCTGGGCCACGTGCCCCAGGCCAGCGAATGGCTGGGCCTGGGCATCGTGATGGCGGGGCTGGTGATCACGGTGCGGCCGGGGCGATGAAGGCTCAAGCCGTCGCCCGCTGCAGCCACGCGTACCACCCCATCACCGGCCGGCCCTGCTCCTCGCGGATCGGTCCGGCCTCGATGGCCTGCACCGCCAGACCGTGCGCGGCGGCCAGGCGTTCAATGAGCTGGCGCGAGTGCGCGTAGCGCAGGCTCGGGCGCAGCTGCAGGTCGCGGTCGGCGTCGGCCTGCTCCACGCTGAAGGCGAAGCTGCCGCCCGGCGCGAGGCGCGCGGCGGCGGCGGCGAAGACCTCGTCGAGCGGGCCCACGTAGATGAAGACGTCGGCCGCGACGATGAGGTCGACCGGTGCCGCGCTGGCGCGCAGGAAGCCCAGCAGGTCGCCATGCGCCACCTCGCGGTAGACGCCGCTGGCGCGGGCGCGCTCGACCATGGCGCGCGACGCGTCCACGCCATCGACGGCATCCGCGTGCGGCGCGATGAGCCGTCCACACAAGCCCGTGCCGCAGCCCAGGTCCAGCGCCAGACCCAGGCGGCGGCCATCGCTCAGCAGTGGCTTGAGCAAGGTCTCGGGCGCGGCGTATTTGAGCTGCGCAAGCAGGTGGTCCTGGAACTCGTCGGCGTACTGGTCGAACAGCGCCCCGGCGTACACCGGTGGTGGCGGCGGCGGATCGCGCAGGTCCTGCACCGCGGCGAGGAAGTGGCGGTGCAGCGCGGGCTCGCCGCCGTGCTTCAAGGCTTCTTCGTAGCAGCGCGCGGCTTCTTTCAATTGGCCGGTTTCGCGCATCAGGTGGCCGCGCTGGCTCCAGACCTCGGGTTCGCGCGGGTCGATGGCGAGCGCGTCGTCGAGCGCCTGCAAGGCCTCGCGAAGGCGGTCCTGCCGCAGCTCGCATTGGGCGATGGACAGGAACAGACCAGGCACCTGCGCGCCCAGCGCGATGGCCTGGCGCAGCGCGTGCGCGGCGCCGGCCCACTGGCCTTTGGCCTCGCGGCTCAGGCCCAGTGCGGCCCAGGCGTCGCGGTGCGTGGGGTCGGCGAGCAACGCGGCGTCGAGTTGCCTGATGGCGGCGTCCCATTCGCCCAGGCGGCACAAGGTGACGCCCAGGTTGGCCAGCACCGAGGGCCGCCCCGGCACGAGCGCGAGGGCGGCCTCGTAGTCGGTGCGCGCGGCGGCGAGGCGGCCCGCTTCGAAATGCGCGTTGCCGGAGAAGAAGTGCGCCTTGGCGCGTTCGGTGGTGTCGTCGGACATGGCGTGGCCTGCGAGGGAACAACCGCGCATGCTAGGCGATGCCGCTGACAGCAGGTCGGACTCAAACCCACCTGCCTGAGGGCAAGCACCCTAGAATTCCCGTTTTCAATGGACGAGACATCGATGACCACTGCCAAAAAGCAAACCGCGTTCAACCGTGCCCTCAAGCCCAGCCCCGAGCTGGCCGCCGTGATCGGCTCGACGCCTCAGCCCCGCACCGAAGTGGTAAAGCTGATGTGGGAGTACATCAAGGCCAACAACCTGCAGAACCCGAAGAACAAGCGCAACATCCTGGCGGATGCCAAGCTCAAGGCGGTCTTCGGCAAGGATGAGGTCACCATGTTCGAGATGACCGGCCTGGTGGGCAAGCACCTCAGCTGACAGCGGCCACGAAGGCCGGGTGGGCGCCCGCCCTGGGCGTTCCCACTCCCTCAGACCTTCGAAAAATCCGGCTTGCGGCGCTCCATGAACGCGCCAAAGGCCTCCTTCGCCGCCGGCTCGCGCAGCATGCGGCCGAAGCTCTCGCCTTCCTCCGCGATGGTCTTGAGCACCAACTCGCCCTGCCCCTTCTTCATGAGCCGTTTGGTCTCCACCAGTGAGCTCAGCGGCTTGGCCGCGAGCTTCTTCGCCACCGATTGCGCATAGTCGTTGGCCTCGGTGGGCGGCAGCACGCGGTTGACCAGGCCCACCTCCAGCGCGGCCTCGGCCATGAAGGGCTCGCCCAGCAGCAGGGCCTCGGCCGCCCGGTGATAGCCCAGCATCTGCGGCACCAGCAGGCTGCTGGCGGCCTCGGGGCACAGGCCCAGGTTGACGAAGGGCATGGAGAAGGCAGCGTTGTCGCCCGCATAGACCAGGTCGCAGTGGAACAGCAGCGTGGTGCCCACGCCCACGGCCGGGCCGCACACCGCGGCCAGCAGCGGCTTGGGAAAGGTGGCGATGCCCTTGAGGAAGCGGAACACCGGCGAGTCCAGGCCGGCCGGCGGCTTGTTGAGGAAGTCGCCGATGTCGTTGCCGGCGGAGAACACGGTCTCATGCCCCTGCAGCAGCACCACGCGCACGGCGGCATCGTCCACCGCGCTGGCCAGGGCGTCGGCCATGGCGCCGTACATGGCCGAGGTGATGGAGTTCTTCTTGTCGACGCGGTTGAGGGTGACGGTGCGGATGCCGGCTTCGGTGTGGACGAGGATGTCGCTCATGGTCGTTCGCTGGAATGGGTTGAGAACAGCAGCCGGGCAAGTTACCACGAAGGCCCCTGGCGCGCCCTAGACTTGCCTCCCTCGACCTGTCTCTCACACGACGCTCATGCGCCTTCGCCTGCACCGTCCGTCGCGACCGCCGTTCCTGCTGCTGCTGCCGTTCCTGTTGCCGGGCCTTGGCCTGGCAATCGCCCCGGCCCATGCGCAGGACAAGCTGCCGCAAGCCCAGGAGGCCCCCACGGCCCGGCCCGCGCAGACGCCCCTGCCTCCTCAGCCACGCCCGCGCGTGGCGCTGGTGCTCTCGGGCGGCGGCGCGCGCGGTTTCGCGCACGTGGGCGTGATCAAGGCGTTGGAGGCCGCGCGCGTGCCGGTGGACCTGATCGTCGGCACCTCCATGGGCGCCATCATCGGCGGCCTGTACGCCAGCGGCATGACGGGCGAGCAGCTCGAGCGCGAGATCCTGTCGGTGGAGTGGAACGGCCTGTTCAATACGCGCCAGCCGCGCCAGATCCTGTCGCAGCGGCGCAAGGAGGAGGACTTCGAGCTCTCGCCCGTGCTTTTGCTCGGGTTTCGCGACGGTGAGTTCCGCCTGCCCACGGGCGCGGTCTCCTCGCGCTCGCTGGAAATGCTGCTGCGCCGCTACACCCTGCCCACGCGCCACCTGAGCAGCTTCGACGCGCTGCCCACGCGCTTTCGCGCGGTGGCCACCGACATGGAGACCGGCCAGGAGGTGGTGATGGACCGCGGCGACCTGGCCGCGGCGCTGCGCGGCAGCATGTCGGTGCCGGGGGTGTTTTCGCCGCTGGGGCTGGACGGGCGCATCCTGGGCGACGGCGGCCTGGTGAACAACCTGCCGGTGAGCGTGGCGCGCGAACTGGGCGCCGACGTGATCATCGCGGTCAACATCGGCACGCCGCTGGCCGGGCGCGAGACGCTCTACTCGCTGGTGGGCATCACCACGCAGATGGTGCACATCCTCACCGAGCAGAACGTCAAGGCCAGCATCGCCATGCTCACGCCGCGCGACCTGCTGCTCACGCCACCGCTGGGCAAGCTCACCTCGGCCGATTTCGACCAGGCGCAGGCGCTGGTGCAACTGGGCAACGAGTACGGCCAGACGGTGAACGCCGCGCTGGAGCGCTTCTCGGTGGGTGAGCGCGAGTACGCCGCCTGGACGCAGGCGCGGCGCACGCAGAGCGAGCTCAACGCCACGCGCGTGGGCACCATCGCGGGCATCCGCTTCGAGGGCGTGGACGAGGCGCGCGCCGAGCGACTGGGCGTGGGGCTGGAGCACCTCAAGGGCCAGCGCGCCGACGTGGGCGTCATCGAACACGACATGGAGGCCCTGGCCGCCAGCGGCGACTACGAGCGCGTGGACTACCGCCTGGTGCGCGACCCCGACAGCGGCGGCGAAGACCTGGTGGTGGGCCTGCGCGAGAACAACTGGGGACCCAACTACCTGCGCGTGGGCATCGACCTGCGTACCGACTTCCGCGGCGAGGGCGCGTTCAACCTGCGCATCAGCCACAACCGGCACTGGCTGACGCCCAGCGGCACCGAGTGGCGCAACCGCGTGCAACTGGGCGAGACGCTGGGGCTGTACTCCGAGATCTACCAGCCGCTGGGGCTGCGCGGCGACACCTTCGTCGCGGGCTACGGCGACATCACCGTGCGCAAGGTGGACTTGTACGACAGCGAGAGCCGACCGCTGGCGCGCATCCAGCGCGAGTCGCTGCGGCTGGGCGCGGACATCGGCTGGCCGATCGGCCGTCAGGGTTCGGTGGGCGACATGCGACTGGGCGTGATCACGAGCGCGCGGCAGTCCGAGTTGGAGCTCGTGCAACCGGGCTTCGGCATCGACTCGCAAGTGCTGGACGTGCACTGGCGCGAGGCCGGCGTGCGCGCGGCCGTGATGGCCGACCAGCTCGACTACGCCAACTTCCCCTCACGCGGCTACCGCGCGTTCGGCGAAGTGGTGGTGGGCAAGCGCCACGTGCGTGGCGGCGAGCGCAGCAGCTTCGCGCGCGTGGAAGGCTCGTTCACGGGCGTTCGCAGCTTCGGCGAACACACCTTCAACATGGGCCTGCGCTTCGCGCACGCCAACAACATCCCGATCGGTGCGATCGACGAGTACTCGCTGGGCGGCTTCCAGAACCTCTCGGGCTTCCGCTCGGGCCAGGTGGCGGGCAACTACCTGGCCTTTGGCCGCCTCACCTACTACCGCCGCCTGCCCTGGAACGTGGGCATCGCGCGCGCGCTGTTCGTGGGCGGATCGATCGAGGCCGGCAACGCGTGGCTGGACCGGCGCGAGGTGTCGTTCAGCAACCTGCTGGCGGGCGGCAGCCTGTTCGTGGGCGCGGACACGGGCATTGGCCCGCTGTACCTGAGCGTGGTGAGCGCGCCCAAGGGGTTCACGGGGCTGTACCTGTTCCTGGGCCGGCCCTGAACTCGCCCGCGCCCGGCGCCTACTCCTTGTAGTAGACGACCTGGTGCGTCGTCGCCAGCAGCACGCCCGCCTGGCTCCACAGGTGCGCGCGCTGGTCGAAGTAGCCGTTGCGCAAGGCGCTGGACTCGGCCTGGCCGATGAGCCAGCCGTCCCCCACCGCCGCGAGTTCGGCGCTGCCCGCGTGGAAATAGACCGTCATCGACACGGTGCCCGCCGGCACGCGCGTGGCGCGGCGGCGCCACACGCGCGGGTAGAACACGTCGCACAGCGCGGTGAGGCTGGTGAAGTCCAGGGCGCGCGGCGGCTCGTCCCGCACCCACAGGACGGTGCGGCTGTTCTCTCCTTCGCCGTCCCACACCCGCGGGATGGGCCCCTCGGCGAAGCGCATGTCGTAGCGCTTGACCCATTCCACCGCGGCCGGCAATTGCGGGCGCCCCAAGCCCGCGGGTGAGAGCACCTGCGGCGCGCGCACTTCCTGCGCGCCCCAGGTCTCGCGCCGCGTGGCGGTGAGCGCGGTGGCCGTGAGCACCGTCTCGCCGGCCTGCTCGATGCTCACCGCCCAGTGCTGCGTGGAGCGGTTGGTGCGCACCGCCTGGGCCTCGACCTCGAAGGCGCCGTCGGCGAGCGCGGCGCAGAAGTTGACGGTGAGCGCCACCGGTTCGCCCAGGCGATCGGGGTGCAGCAGGATGGCTTGCAGCGCGGTGGCCGCGGTGACACCGCCGAACGGCCCGACCATGTTGGCCCAGGCCGGATCGGTGCGGCCCGCGCAGCGGCCCGGTGCAAGGGTGTCGAGCGCGATGGCCCGGTCGAAAAGGTGCTGGTTCATCGCGGGCAGTGTGCACCAGCGGCGTGCGCCCCCGCGCGACTGTCGGCCGGCTGACAGTCGCCGGCTGTTGCCTGTGTGACAGCCGGCGCCGCCCAAGCTTGCAGCAGCCTGAATTCCATAGCAGCGCAGCCATGCTCCGTGGGGTTTCCCCTCATCCTTCATGCGGGTGGCATGCCCACAATGCCCCTCCTACATGGCAACGAACACCCACAGCGACTGCATCCTCGAAGCCCGCGGACTGGTCAAGGAGTTCAAGGGCTTCGTCGCCGTGAACGACGTGAACCTGCGCGTGCAACGCGGCCAGATCCACGCCCTCATCGGACCCAATGGCGCAGGCAAGACGACCGTCTTCAACCTGCTCACCAAGTTCCTCATCCCCACGCGCGGGCAGATCCTCTACAACGGCGAGGACATCACCGCGCAGAAGTCCGCGCAGGTGGCCCGCCGGGGCATGGTGCGCTCCTTCCAGATCTCCGCCACCTTCCCGCACCTGAGCGTGCGCGAGAACGTGCGCATCGGCCTGCAGCGCGCCACGGGGCAGTCCTTCCATTTCTGGAAGAGCAAGAAGGTGCTGGACAACCTGGACGCGCGCGCGATGGAACTGCTGGAAACGGTGGGCCTGGCCGAGTTCGCCGACTGGGTGACGGTGGAGTTGCCCTACGGCCGCAAGCGCGCGCTGGAGATCGCCACCACCCTGGCCACCGAGCCCGAGCTGATGCTGCTGGACGAACCCACGCAGGGCATGGGCCACGAAGACGTGGAGCGCGTGACACAGCTCATCAAGAAGGTGTCGGCCAACCGCACGGTGCTGATGGTGGAACACAACATGAACGTGGTGTCCAGCATCGCCGACACCATCAGCGTGCTGCAGCGCGGCCAGGTGATCGCCGAAGGCGACTACGCCACCGTGTCGGCCAACCCGCAGGTGCTGGAGGCCTACATGGGCAGCGCCGAAGCGCAGTTGCAGGGAGCCCATTGACATGGCCACCGAAGAACTGCTCAGCCTCAGCGGCGTGAACGCCTGGTACGGCGAGTCGCACATCCTGCATGGCGTCGACCTGAAGGTGCACCGCGGTGAGGTGGTGACCCTGCTGGGCCGCAACGGCGCGGGCCGCACCACCACGCTGAAGTCCATCATGGGCATGGTGGGCAAGCGCACGGGCTCCATCCGCCTGTTCGGGCAGGAGACGGTGAACATGTCCACGCACCAGGTGGCGCGCCTGGGCCTGGGCTACTGCCCCGAGGAACGCGGCATCTTCGCCAGCCTGAGCTGCGAGGAGAACCTGCTGCTGCCGCCCGTGGTGGCCGACGGCGGCATGCCGCTCGACGAACTCTATGGTCTGTTTCCCAACCTCAAGGAACGGCGCAACAGCCCGGGCACGCGCCTGTCGGGCGGTGAGCAGCAAATGCTTGCGGTCGCGCGCATCCTGCGCACCGGCGCCAAGCTGCTGCTGCTCGACGAGATCTCCGAAGGCCTGGCGCCGGTGATCGTGCAGACGCTGGCGCGCACCATCCGCACGCTGCGCGAGCGCGGCTTCACCATCGTGATGGTCGAACAGAACTTCCGTTTCGCGGCGCCGCTGGCCGACCGCTTCTACGTCATGGAACATGGCCGCATCGTCGAAGGCTTCTCCGCTGCCGAGCTCGACGCCAAGATGGGCATGTTGCACGAGTACCTCGGCGTCTGAACAACGCCGGGTGGGTCTTTCCACGTTCACACTGACTGAAGGAGACGACGACATGAAGAGGATGACGACGAAGCTGCTGGCCACCGCCGCCGCGGCGCTGCTGACGGCGGGGGCTGCGCAGGCGCAGATCTCCGATGGGGTGATCAAGATCGGCGTGATGAACGACATGTCCGGCCTGTACGCCGACATCGGCGGCCCGGGCTCGGTGCTGGCCGCGCGCATGGCCGTGGAAGACTACGGCGCCGCCGCCAAGGGGCTGAAGGTCGAGGTCGTTTCGGCCGACCACCAGAACAAGCCCGACGTCGGCTCCACCGTGGCGCGCACGTGGTACGACGTGGAGAAGGTCGACGCGATCTTCGACGTGCCCACCTCCTCCGTGGCGCTGGCCATCAACCAGATCACCAAGGAAAAGGGCAAGGCCTTCGTCAACACCGGCGCGGCCACCTCCGACCTGAGTGGCAAGGCCTGCAGCCCCAACACCGTGCACTGGCTGTACGACACCTGGATGCTGGCCAATGGCACCGGCAGCGCCATCGTGAAGACCGGTGGCGACACCTGGTTCTTCCTGACCGCCGACTACGCTTTCGGCCACGCGCTGGAGCGCGACACCGAGGCGGTGGTGCTCAAGAACGGCGGCAAGGTGCTGGGCAAGGTGCGCACGCCCTTCCCGGGCAGCGACTTCAGCTCCTTCCTGCTGCAGGCCCAGTCATCCAAGGCCAAGATCATCGGCCTGGCCAACGCCGGCGGCGACACCATCAACAGCATCAAGCAGGCGGCCGAGTTCGGCATCGTCAAGGGCGGCCAGAACCTGGCCGGCCTGCTGGTGTTCCTGCCCGACATCCACGGCCTGGGCCTGAACACCGCGCAAGGCCTGGTGTTCACCGAGACCTTCTACTGGGACCTGAACGACCAGACCCGCGCCTGGAGCAAGCGCTTCGCGGAGCGCAACGGCGGCAAGTACCCCAGCGCCGACCACGCCGGCGTCTACGCCGCGGTGCTGCACTACCTGAAGGCGGTGGAAGCCGGCAAGACGGACGACGGGACCAAGACCATCGCCAAGATGAAGGAACTGCCGACCGACGACCCGCTGTTCGGCAAGGGCACCATCCGCCCCGACGGTCGCAAGATCCACCCGGCCTACCTGTTCGAGGTCAAGAAGCCCTCGGAGTCCAAGGGGCCGTACGACTACTACAAGGTCCGCGCCACCATCCCCGCCGACCAGGCCTTCCGTCCGCTCAAGGACGGCGAGTGCCCCCTGGTGAAGTAAGCGAGAGGGTCCACAGAGCATGACCGAGATCTTCGGCATTCCCACCGCGGCCCTGTTCGGGCAGTTGCTGATCGGGCTGATCAACGGCTCGTTCTACGCCCTGCTCTCGCTGGGGCTGGCCGTGATCTTCGGTCTGCTCAACATCATCAACTTCACGCACGGCGCCCAGTACATGATGGGCGCCTTCGTGGCCTGGCTGCTGCTCAACAAGCTGGGCATCGGCTACTGGTGGGCGCTGATCATCGCGCCCATCGTCGTCGGCATCACCGGCGTGCTGATCGAGCGCCTGATGCTCAAGCGGCTGTACAAGCTGGACCACCTCTACGGCCTGCTGCTGACCTTCGGCATCGCGCTGATCATCCAGGGCCTGTTCCGGCACGAGTACGGCTCCTCGGGCCAGCCCTACGCCATCCCGTCGCAGCTCATGGGCGCGCAGAACCTGGGCTTCATGTTCCTGCCCAACTACCGTGGCTGGGTGGTGGCGGCCTCGCTCATCGTGTGCCTGTCCACCTGGTTCGTCATCGAGCGCACCAAGCTCGGCGCCTACCTGCGCGCGGCCACCGAGAACCCCACGCTCGTGCAGGGCTTCGGCGTGAACGTGCCGCGCATGATCACGCTCACCTACGGCTTCGGCGTGGGCCTGGCCGCGCTGGCTGGCGTGATGGCCGCCCCCATCTACCAGGTCAGCCCGCAGATGGGCTCCGACCTCATCATCGTGGTGTTCGCGGTGGTGGTGATCGGCGGCATGGGCTCCATCATGGGCGCCATCCTCACCGGCTTCGGCCTGGGCATCATCGAAGGCCTCACCAAGGTCTTCTACCCCGAGGCCTCCAGCACGGTGATCTTCGTGATCATGGCCATCGTGCTGCTGATCCGGCCCGCGGGCCTTTTTGGAACCGAGAAGTGAAGCCGCGATGAGCAGCACGACCACCACCATCGCCCACGCGGGCAGCGTCCACAAGGCCCCCGCCGGCAACTCGTCCCTGGTCATCGCCTTCGCCATCATGGCCGCGTTCTTCCTGATCGCGCCCGTGGTGGTGTACCCGGTGTTCCTGATGAAGGTGATGTGCTTCGCGCTGTTCGCGTGCGCGTTCAACCTGCTCATCGGCTTCGGCGGCCTGCTGTCCTTCGGGCACGCCATGTTCCTGGGCGGCGCGGGCTACGCCTCCGCACACGCGGCCAAGGTCTGGGGCTTCACGCCCGAACTCGCCATCCTCTTTGGCACCTGCTGCGCGGTGCTGCTGGGCGTGGTGGTCGGCGCCCTGGCCATCCGCCGCCAGGGCATCTACTTCGCCATGATCACACTCGCGCTGGCGCAGATGGTGTTCTTCTTCAGCCTGCAGGCGAAGTTCACCGGCGGCGAGGACGGCATCCAGGCCGTGCCGCGCGGCCAGCTCTTCGGCCTCGTCGACCTGAGCCAGCCGCTGGCCATGTACGCGGTGGTCTTCGTGGTCTTCATCGCCGGCTTCCTGCTGATCTGGCGCGTGGTGCACTCGCCCTTTGGCCAGGTGCTGCAAGCCATCCGCGAGAACGAGGCGCGCGCCACCTCGCTGGGCTACGACACCGACCGCTACAAGCACCTGGCCTTCGTTCTCTCGGCCGGCCTGGCCGGCGCGGCCGGCGCCACCAAGGCCATCGTGTTCCAGCTGGCCTCGCTCACCGACGTGCACTGGAGCATGTCGGGCGAGGTGGTGCTGATGACCCTGCTGGGTGGCATGGGCACGCTGTTCGGGCCCGTGGTGGGCGCGGCCATCATCGTGTCGATGCAGAACTACCTGGCCCAGCTCGGCGCCTGGGTCACGGTGGTGCAGGGCGTGATCTTCGTGATCTGCGTGCTGGCCTTTCGCCGCGGGGTGGTGGGCGAGATCGCGAACCTGATCAAGAAGCCGCTCTGAGAGCGGCCCGC
>NZ_DATIGV010000030.1:0-5575 GCF_035481345.1 Hydrogenophaga sp. | reverse complement strand
CCCGCCGCTGCTGCGCGCCTCGTCCACGGCGCGATCGAGTTGCTCCAGGGCCGCCGCGGCTTGCTCGGAGAAGGCCGCGCCGGCCCTGGTGAGCGCCAGGCGCCGCGTGGTGCGGTTGAACAGGCGCACCTGCAAGGCCTGCTCCAGGGCCCCAATGGCGCGCGTCACAGCCGACGGATCCAGCGCCAGGCGGCGCCCCGCGGCCGCGAAGCTGCCTTGCCGCACCACTTCAAGAAATACCTTGAGCTGGGTGGTTTCCATCGGGGCAGTGCATCGGGTCGGCACGATCCGTGCGGAAGCTGCACGAGTGCCATGTGGCGCGCGGGCTGTTGCGAGGCGTGACTGACTGAAAGACTGGTGCTCTCCCCTTCCAATGACCGCGAACATGAACACCTCGACCCCAACCTCCCGCCTGCTGCGCATCGATGCCAGCGCCCGCACGGACGGCTCGCACAGCCGCCGAGTGGGCGACATCGTTGAAGCCCAATGGCGGCGCGCCCACCCGCACGGCGAGCGGGTGCACCGCGAACTCGCGCTTGCCGCTCCAACGCACCTCGCGCAGGCAACCATCACCGGCTTCAATACACCGCCCGAGCAGTTGACGCCTGCCTTGCGCGAAGCCACGGCGCTCTCCGACGCGCTCGTCTCGGAGGTGCGCCGCGCCGACACCCTGCTGATCGCCGCCCCGATGTACAACTTCGGCGCACCGTCGGCATTGAAGGCCTGGGTGGACCAGATCGTGCGGGCTGGTCACACCTTCCAGTTCGGCGCGGACGGCCCGCGTGGCCTGCTGCAGACCCGGCTGGCGGTGCTGGCCCTGGTCTGCGGCGTTCCGGGCGCTCTGGGCAGCCCCGTCGATTTCCTGTCGCCGCACCTGGAAGCGGTGCTCCGGTTCATCGGCGTGCAGCGCGTGGTCACCCTGCACGTGGGCGGCACCGCGGGGCCCGCGGAGCCTGTGCAGGCCGCGATGGCCACCGCCGAGCGCGACGCCCGCGGCCTGTTCGCGTGAAGATCGACGCAGAGTGGGCGCGCCGGCCACAATGGCGCTGGCGCGCCGCGCTGCTGGCATGGAGACCGTGCCCTCAGCGCTTTCCGGGCCTTGAGCGCGCGCTCACCAGCACCGCCAGCAGCACCACGACGCCATTGGCCACCTCCTGCGCATAGGAATTGATGCCCAGCAGCACCATCGCGTTGTTCAGCACCGCGATGAACAGGCCGCCCAGCAAGGTGCCCAGCATGGAGCCCCTGCCGCCGAACAGGCTGGCGCCACCCACGATCACCGAGGTGATGACCGCGAACTCCACGCCGTAGCCGATGTTGGAATTGCCCGCGCCCAGGCGCGAGGTCATCAGCAGCCCGGTGAGCGCGGCCAGTCCGCCGGTGAGCGCGAACAGCACCATGCGGATGCGCTGGACGGGGATGCCGGAGAGATGCGCCGCCTCCGCGTTGCCACCGATGGCGTACACCGAGCGGCCGAAGGCGGTGCGTGAGGCCACGACGCTGAACACCACGAAGGTCGCCAGCATCAGCAGCGCGGGCACGGGGACGCCCAGCACCGAGCCGCTGCCCCAGGCCTGGAAGCCCTCGTCCAGGATAGGGATGGGCATGGCGTCGGTGATGAGCAGCGCGCCGCCGCGCAGCGCGGAAAACATCGCCAGGGTGACGATGAAGGACGGGATGTTGAAGTAGGCGCGGATGGCGCCCGCACCCGCGCCCAGCAGCGTGCCCACCACCACCACGAGCAGCGCAGCCAGCGCCAGCGGCAGCTTCAAGCCCACCACCAGCGTGCCGAACAGCGCGGAGGAGAACGCGATGGCCGAGCCCACGCTCACGTCGATCTCGCCAGCCACGATCACCAGCGTCATGCCGTAAGCGATGAGGCCGGTGAAGGCCGCCTGCCGCAGCACATCCAACAGGTTGCCCGTGGTGGCGAAGTGGGGTGCGAACAGCGCCGCCAGCGCGAACAGCGCGGCCAGCGCCACGAGCAGGCCCTTGATCTGCGCGTCCAGATGCGCCAGGCGCAGCGCGCCACGCGTGCCGCGCGCCGCCTCGCCCGAGGCCAGGGTGTCGGTGTTCATCGTCTTGTCTCCATTTATCTGTTCTCGAACCATCCATGCGCGCCGCCCATGGCGACGGCCATCACCTCGGCGAGGTCGGTTTGCGCCACCTCACGCTCACCCACGATGGCGCCGTCCTTCATCAGCAGCAGCCGGTCGCACAGCAGCATCAGCTCCTCCATCTCGGACGAAGCCACCAGCACCGCCGTGCCCTGGGCCGCCAGCTCGCGCAGCAGCTCGTGGATCTGCTGCTTGGCCGCGATGTCCACGCCGCGCGTGGGCTCGTCCAGCAGGAAGATCCGCACGTCGGCGTTGATGCATTTGCCCAGCACCACCTTCTGCTGGTTGCCGCCGGAGAGGCTGCGCACCGGGTCGGCCAGGCTGGCCAGCTTGACCGACAGGCGCGCCGCGCTGCGCTGCGCCAGCTGCGTCTGCCGGCGGTGCGACAGCATCGCGCGGTGCACCACCTTGTGCAGGCACGACAGCACCAGGTTGTGGGCGATGCCCATGTCCAGCACCAGCCCCTCCTTCTTGCGGTCTTCGGGCGCCAGGCCCACGCCGTGGCGGATCATGGCGCGCGGCGAGCGCCGCCGCGGCGGCTGGCCGAACACCTCGATGCCGCCGCCGATGATCGCGTCCAGCCCGTAGATGGCGCGCAGCAGCTCGGTGCGGCCCGAGCCCAACAACCCCGCCAGGCCCACGATCTCGCCCTGGCGCAGCTCGAAACTCACGTCCTTGAGCCGGCCCGCGGTGGACAGGCCGCTGACCTTCAGCGCCACGCCGCCCGGCGTGGCGCCCTGGCGGCGCTGAGGCACCGCGCCTGCGGGCTCGCCCGTCATCAAGCGCACGATCTCGCCCGTGGGCGCTTGGGCGATGGGCACGGTGGCGATGTGGCGGCCGTCGCGCAGCACCGTCACGCTGTGCGCCACGCGCTGGATCTCGTCCATGCGGTGCGACACGTAGACGACGGCCACGCCGCGCTCGGCCAGCGTGCGCACCGTCTTCAGCAGCATCTCCACCTCCGACGCGCACAGCGAGCTGGTGGGCTCGTCCAGGATCAGCACGCGCGGGCTGAACGAGAGGCCGCGCGCGATCTCCACCAGCTGCTGCTGCGCGATCGACAGGCGGCTCACCTTCACCGCCGGGTCCAGCGGCACGCCGAACTCCGCGAGCACCGTGGCCGCCGCGCGCCGCATCGCCGCCTGGTCGATGAAGCCACCCTTGCGAAAGCCGCGCCAGCGCCCCAGCAGCACGTTCTCGGCCACGCTGAGCTCCGGCACCAGGCTCAGCTCCTGGTGCACGGCGGCCACGCCCAGTGCGTTGGCGTGGCCGGGGGTGAACACCGCCACCGCGCGGCCCGCCACCTGCAGCGTGCCGGTGTCGGGCGCCTCGGCGCCGGAGAGGATTTTCACCAGCGTGGACTTGCCCGCGCCGTTCTTGCCCAGCAGCGCCCGCACCTCGCCCGCGGCCACGCGGAAGTCCACGCCCTGCAGCGCCTGCACGCCGGGGTAGGACTTGCGCAGGGCCGTCGCCGCGATGGCCTCAACGGCGGTCGGCGACATACTTCAGCGCGGCTTGCGGGCTGTCCTTGGTGTAAGTGGGCGAAGGGGCGTACTGGTAGAACTCGCCCACCGGCTCTTTGCGCGCGGCGCGGATGGCGGCCTCCAGGCCGCGGGCGCCCAAGCGGTACGGGTCCTGCGCCGTGGTCCAGTGCACGATGCCGTCGGGCGAGGCGATCAGCTGCGCCACTTGCGTGTCCACGTCGATGCCGAAAACGGCCACCTTGCCGGTGAGGCCCTTGGCCTTGATGGCCTGCGCGGCCGCCACCACGGCGTCCTGGTTCTCGGCGATGAACACGTTGGCGTCCGGATGCGCCGCCAGCAGCGATTCGGCGATGGGCCGCGCCTTGTCCAGTTGGTAGCCTTCCTGTTCGCCAAGGATCTTCACGTCCAGCCCGGCCAGTTGCTCGTTGATGCCGGCGCGGCGCTGCTTGCACACGTCGTACGCCTCGCAGGTGAGCATCAGCACGCGGGCCTTGCCGCCCAGTTGGGCCTTGATGTAGTTGGCCGCCGCGCGGCCCGTGATGGTCCCGATGTTCTTGTTGTCGCTGGTGACATAGGCCTGCACCAGGCTCTTGTCGTCCGGTGGGTTGACGCAGGTGGTGTAGCACACCACCGGAATGCCCGCGGCCTTGGCCAGGCGCAGCGCGGCCAGCGAGCCGGTGGGCGACACGGCCGACACCAGGATGGCGTCGACCTTGCGCGTGATGAAGGTCTGGATGAACTGCGCTTCTTTCGCCGCGTCGAAGCCGGCGTTCTGCACCAGAACGCGCGTGTTGCTGGCCTTGGCGGACTCCTCGATGCCCTTGCGCGCCTCGGCGAAGTGCGGGTTGGCGAAGAGTTCGATCACGCCGATGGTCAGGGGCTTGTCGCTGGCGGCCTGCGCGCACGCCGCGGTGGCGGCGGCGCCCAGCATCAGTGCGGCCAACCCGCGCCTGAGGGATCCGTTCTTGCGTTGTGCATCCATCATTTGTCTCCTGTTGGTATGTGGGTGGGAAAAAAAAAGACCGCTCAGCCCGTCCCGGTCTCGGTCTCGAACTGGCGGTAGGCCTCGGGCTCGAACCACTCCACGCCGGCCTTGACCCAGTTGCCTGGCTCCACGGCGACGTCCAGACGGGCCTCGTGCTCGGCGTGGAAATTCATCTCGAACTGGATGCCGTTGGGGTCGTAGCAGAACAGCTGCCACAGCGGAAAACCCGGCACCTCGCGCTCGCGGTAGGGAATGCCCAGCGCGCGGCAACGCTCGCGCATCTGCGCGAAGCCGTGCGCGGACAGCGCGATGTGGTCGATGGCGCCGCTGCCGGTCGGCAGCGTGCCGTCGTTGCGCAGCGCCGCGGAGCCGGTGTAGATGTGCAGGATGGAGCCGCCGTGCGGCGTGTTCAGCTGCATCCAGTAGCCCGGAAATTCGAACTTGGGCCGCGGCGACTCGCTCATGCCGAAAACCTGCTCGTAGAAGCGCTTGCTGGCCTCGGGCTTGCCGGTCTTGATGGCGATGTGGAAAAGGCTGGTGGCGGGCATCGCGGCGACCTCAGGTGCCCGGGCGCACCATGTGGCCCTTGAACAGCGTCCAGTACTCGGCCAGGTCGTGCACCACGGCCTTGTAGCGCGCGAGCTGGGGCGACTCCATGTGCCGGTCCCACAGCGCGCGGCTTTCCCACAGCTCGGTGAAGATCCAGCTGTCGCCGTCCTCGGATTCGTTCATCTCGTAGCGCAGGCAGCCTTCCTCGGCCAGGGTGGGCAGCAGCAGGGACTGGAGCACTTCACGGAACGCTTCGGCTTTGCCGGGCCTGGCCTTGGCGCTGCCGATGATCACGAGCGTCGTCATGGTGAGATCTCCTGTGCGGCCTGGCTCACGTGGACTCGAGCGCGGGCGCGCTGGCTTCGGGCGCGGCGCCGAAGCTCATGAGATCGCCCTGCCACTTGCTTTGCTTGAGGAACTGCTCCCAATTCAGCGCATTC
>NZ_DATIGV010000029.1:0-17772 GCF_035481345.1 Hydrogenophaga sp. | reverse complement strand
GCCCACGCCACCGACGGCGGTGGCTCCATCCGCATCCCCGCCTCGTGCTGCGGCCTGTTCGGCCTGAAGCCCACGCGCGCGCGCACCACCGCCGGCCCTGAAGGCGGCGAGGGCCTGAGCGGCCTGGCCCACCAGCACGTGGTGAGCCGCAGCGTGCGCGACAGCGCGGCCCTGCTCGACGCACTGGCCGGGCCGATGCCGGGCGACCCCTACAGCGCGGCGCCGCCCGAGCGGCCGTTTCTCGACGAGGTGGGTCGCGCGCCCGGCCGCCTGCGCATTGCCTTCGCCACGACCGCGCCCACCGGCGTGCCCGTGGACCCGGCCTGCGTGGCGGCGGTGCGAGACGCCGCGCGCCTGTGCGAAGAACTGGGCCACCACGTGGAAGAGGCCTCGCCCGAGTTCGACGCGCCCGCGCTGGAGCGTGGCTTCGAAATGGTGTTCGCGGCCAACACCCTGGCCAACATCGCGCGCGCCACCGGCGGTGCCATGCCCGATCGCGAACTGGTGGAGCCGCTGACCTATGCGCTGGCCGAATCCGCGCGCGGGATCGGCGCGGCCGAGTACATCCTCAACCTGCAGGCGCTGCACCGGCAGGCCCGGCGCATCGCGGGCTTCTTCGGGCGGTACGACGTCTGGCTCACGCCCACGCTGGCGCAGACGCCGCGCCCGCTGGGCTGGTTCGACATCCGCTCCAGCGACGCACGGGCCTGGCTCGCCAAGGTGACGGCCTACCTGCCCTTCACCTACCCGTTCAACGTCACGGGCCAGCCCGCGGCCTCGGTGCCGCTGCACTGGACGCCCGAGGGCCTGCCGATCGGTTGCCAGTTCGCGGCGCGCTACGGTGAGGAGGGGCTGCTGCTGCGCCTGTGCGCGCAGCTGGAGGCGGCGCGGCCCTGGTTCGATCGCCGCCCGCCGGTGAGCGGGCTGGCGGCGAGGGGCTGAATCGAGCGCCTCAGCCCTTGCTGGCGGCGGCCAGCGACTGGATGTAGGCCGTGCCGGTCTTGAGCACGTGCCGGAACAGGATCTCGCCCGCGAAGCGCGCGTCGCGCAACTCCATGGCCGACATCACCAGCTCGTGCTCCTTCACCGACTCGTCCCAGCGCCCGTCGGAGGTGATGGCCACGAAGCGCGGCCGCCGCGCGCGCGTCATCAGGTCGGCGTGCGTGCGGCTGAGCTGCGGGTTGTCCGCCATCTCGATGATGGTCTCGTGTATGCGGTGGTTGAGTTCGAAGTAGCGGTCGCGGTCGCCTTCGGCGTAGCGCCGCAGCATCTCGTCGTGCAGCGCGCGCAGCCGCGCCAGCGCCGGCGCCGAGGCCTGCAGCGTCACCGTCTCCACCGCCAGGCGCTCCAGGGCCGCGATCACGGCGAACAGGTTGACGATCTCATCCGTCGAGGGCGTGGTCACGCGCGAGCCCCGGTTGGGCAGCAGCTCGACCAGGCCCTCCGCCGCCAGCACCTTCAAGGCCTCGCGAATGGGCGTGCGCGACACCCCCAGCGCCTCGCTGAGCCCGAGCTCGTTGATGCGCTCGCCCGAGGCCAGTTCGCCGTGGACGATCAGGTTGCGGATGTGCCCGCACACGTCGGCGTGCACGCCGTGCCGGCGCCGCCGCTCCTCCGCGCCGGCTGGTTCTTCCCCGCCCGCCACGGGCGCGGCCCCTGGCGGGGCCTCAGTCACAGGCTTGTCCACGGCCTTCCCCATTTGAATGCAGATTCACACTGCATCGCCACAACTGAATTATCTTGGTGCGCAGAATAATCAAATTCTACGCAACATGCACTGTTTAAGTGCGTAAATACCGAGTTGACAGGCATTTCATCAGAAGGATAATGCACTTGCACGGTTCTTGCATTTTCCGGGTTCCATCCCCTCAACACCCATCCGCTGCTCCAGCGAAGGAATTGCCATGAAGTTTCGCCGATCCCTCCTCCTTTCGGCTGCCGCCGCCTTGACCCTTGCGGGTCTTCACGCCCCGTCCCTGGCCCAGCAGCGGCTTCGCGTGGCGGGCAACTTTCCCGCGGACCACACCGCCACCAAGGTGATGGAGCTCTTCAAGAAGGAGGTGGAGGCGCGCACCAAGGGCGAACTCCAGGTGGACCTGTTCCCCAACATGCAGCTGGGCGGGGCGTCGGAGAACGTCGACCAGGTGCGTTCCGGCACGGTCTTCGCCATCGTCACCTCCATCGCCTATTTCACGCGCATCGTGCCGGAGTACGAGGCCGTCAGCCTGCCCTTCCTGTTCCCTTCGCGCGAGGCCGCTTTCCGCGTCATGGACGGCCCGGTGGGCAAGCTGTTCGACGAGCGCATGGCGCAGAAGGGCTTCATCAGCCTGGGCTATGGCGAACTGGGCTTTCGCCACGTGACCAACAACGTGCGGCCCATCACCTCCTCGGCGGACTTCAAGGGACTGAAGATCCGGCTGCAGCCCAATGAAGTGCACCTGGACACCTTCCGCGCGCTGGGGGCCAATCCGGTCGCCATGGACGTGAAGGAGGTGTATTCGGCCATGCAGCAGGGCGTGCTGGACGGTCACGAGAACCCCTACAACATCATCGCCAGCCGCCGCTTCAACGAGGTGCAGAAGCACCTCTCAGACACCGGCCACTTCTACGACTTCATCAACGCCGCCGCCAACAAGCGCCTGTTCGAGCGCCTGAGCAAGCCGCAGCAGGAAGCGGTCATGGCCTCCATGAAAGAGGCCATGACGTGGCAGCGCGCGGAAGCGGCCCGTGAGGACGAGCGCTGGCGCCAGCAGCTGGTCAAGGCCGGCATGACCTTCACCCCGATCACCCCGCAAGGCCGCGCCGACTTCCGCCGCACCACCGCGAGCGTGGTCGAGTCGCTCAAGAAGCGCATCGATCCCAAGCTGATCGACACCGTCGTCAGCGAGGCCGCCAAGTGACGCAGGGCGCCCCTGCCGCGGACGCGGCTCCCCCACCGGGTGACGGCGGCCTGCCGCCGGTCTGGCCCGCCATCCGGCGCGTGGTCGAGGCCTTCGACCGCGCGTCCATGGTCGTGATCGTGCTGGCCATGGCCGCGATGACGCTGATGGTGTCGCTGCAGGTGTTCTGGCGCTACGTGCTGAGCTCGTCCATCGACTCGGCCGACGAGGTCTCGCGCCTGTTCTTCGTCTGGGTCATCTTCCTGGCGATCCCGCACGGCATCAAGTACGCGGTGCACGTCGGCATCGACCTGCTGGTGATGAACCTGTCGCCGCGCAACAAGGACCTGCTGTTTCGCCTGGTGAGCGTGGCCAGCGCGGTGCTGATGGCGGCGGTGTTCTGCGCCGCCTGGGTGGCCACGCAGGACAAGTGGCAGGAGCTCATGCCCACCCTGCCCATCACGGCCGGCGTCTACTACGTCGCCGTGCTCATCTGCGCGGCCCATTCGTTCGTCCACCTGGTGCTGCACGCCTGGCTGGGCCCGCGCATCTGGGAAGGGAGGCTGTCATGACCTGGCTGGTGATCGGCGTCTTCTGCCTGCTCGCCTTTGCCGGCATGCCCCTGGCGTTCGCGCTCGGCTTCGCTTCGCTCGCGGCCCTGTACGCGGCCGACTTCGAGCTGGTGATGATGGCCCAGCGCATGCTGCACGCGGTGGACAACTTCCCCCTGATGGCCATCCCCCTGTTCATGCTGGCCGGCGAGCTGATGGTCAAGGCCGGCATGATGGAGCGGCTGGTGGCCTTCGCCAACAGCCTGGTCGGCCGCGTGCACGGGGGCCTGGCCCACGTGACCATCATCGCGGGCACCATCCTGGCCTCGGTCAGCGGCGCGGCGGTGGCCTCGGCCAGTGCGCTGGGCAGCGCCCTGGTGCCGGCGCTGCGCAAGCACTACCCCGACAGCTTCAACTGCGCGGTGATCGCCTCGGCGGCCAACCTGGGGCCGGTGATCCCGCCGTCCAACGCCATGATCGTCTACGCGCTGATGGCCGGGTCGTCGGTGTCGGTGGGCGGGCTGTTCATGGCCGGCATCGTGCCGGGCATTCTGCTGGCTTTGGGCTTCATCGGCATCGCCAGCTTCATCTCGTGGAAGCGCCAGTACCCGCCCACGGGCGAGGCCTTCAACGCGCGCAACGCCTGGGTGCAGTTCCGCCGGGCGCACATCATCCTGTTCATGCCCATCATCGTGGTGGGCGGCATCATCGGCGGCGTCTTCACGGCCACCGAGGGCGCGGCCATCGCGGTGGTCTATTCGGGGCTGGTGGGCCTGCTGGTGACGCGCAAGCTGCGCCTGTCGGACCTGCCCGGCTGCCTGTTCCGCGCGGCCGTCACGGCCTCGATGGTGGGCGCGCTGATCGCGCTGGCCGCCACCGTGACCTTCCTGCTCACCATCGACATGGTGCCGCAGCAGATGGCCGACTGGGTCAAGGGCATGACCGCCGACCCCATGGTCTTCGTGCTGCTGACCATGCTGTTGCTGGTGGTGGTGGGCATGTTCATGGAGTCGAACGCGGCCTACATCATGCTGGTGCCGCTGTTCGTGCCGATCGCCGACGCGTTCGGCCTGGACCCGCTGTGGTTCGGCTTCCTGTTCATGTTCAACCTGGTGATCGGGATGATGACGCCGCCGGTGGGTGTGCTGTTCTTCGTCATGAGCGGCATCACCCGCGTGCCCATGGGCGCCATCATCCGGGAGTCCATGCCCTTCGTGGTGTTCCAGTTCGCCATGCTGCTGCTGTGCGTGGCCTTCCCGTCCATCGTCACCGCCCTGCCGCGCGCGCTGGGCTTCTGAGGGACCGAGCATGACGCCAGACGCTTCGAACACGGTGGCCGGCCCGCTGGACCTGCTGCTCACCGGCGCCACCGTGGTGCACACGCGCCCCGAGCTGGAGGTGATCGAGAACGCGGTGATCGGCATCGCCGGCCCGCGCATCGCCTTCGTGGCGCGCGCCGCCGACGCCCCGCGCGCCCACGCGCGTCGCCACATCGACCTGAGCGGGCATCTGGTGCTGCCCGGCTTCGTCAACGTTCACACGCACACCATCCTGACCATGGTGCGTGGCGTGGCCGAGGACATGGGGTTCGCGCCGGCCTACACGCCTGGCGTGCCGCACGGCCACGAGGTCACGCCGGACGAGGCCGTGGCCCTGGCCCGCCTGGGCGCGCTGGAAGCGCTGATGTTCGGCTCCACCGTCATCAACGACAGCTACGTGCACGCCGACCTGACCCTGCCGGCGATGGCCGACGTGGGCCTGCGCGCCTACGCCTGCGGCCGCATCCACGACGTGGACTTCTCGCGCGTGCACCTGGGCGAATGGCGGCACGACGAGGCCATCGGCGAACGCACCCTGGGCGAGGCCCTGGCCTTGCACGCGCGCTGGCACAGCGGACCCGAGGGCCGCACCGGCGTGCACCTCACGCCGCACGCGCCGGACACCTGCTCGCGCGGCCTGCTGCGGCGGGTGGCCGACCACCGCGAGCGCCACGGCGGCGTGGCCACCACGCACCTGTCGCAGAGCCGCATGGAGAACCAGCGCGTGCAGGAGCGCGACGGCTGCACGCCCTGCGAGCTGCTGGAAGAGACCGGCCTGCTCGGCCCCTCGCTGATCGCCGCGCACGGCATGTACATGAGCGAGTCCGACATGCGCCGCGCCGGTGCGGCCGGCATGAACCTCGCGCACGTGCCCAAGGGCAACGCCACGGGTGGGCGCATCGCGCCCACGCGCGCCATGCAGGACGCCGGCATCCGCCTGGCGCTGGCCACCGACAACATGCACGCCGACATGATCGAGGTCATGCGCTGGGCGCTGAACCTGGGGCGCATACAGGCCGGTGGCATCGACGAGGGCTGGCAGCCGGCGGACATGCTGCGCATGGCCACCTACAACGGCGCGCACGCCATGGGCCTGGGCGATCACCTGGGCAGCCTGGAGGCCGGCAAGCTGGCCGACATGGTGTGCGTGGACATGCGCCGCCCGCACCTGGTGCCCTGCATCAACCCGCTGGGCAACCTGGTGCACACCGGCCAGGGCCGCGACGTGGCCCTGGTGCTGGTGCACGGCGAGATCGTGGTGGAAGGCGGTCGCGCCCTGCGCGTCGACCAAGACAGCATCCTGGCCGACGCCCAAGCGGCGGCGGCCGCCTTGTGGGAGCGGGCGCGCGCGCAAGTCGAGCCCCGGAGACACGCTTGAACATCCTCGTCATCAACCCCAACATTTCCCAGAGCGTCACCGAGCTGATCCACAACGAGGCCCGTCGCGCGGCCCTGCCGGATACGCGGATCACCATGGCGACCGCACCCTTTGGCGTGGCCTACATCGAGACGCCGGGCGAAGCCGCGGTGGGCGCCTACGCCTCGCTGCAACTGCTGGCGCAACAGCAGGCCGGGCACGACGTGGCCGTGATCGCCGCCTTCGGCGACCCCGGCGTCGTGGCCGCCAAGGAACTGCTCGACATCCCCGTCGTCGGCCTGACCGAGTCCGCGGTGGCCGCGGCCTTCCTGCTGGGCGGGCGCTTCGCCATCGTGGGCATCTCGCAGCGCATCGGTGCCTGGTACGTGCAGACCGTGGAGCAGCTGGGCCTGTCCTCGCGCATGACCGGCTACCGCGGGCTCAAGCAGGGCTTCGCCAGCGTGGGCACCGTGCAGCACGAGGCGCGCGAGGTGCTGCGCGAGATGTGCCTGAGCTGCGTGGAGGAGGACGGCGCGGACAGCATCATCCTGGCCGGCGCACCGCTGGCGGGCCTGGCGCGCGAGATCGCCGATCAGGTGCCCGTGCCCCTCATCGACGGCGTGGGCAGCGCGATCCGCATGGCCGAGGCCCTGGGCCGCGCCGGCTACGAGCCGCGGCGCAGCGGCGCGCTGTCGCCGCCGCCCGCCAAGGCGCACCAGGGATTGAGCGGCGGCCTCGCGCTGCTGATGGGGCGCCAGCCATGAGCGAGCAACCGGCATTCGACCTGGTGATCCGCCACGCCCGCGTGGCCACCGCTGCGGACTGCTTCACCAGCGACATCGGCATCCGCGACGGCGTGATCCAGCAACTGGGCCAGCGCCTGGCCGCCGGTGCGCGCGAGATCGACGCGGCGGGCCGGGTGGTCACGCCCGGCGGCGTGGACGCCCATTGCCATCTCGACCAGCCCATGGCGCCACCGGTGCGCATGGCCGATGACTTCGACAGCGGCACGCGCGCCGCCGCCTGCGGCGGCACCACCACCGTCATTCCCTTCGCGGCGCAGGCCAAGGGCCAGTCCCTGCGCGCCGCGGTGAACGACTACCACGCGCGCGCCGAGGGCCGGGCGCACCTCGATCACGCCTTCCACCTGATCGTGAGCGACCCCACGCCCGAGGTGCTGGGCCGCGAGCTGCCCGAGCTGATCCGCGAGGGCTACACCTCGTTCAAGATCTACATGACCTACGACGACCTCAAGCTCGACGATGGCCAGATCCTGGACCTGCTGGAGCTTGCGCGGCGCCACGACGCCATGGCCATGATCCACGCGGAGAACGCCGACTGCATCGCCTGGCTCACGCGCCGCCTGGAGGCGGCGGGCCGCACCGCGCCGCGTTTTCACGCGCACGCGCGGCCCATGCTGGTGGAGCGCGAGGCCACGCACCGCGCCATCTCGCTGGCCGAGCTGATCGACGTGCCCATCCTGATCGTGCACGTCTCGGGCCGCGAAGCGGTGGAGCAGATCCGCTGGGCGCGCGCCCAGGGCCTGAAGGTGTTCGCCGAGACGTGTCCGCAGTACCTCTTCCTCACCGCCGAGGACCTGGGCATCGACGACAGCTACAAGGGCGCGCGCTGCGTGTGCAGCCCACCGCCGCGCGACAAGCAGAACCAGCAGGTGATCTGGGATGGCCTGGCCGATGGCCTGTTCACCGTGTTCTCGTCCGACCACGCGCCCTTTCGCTACGACGGCACCGAGGGCAAGAAACCGAATGGCGAAGAGGTGGCGTTCCAGCACATCCCGAACGGCATTCCCGGCATCGAAACGCGCATGCCGCTGCTGTACTCGGAGGGTGTGCTGGGCGGGCGCATCACGCTGCAGCGCTTCGTCGAACTCACGGCCACCAACCCCGCCAAGGCCTATGGCCTGCATCCGCGCAAGGGCAGCATCGCCATCGGTGGCGACGCCGACCTGGTGATCTGGGACGAGGGCGAGCGCACCGTGCGCAACGCCGCCCTGCACCACGCGGTGGACTACACGCCTTACGAGGGCATGGTCCTGCGTGCGTGGCCGGGGGTCACCATCGTTGGCGGTGAAGTGGTCTGGGACGGGCGGGATTTCCACCCGCGCCCGGGACAGGGCCGCTACCTGCGCTGTGGGCGGCCGAGCCTGCTGCCGGCCCGGCCCGATTCGCCCCGTCCACCCGCGGCGTGATGTCCGCCGCGCCGGCCCTCAGCCGCGCGCCAGGCGGAACACCGCCACCGATTCCACCATCTGCGCGGCCTGCGTCTTCAGGCTGGAGGCCGCCGCCGCGCTTTCCTCGACCAGCGCCGCGTTCTGCTGCGTGGCCTGGTCCATCTGCGTCACGGCTTCGCCCACCTGGGCCACGCCCGAGCTCTGCTCGCTGCTGGCGGCGCTGATCTCGCCCACGATGTCCGTCACGCGGCGGATGCTGGCGACCACCTCGCTCATCGTGGTGCCGGCCTGGTCCACCAGGGCCGAGCCCTGCTCCACGCGCTCCACGCTGTCCGTGATCAGGCCCTTGATTTCCTTGGCCGCTTCGGCGCTGCGCTGAGCGAGGTTGCGCACCTCGCCGGCCACCACCGCGAAGCCGCGGCCCTGCTCACCCGCGCGCGCCGCTTCCACGGCGGCGTTGAGCGCCAGGATGTTGGTCTGGAAGGCAATGCCGTCGATCACGCTGATGATGTCGGCGATGCGGCGCGAGCTGTCGTTGATGCCCTTCATGGTGTCGACCACGCGGGCGACCACCTCGCCACCCTGAGAGGCCACGGTTGAGGCGCTCATCGCCAACTGATTGGCTTGCTGCGCGTTGTCGGCGTTCAGGCGCACGGTGGAACTCAACTGCTCCATGGACGCCGCCGTTTCCTCCAGCGCCGAGGCCTGCTGCTCGGTGCGGGCCGACAGGTCCTGGTTGCCCTGGGCGATCTGCGAGCTGGCCGAGGCCACGCCTTCGGCGTTGCCGCGCACGTTGGAGACCACGTGGGCCAGGTTGTCCTGCATGCCCTTCAAGGCCTGCAGCAGTTGCGCGGCCTCGTCGCGGCCGTCGGCGTGGATGGCGTTGGTGAGGTCGCCGTCGGCGATGCGGCGCGCGCTGTCGGCGGCCTGGCGCAGCGGCACGGTGATGGAGCGGCTCAGCACGAAGGCGGCGGCGGCGCCGATCAGCACGGCGAGCACGCCGCCGGCGATCAGGATGTTGCGACCCTGCGCCGCGTTGGCGGTGGCCTCGGCCAGGGACTTGTCGTAGATGCTCTGCTGGAACTCCTCCAGCTGGACGATGGAGTTCAGGTAGGCCTCGGCGAGCGGGCGCAGGTCGCGGTCCAGCGCGGCGCTGATGTCCTCGCCGGCCAGGCGCTGCTTGAGCAGGTTGGCGCGCGGCGTGCGGTAGGCCTCGCGCGCGGCGTCGATGGCCGCGATCAGGCGCTTGCCTTCTTCCAGTTGCACCAGCTCGACGATGCGCTTGCGCGAGGCCAGCGTGATCTCGGAGGTCTTGTCCATGGCGGCCTGCCACTCGCTCATGCGGCTCGTGTCCGAGTCGAGCGCGGCGGCGCGGGTGCGGATCCAGTTCAGGTCGATGGTCTGGCGCCATTGCACGGCCATGCGCAACTTTTCGTTGTCGATGGTGGCCAGTTGCTGCGTGGTCTGCGCCAGTTCGTGCAGGCGCCAGACACCGATGGCCGACATCAGCGCCGTGATGAGCAGAACCAATCCGAAAGCGAAGGCCAGGCGGTTGCCGACCTTGAGGTCGTTGAGTTTCATGCGGAGGTTCCGGGGTGTGTCGTGGATAAGGCCGGCGGCGCCAGCCGTGTTCCGCGTATCGACGCGGTTGACGCGGATCTTGAATCGCTTCGGCGACAGGCAGTCGCCGGAAAAGCGCGGTGCGCCGGGCGCAAAACCCCGGATCGGGCGCGCCTACTTCGCCCCGCCCACCCGCCGCGTGATCTCGGCGGCGCAGGCGAGCAAGGGCCTGGCGATGCCGCCGTCCCACTCGCTGTCGAAGGTGGCCGAGGGCCCCATCACCAGCACGCCCAGCACGATGTGACCCTCGGCGTCGAACACCGGCGCGCACAGCGCGTCGATGCCGGGGATGGGCTGCCCGCGCGTGCGCGAGAGGCCGTGCTGGCGGATCTCGGCCAGCGTGGGCTCCAAGTCCTGGATGGTGTGCACCGGCGTGGGCGTGGTGCCGTAGTTCGATCGCGCCAGGTCTTCGGCCAGCAGCCGCTCCACCACCTTGGGCGGCAGGTAGGCCGCGAACAGGCGGCCGGTGGCCGTGCTGGTGAGCGACATCACCGTGCCCGTGCGCAGGTTCACGTGCAGCGGCTGGATGGGCTCTTCCATGCGCACGATGGTGGGCCCGAGGTTGCCCCACACCACCAGCGCCACGCTCTGGCCCGTGGCGTGCGCCAGTTGCTCCAGCACGGCGGACGCTTCCTTCACCGGGTCCATGCGCTGCAGCTTGATGAGCCCGAGTTGAAGGGCCAGCGGCCCCAGCTCGTACTGCCCCGCGTCGTTCTGCGAGACGAAGCCCACCTTGAGGAAGCTCACCATGTACGGGTGGGCCTTGCCCGCCGTCATGCCCGCCGCCTTGGCCAAGTCCTTCAGGGCCACGGGCCGCACCTTGCGCGCGAGCTCCAGCAGCAGGGCGCTGCCGATCTCGATCGACTGAATACCTCGTCGGCTCTTCTCTTCCATGGGGGTGTGGGCGGTGAGGGCGCGCGCAAGTGTATCCATAGGGTTTTCCCTGAGCATTTCTAACGACTACGACCCAATCAGACGAAAAGATATTATCAAATGCGTTGACGATAGTCAGATGAGACTTCTAGAATCGCCCCACTGACCAGGAGCAATGCATGTCACAGGAGACAAAGCTCGTCGACGTACTGGTGATCGGTACCGGCGCATCGGGCATGGCCACCGCCGTCACGGCCGCCTCGCAGGGGCTGGACGTGCTGGTGGTGGACAAACAGCCGCAGTTCGGCGGCACCACCGCGCGCTCGGGTGGCTGGCTGTGGATCCCCGGCACCCACCTCGCCCAGGAGCAGGGCATCACGGAGCCACCGGGCGCCGCCAAGGCCTACCTGAAGCACGAGGCCACCACGCACTACGACGAGAAGCGCGTCGACGCCTTCCTGGAGAACGGCCCCAAGGCCATTCAGTTCTTCACCAGCCAGACGCCGCTGCGCTTTGACCTGCCGCCCGTGTTCCCGGACTACCACGCCGAAGCGCCGGGCGGCCTGCCTGGCGGGCGCTCCATGGTCACGCGGCCCTTCGATGGCCGCGAACTCGGCCCGCGCATCAAGCAGTTGGCCCCGCCGCTGCCCGAGCTCACCGTGTTCGGGATGATGCTGGGCTCGGGCCCGGAGATTCGCCACTTCATGCGCGTCTTCAAGTCGCCCACGTCCTTCTGGTATGTGACCAAGCGGCTCACGCGCCATTTCCTGGACGTGCTCCTGCACGGCCGCGGCATGACGCTCACCAACGGCAACGCGCTCGCCGGCCGCCTGGCCAAGGCCGCCATGGACCGCAACATCCCCGTGTGGCTGTCCTCGCCGGTGAAGCAGTTGCTGACGGAGGGTGACGCGGTCACTGGCGCGCTGGTGGAGCACGAGGGCAAGCCGGTGCGCGTGAGCGTGCGCCGCGGCGTGGTACTGGCCACGGGTGGCTTCCCGTACGACATCGAGCGCCGCAAACAACTGTTCCCGCACGCGCCCACGGGCCGCGAACACTTCTCGCCCTCGCCCAGCACCAACACCGGCGACGGCCTGCGCCTGGCCGAGTCGGTCGGCGCTCGCGTGGACCCGACCATCCCGCACGCCGCTGCGTGGGTGCCCGCCTCCGTGACCACGCGCCCGGACAAGAGCACGGGTGTGATGCCGCACTTCATCGACCGCGCCAAGCCCGGCGTGATCGCCGTGAGCCCCGAGGGCCAGCGCTTCACCAACGAAGGCAACTCGTACCACGACTTCGTGCAGGCCATGGTCAAGGCCTGCGCGGGCCGCGGCGACACCTTCGCCTGGCTGCTGTGCGACCACAAGGCCCTGCGCAGCTACGGCCTGGGCTGCGTGGCGCCCGCGCCGCTGCCCATCGGGCGCCACCTGCGCAACGGCTACCTGAAGTCCGGCGCCAGCATCGCTGAGCTGGCGACGAAGCTCGGCATCGCGCCCACCACGCTGGAGCACACCGTGGCCGAGTTCAACCGGCACGCGGCGAAGGGCGAAGACCCGGCCTTCGGCAAGGGCAGCAAGGCCTACAACCGCTACCAGGGCGACGCCAGCGTCACGCCCAACCCCTGCGTGGCCCCGCTGGAACACGGCCCCTACTACGCCATCAAGCTCGTCATCGGCGACATCGGCACCTTCGCCGGCCTGGTCACCGACGAGAAGACGCGCGTGCTCAATGGCCTGGGCGAACCCATCGCCGGCCTCTACGCCGTGGGCAACGACGCCGCCAGCGTGATGGGTGGCAACTACCCTGGCGCGGGCATCACCCTGGGCCCGGCCATCACCTTCGGCTACATCGCGGGCCAGCAACTCGCCAAGGCCGCGCCGCTGGGCCAGCCGGCGGCCACCGCCACACGGCAACTCGCCCCCACCGCCTGAGGAACGCGCATGCCCACTTACCCCGAGACCCTCGCGCCGCGCCTGCTGCAAGGCCGCCTGGCCTTCGTCACCGGCGCCGGCCAGGGCAACGGCCGCGCCTTCTGCCTGGGGCTGGCGCAGGCCGGCGCGCGCATCGTCGCCACCGACATGAACGCCGCCGCCGTGGAAGAGACCGCGCGCCTGGTGCGCGAGGCCGGCGGCCAGGCCTGGTCCTTCGCGCTCGACGTGACCTCGCCCGAGGCCTGCCGCGACGTCGCGCAACAGGTCGCGGCGCAGATCGGTGAGGTCGACCTGCTCGTCAACAACGCCGGCATCATCATCCGCGAGACCACCGCCAGCCCGCGCGCGGCCGAGAACTTCAGGAAGACCCTGGACGTGAACGTGCACGGCACCTTCAACGTCACGCACGCGCTGCTGGATTCGCTCAAGGCCACGCGCGGCTGCATCGTCAACATGGCCTCCATCGCGGCCTACGCGGGCCAGGCCGCCTCGCTCGGCTACTCGCCGTCCAAGGGCGCCATCAAGATGCTCACGCAGTCGCTGGCCCAGGAGCTCGCGCCCTTCGGCGTGCGCGTCAACGCGCTGGCGCCCGGCGTCATCGCCACGCCCATGACGGCCGCCACGCGCGAGGACCCTTCGCGCCTGCAGGGCTTCATGACGCGCATTCCCATGGGCCGCGTGGGCGAGACGGAGGACCTCGTCGGTCCCATCGTCTTCCTGGCCAGCGACATGGCCCGCTACGTCACCGGCATCACCCTGCCGGTGGACGGAGGTTTTCTCGCGGTTTGACGCCAGCGCCAAGCCATTCTTCCCGCCCATCCCATTCACAACAGGAGACAACATGAGCATCAAGCGTTACTGGGGCGCCGCCCTGTCGGCCATCGCACTCGCCGCCTTCGCGGGCGGCGTTCAGGCCCAGGACATCAAGCTCGGCTACAACGGCGACCTCTCCGCCTCGCCCTCGGCGCAGAGCGGCCAGGCCGCCGTCATCGGCATGGAAGCGGCCATCGCCGACATCAACGCCGCCGGTGGCGTGCTGGGCAAGAAGCTGGCCCTGGTGGTGCGCGACGACGCCTCCGCGCCGCCCAAGTCCATCCAGAACATGACCGAGCTGATCGACAGCGAGAAGGTGGTCGCCGTGTTCGGCCCCACCAACTCGGGCAACGCCATGGCCTGGAAGCACATCGCCAACCAGAAGAAGGTGCCGGTGATCGGCAACGTCGGCTCGGGCACCGCCATCACCGCGCCCATGGGCTCGGGCGACAACTACATGTTCCGCGTCTCCATGGTGGACCGCGAACAGGTGGCCGCGCTCATGGCCTACGTGAAGAAGAACGGCAACGCCAAGAGCGTGGGCCTGATGGCCGAGACCACCGGCTACGGCCAGGGCGGCATGAAGGACATGCAGGAGCTGGCCGAGAAGCAGGGCATCAAGATCGTCGCCACCGAGCACTTCGGCGTGGGCGACACCGACATGACCTCGCAGCTCAACAAGATGAAGGCCGCCGGCGTGGACACCGTGGTCGTCTGGGCCCAGGGCACGCCCATCGCGCAACTGGTGCGCAGCATGGAGAAGATCAACTACTTCCCGCTGACGCTCACCTCCTGGGCGGCCGACAACATCACCTTCTACGACGCCGCGGGCAAGGCCCTGGCCGACAAGCCCATCTTCATGCGCACCGTGAGCGAAGAGAAAACGCCCGCGCAGCAGAAGCTCTACGACCGCATCGGCAGCAAACTGAAAGCGCCGAGCGCCTTCTCCTTCGCGCTGCACGGTTACGACTCGGTGCTGCTCTACGCCGCCGCCGCCAAGCAGGCCAACAGCACCGACGGCGCCGCCGTGCGCGCCGCGCTGGAAGACCTGAAGACCCCCGTGCAGGGCGTGCTCAAGACCTACAACAAGCCCTTCAGCAAGACCGACCGCGAGGCCCTGACCGCCGAGGACTTCGTCTGGATCCGCTGGAAGGACGGCAAGCTGCTGCCCTACAGCGACCCGATCCTGAAGACGCTGACCGCGGCGGACTTCAAGAAGTAAGCGGCCGCGCGCGCGGCGCCGTCGGCGGCCCGCGCGCCTTTTCCCGGAGACAGACAACATGACAGAAGCGCTCCTGCAGGCGGTGCTCAGCGGGCTGTGCGTGGGCGGTGCCTACGCCCTGGTCGCGCTGGGCTTCAGCGTCACCTTCACCACCACCAAGACCCTCAACTTCTCGCACGGTGAGTTCGTGACGGCGGGCGCCTTCATCGGCATGAGCGTGCTGTTCCTCGCCGTCGGCCGCCCGCTCACGGCCACCAGCTTCGGCGACGCCGAGCCCGGCGGCGCGGCCCAGCTCATGGCCCTGGTCGGCGCCCTGGGCGTGATGGGCCTGCTGGGCTGGCTGCTCTACGCCGTGGGCGTGCGGCCCTTCGCGGGCCGCCCCGGCATGGCCTGGGTCATGAGCACCCTGGGCTTCGGCGTCATCCTGCAGAGCATCGGCCTGGCCATCTGGGGCCCCAAGCCCGTGGTGGTGCCCAGCCCCGTGGGCGACCAGGTGCTGCGCTTCATGGGCGTGGGCGTGCGCCCGCAGGAGCTGCTCACCCTGGGCGTGGCCGTCGTCGTCATGGTCGGCTTCGACCACGTCATGAACCGCACCCTGCTCGGCAAGGCCATGCGCGCGGTCGCGGCCAACGGCAGCGTGGCCAGCCTCATGGGCATCAACACCAAGGCCATCATGGTGATCGCCTTCGTCGTGAGTTCCGCGCTCGCGGGCCTGTCGGGCTTCCTGCTCGCGCCCATCGCGCAGGCCTCGCTCTACATGGGCCTCGCCGTGGGCCTCAAGGGCTTCTCGGGCGCCATGATCGGCGGCCTGAGCAACCCGCGCGGCTGCGTCATCGGCGGCTTCGCGCTCGGCGTCATCGAATCGCTGGTGAACCTGTGGCAGGCGCAGTGGCGCGAGGTCGCGATCTTCGCGCTCGTCATTCTGGTGCTGGCCTTGCGCCCCACCGGCCTGTTCGGCTCGCGCGCGGTGGAGAAGGTATGAAGCGCGTTCCCCACATCGCCGGCGTGCTGCTGGCCGTGGCCGTGGTGGTCGGCCTCACGCTCGCGCTCAACAACGATTACTACCTGCGCATCCTCTTCATGATGGGCGTGTACTACCTGTGCGCGGCCGGCATGAACGTGCTGGTGGGCTACGCCGGGCAGAAGTCCCTGGGCCAGGCCGGCCTGTTCGCGGCCGGCGCCTACGCGGTGGCCCTGCTCACCACGCGCACCGAGATCAGCCCCTGGGTCGCGCTGGCGCTGGCGGCCGTGGTCTCGGGCGTGTTCGGCGTGCTCATCGCCCTGCCGTCGCTGCGCGTGAAGGGCCCTTACCTGGCGATGGTGACCCTGGCCTTCGGCATCGTGGTCGAGAAGCTCGTGAGCGAGTGGACGGACGTGTTCGGCGGCGCGCAGGGCGTCTACGGCATCCGCCCGCTGAGCTGGGGCGAGGAACCGCTGAGCACGCAGCAGTGGGTGTGGCTCACCGTGGCGCTGTGCGCCATCACCCACCTGCTGCTGCGCAACCTGGTGGGCGGGCGCTTCGGCCGCGCCCTGCTCTCGCTGCAGGCCGACGAGATCGCGTCCTCCTCCGTCGGTGTGCGCGTCTACCGCGCCAAGGTCATCGCCTTCGTGGTCGCGGCCGTCACCTGCGGCATCGCGGGCGCGCTGGTGGCGCAGCAGAACCAGTACATCAACTCCGACTTCATCACCTTCCACCTGTCCATCTTCATCCTGCTGCTGGTGCTGTTCGGCGGCGCGGGCTCGCAGTACGGGCCGCTGGTGGGCACGGTCATCCTCACCGCCATCGACGCCGCCCTGGCGCGCTGGCCCGCCGCGCAGCACTTCCTCTACGGCTTTCTGCTGCTGTTCGCGCTGTACGCCATGCCGGGCGGCGTGATGGGCCTGCTGGGCACGCTCACCGCGCGCTGGCGCAAGACGCCCGCGCTGCCCTCGTCGGTGGAGCCGCGCGCCTACCGCCCGGCCGCGGCGGACGCCAGTGGCGACCTGCTCGTGGTCGAGAACGTGTCCAAGGCCTTCGGCGGCGTCAAGCCCGCGCAGGACGTGTCCTTTCGCCTGCAGCGCGGCCACGTGCACGCGCTCATCGGCCCCAACGGCGCGGGCAAGTCCACCATGATCAACATGGTCACCGGTGTGCTGGACCCGAGCGCGGGCACCATCTGCTTCCTGGGACAGAACCTCGCGGGCCGGCCCGCGCACACCATCTGCCAGCTCGGCATGGGCCGCACCTTCCAGAACCTGCGCCTGTTCGCGGAGCTGTCCGTGCTGGACAACGTGAAGCTGGGCCACCACACGCGCATGGGCAACGGCTTCTTCGCCTCGCTGCTGGCCTTGCCCTCGGCGCGGCGCGAAGAAGAACGCACCACGCAGCGCGCGCTGCAACTGCTGGCACTGGTGGACCTGCTGCCCCTGGCCCACGCGAGCGCCGGCAGCCTGCCCTACGGCCTGCAACGCCGCGTGGAGCTGGCGCGCGCCCTGGCCACCGAGCCGCAACTGCTGCTGCTCGACGAACCCGCGGCCGGCCTCAACCCGCAGGAGACGGCGGAGCTCGGCCAGTTGCTGCTGAAGATCGCGCGCTGCGGCATCTCCATCCTGATGGTGGAGCACCACATGGACCTGGTGATGTCCATCTCCGACCACGTCATCGTGCTGGACTACGGCATCAAGATCGCCGAGGGCAAGCCGGCCGAGATCCAGAACAACCCGCGCGTGATCCAGGCCTACCTCGGCGTCGAGGACGAGGCCGACGCCGCAGCGGCGACGGCCTGAGGGGACACAGCATGTTGAAGATCGAGCAACTCGAGGTCGCCTACGGCGCCATCCAGGCCGTCAAGGGCGTGAGCCTGGAGGTCAAGGCCGGCGAGGTCATCGCCATCATCGGCGCCAACGGCGCGGGCAAGAGCAGCCTGCTGCGCTGCATCGCCGGCCTGGAGCCCGCCAGCGGCGGGCGCATCACCATCGCGGGCGAGGACTGCACCCGCCTGGCGCCGCACAAGCGCGTGGGCCTGGGCGTGGCCATGTC
>NZ_DATIGV010000028.1:0-1932 GCF_035481345.1 Hydrogenophaga sp. | reverse complement strand
CCTCATCGGCGCCGTCCACCACGTGGGCATTGGTCATGACGAAACCATCGGCGCTCAGCACGAAGCCCGAGCCCACGCCGCGGGGACGCGCTTCATCGGACGGTGGACCCTGGCGCGGACCGCGCGGCACCACGCCCGGCGGAATGGGGATACCGAAGCGGCGGAAGAACTCGAGCATCTCCTCGTCCGGGCCGCCCTCGGCACCGCCACGCGCCGACGCGCGCTCGAGCGTGCGGATGTTGACCACCGAGGGTCCGACGAGATCGACGAGGTCGGTGAAGTCCGGCAGGCCACGAGCATTGGTGGCCGCCGCAGCCTGCGCGAACGCGGGCATGGGCGCCAGCACGGCAGCCGATCCGGCGATGCCGAAGGCCGCGGCCAGGGTCAGGGCTTGCAAAGGGAAACGGAATGGGACGGCGGACATCGGCAACTTCCTTCGATGGTCGATCGACTGCAACTTCAGCGAATCCGTTCAAGGGCGTCGGCGAACCGCCGCAGCGTCGAGGTGGGAACCTCGCCCAGCGCCGTCACCCAATGGTCACCCACGCGACGGCTCACGGAATGCGTGGCCCCCATGGCCACCTGCTCTTCGCTCCCGTGGCGCTGCGCGTCGTAGGGTTCGACGAACAGCGACACGGACGCCAGGCCATCTGAAAACACCCATTGCATGGGTGCCTGCCCTGGTGGCACCGAGCCACTGGCCACCTCACGCGTGTGGCAACTCATGGCACTGAAGCCCGGGATCGGCTCTTTCAATTGCCACCCCTCGGCTTGCGGCGTGGTCTTGCGCAGCGCGGGCTTGACGACCTCGTAGCCGCGCGTGTCCTTCATCAGGCGCACGAGCTTGTCCATGCTCACCGGCGCGTCGAGCTGCAACTCGGAGAAGGCCACCTGCTCCAGCACCTGACCTTGCGCACCCAGCGTCTGCAGCTTCACGATCAGGCCGGTTTTTTTCTCCGACCAGATCCGGTAGCCGAAGCGCCATTCGTCGCGCGGCACGATCTCCACCATGTCGGCCATGTACCCCGCCACGCGCTGAGCTCCCACTTCACGGGCACCGTAGAACTGCGCGACGGCGCTCGTGGGCGTGCGCAGCATGTCGGGGAAAACGCCCAGCGACTCGCGCTTCTCCACCATGGCCGTGCGGGTCTCGGGCTCGAAAGTGATGACCTCGCTGTTGCGGCGGATGGTGGTGCGCGGCACGCCGGTGAGCGTCTCCACGCGCTCCATCTGCTGCGTGCCATCGCACACGTGCCAGATCTTGGAAGCCGACATCGCACTGCCCGAACTGACCACCAGCGTGCCAATGTAGGAGCGCTGACGAGAGGCGTCGTGCATGCGCGCGAGCCATTCGGTCACGCTGCGCGCCGGGGCCACCCCGGGCGACACCGCCCCCTGAGCCAGCGCTGCCGCGCTCCAGCCGCCGGCACAGGCCCAGACAATGAGAGCGGCACCCAACCGGCGCAAGCGCGGCGCGCGGATGTGGCGAGCCCTGGAATGCGCGGTGGTGGGGTGAGCGGTCGTCATGGGCGCGGCCATCAGCGTGCGTCGGAGTCGTAGGTGGCGTTGCGGATGAAGCCGGTCGAGGACTGGAACGCCGACATGCCGCCGTGCTGACGGTGCTGGGACAGCAGGCGCTCGAGCGCCGGATCGCGGATCAGCTTGCCTTGAGAGGTGGACACCACCACGGGCCGGGTGGGCGTGGCGGACACGGGGGCGGTAGGCGACGTCTCCGCAAGGGTGGCAATCGGCGCAGACGAGCGCTCCTGGGCCAGCACCGGTGCCTGGCTGCTGCCGGGTGCGCCGGCCAGCACGGTCCAGCCCACGGCCGCCACGGCCACCACGCTGGCCAGACCCGACGCCATCTTCCAGCGGAACAGGGCATCGTTCGCGGCGGGTCCGCGCACGGTGCGAGCCGGCGCACCCACCGCG
>NZ_DATIGV010000027.1:0-47705 GCF_035481345.1 Hydrogenophaga sp. | reverse complement strand
ACCTCGACAAGACCAAGGAGGTCGCCGCCAAGTACGGGATCGGCCACGTCACGACGAAGCTGGAAGACAGCCTGGCGCTCAAGGAAGTCGACGCCGTGATCCTGTGCACGCCCACGCAGATGCACGCTTCGCAGACCCTGGCCTGCCTGAAGGCCGGCAAGCACGTGCAGGTGGAGATCCCGCTGTGCGACGTGCTCAAGGACGGTGAAGAGGTCGTCGACGTGGCCAAGACCAGCGGACTGGTGGCGATGTGCGGCCACACGCGGCGCTTCAACCCCAGCCACCAGTATGTGCACAAGAAGATCGCGGCCGGCGAGTTCAACATCCAGCAGATGGACGTGCAGACCTACTTCTTCCGCCGCACCAACATGAACGCGCTGGGCCAGCCGCGCAGCTGGACCGACCACCTGCTGTGGCACCACGCCGCCCACACCGTGGACCTGTTCGCCTACCAGGCCGGCAGCCCCATCGTGAAGGCCAACGCGATCCAGGGCCCGATCCACAAGGACCTGGGCATCGCCATGGACATGAGCATCCAGCTCAAGGCCGCCAACGGCGCCATCTGCACGCTCTCGCTGTCCTTCAACAACGACGGCCCGCTGGGCACCTTCTTCCGCTACATCGGCGACACGGCGACCTACATCGCGCGCTACGACGACCTGTTCAACGGCAAGGAAGAGAAGATCGATGTGTCGAAGGTGGACGTGAGCATGAACGGCATCGAACTGCAGGACCGCGAGTTCTTCGCCGCCATCCGCGAAGGCCGTGAGCCCAACGCCAGCGTGGCGCGCGTGTTCGCCTGCTACCAGGTGCTGCACGACCTGGAACAGAAGCTCAACGCCCAGGGCTGATCGGCCGGGGCGAGCACCAACAGCCAATGGGGTCAGATCACTCGCCGCTCGCGGCGATGTGCTCTGACCCCATTGGCGCTGCAACGAGGAAACCACCCATGCAACAACGTCAACTCGGCCCCTTCAAAGTCTCGGCCATCGGCCTGGGCTGCATGAACATCTGCCACGCCTACGGCCCGCCCGTGCCCGAGGCACAGGCCGAGCGCCTGCTGCTCACCGCGCTGGACGAGGGCGTGACGCACTTCGACACCGCGGCGCTCTATGGCTTTGGCGCCAGCGAGACCATCGTCGGCAAGGTGCTGGCCAAGCACCGCAACCGCTTCACCCTGGCCAGCAAATGCGGCATGCAGGGCGTGGACGTGAAGGGCGATGGCCAGCTCGTGCGCGTGATCGACGGCCGCCCCGAAACGCTGCGCGCCACTTGCGAGGCCTCGCTGCGCCGCCTGCGCACGGACGTCATCGACCTGTACTACCTGCACCGCTGGGACAAGCAGGTGCCGGTGGAGGAGAGCGTGGGCGCCTTGGGCGACCTGGTGCGCGCGGGCAAGATCCGCGCGGTCGGCCTGTCGGAGGTGTCGGCTGCCACCCTGCGCAAGGCGCACGCCGAGTACCCCATCAGCGCGGTGCAGACCGAGTACTCGCTGTGGACGCGCAACCCGGAGATCGCGGTCTTGGATGCCTGCCGCGAGATCGGCGCCGCCTTCGTGGCCTTCAGCCCCACGGCGCGCGGCTTCCTCGCGATCGACCTGGACCCCGAGGCCTTCGACGCCAAGGACATCCGCCGCGCCATGCCGCGCTTCACGCCGCCGCACTGGGCAGCCAACCAGCGCCTGCTGCCCGGCTACCGGGCCATTGCGGCCGAAGTGGGCTGCACGCCCGCGCAGTTGTCCATTGCCTGGCTGCTGCACAAGGCGCCGCACATCCTGCCGCTGCCTGGCACCGGCAACGTGGACCACCTGCGCGAGAACAACGGCGCCGATGGCGTGAAGCTGAGCAGCGACGTGATGCAGCGACTGGACGCGCTGATCAACCAGCGGACGGTGAGCGGCAACCGCTACAGCGAGCAGTCCAACCGCGAGGTGGACACCGAGGTGTTCGCGGGATGAGTGCGAGCGCCCCGTCCTGATCGGGGCCGCTGGCCGGCGCGTCAACGGCGGCCGATCCACGCCTCCAGCGGCCACCGGCGATCACCACTCGCCGCAGCGGCGGCCAATGCCAGCAGCCACAGGCTCACACAGAAAAGCAGCATCTGTGCCGTGGTCAGCGCAAGCGCCAGACCAGCCCCCGAGAACAGCAGCAAGCCGATCAGCCCATGCCCCACGTAGAGCGTCAGTGTGCGCTGCCCGAGCGGGACGAACCATCGGCACCAGGCCGCCGTGCCCCCGCGCGATGCCAGTGACGCGGCCGCGAGGTAGACGGCCACCACAGGGATGGCCACCAGGTCGCCGAGCACGTCGATCCAGGGGCGAAGGGCATCGGTGGGCAGCGTCAAGGCACAGCCCAGGCCGTACGCGGCGGTCAGCACCAGCAGGGGCGGGGCCCAACGCCGCAGGCCGCGTTGCAGGGCTGCGCGCCACCGACGGTGCGTCAGCAGCCTCAGGCGCGCTGCCGCCACGCCGCAGGCCATGCACAGGTACATCACCGGCCCGGCCAGGACGATGGCCACGATCTGGGCGACGGCGTAGGTGCTGGCGTTGAGCGCCAGGAAATCCCACACGCCCTGCACGCGAGAGAGCGGCGGTCCATAGGCGGCATCGGGTTGCTCGGGGTACGCCAGCATGGACGCCGCCAGCACCAGCTTCGCCAGCACGGCCCAGACCAGCGCACGCCGCAGGTGGCGGCGCATGGCGCCCCAGGGCTGTTGCAAGCGGCCCAGCAGTCGCCGTCCCACCAGCGCGTACAGCGTCAGGATGTCACCGAAGTAGACGAAGACGCCGTGCACGATGCCCAGCCCCAGCAGGCGGCGATGGCGTACCACGCCGCGCCGCAGGGCGTCGAGCCGGGAGCGGCCACGGGTGGACAGCCACAGCGCCATGCCGAACACGAACGCCAGCATCGGGTAGCCCTTTCCGTGCAGCACGGCGGCCACGATGCCCTCGATCGCCGCCGCCCAGGCGCTGTCGGGCGGCGTGCGCAGGCCAAGGGGCGGGCCCCAGGGCGCGACGGCGTAGCCAATGGCGTTCACCACCAGGACGGAGATCATGGCGAGGGCGCGCAACACGTCCGGCAGCGCCTCGCGGGAGCGCCGCACCGTCATGGGGCGGCCATGCGGGATGTCGTCATCGTCGCTTCGTTGATGTCATGCCTTGTCATGGCCGCACCGGCCGCAGGCAGGTCAGGTCACCCTCCGGGCAGTTGAGCTGGCGGCGCAGCTCATTGGTGCGCTCGCGCGTCACGCGCGTCTGGCATTGCAGGCGCGTCATCGGTTCGGCGCTGCCGCCGCGCACCGCACTGGCCTCGAACTCGCAGGTCGAGGTGCGGTACTCCAGCCAGTCCTTCTGCGCGGTGCGCAGCAAGGTGCGGCGCGCGGTGTCCAGCCCGGCGGCCAGGTCGCGGAACACCGCCGCGTAGGCCGCCTGAGCGTGCTCGAAGTCGCGGTAGGCGCAGGCGGTGAGCTGGCGCTGTGTCTCGGCCTTGGCGCAGTCGGCCGGCAGCTCGCTCGTGGACTGCGCGGCGGACGCGGTGACCACCAGCGTGAGGCAGAGCAGGGCGGCGAGACGGCGCATGGGGTGGTCCTTCCTGGCGTAGCGAAACGAAAGGCCATTCTCCGCCGAAACAAAACGACAAGAAGCGATACCGCCGCGAGACCCGGTGTCGGCGCCCGCCGCGCACCATCACGGCCATGTTCCACCCCCTGTGAAAGGTCCCGTCATGAACCCCTGGATCAAGCGAACCCTCATCGGCCTCACCAGCGTCACCGTGCTGGCGGGCGGCTTGGCCGCCTGCGGCCACCGCGGCCAGCATGCGCAAGGCCCGGCCTCCGCCGAGCAGGTCGCCGAATGGCGCGGCAAAGCTGTGGACCGCGTCACCCGCAAGCTCGACCTCACGGCCGAGCAGCGCCAGAAGTTCGAGGTGCTGGCCGACAAGCTGATCGCGCAACGCGCCGCCATGATCGGCCAGAGCCAGGGCCCGCGCACCGAAATGAAGGCGCTGGTGGCGGGCGAGAAGTTCGACCGCGCGCGCGCCCTGAACCTGCTCGACGAGAAGACCCGCGTGTTGCAGATGAGCACGCCCGAGGTCATCACGGCCCTGGCCGATTTCTACGACAGCCTCAACCCCGCCCAGCAGGCCGAGGTGCGCGAATTCCTGGAGAAGCGCCGCGGCTGGTTTCGCCGCGGCTGATGGGGACCACCATGTCGCCCGCGCTGCAAGGCTTCGCCCGCCCCTTGCGTGAGCACGGCCCCGCCCTGCTCGCCGAGGTGAACAACCCGCACGACGAGATGCTGGCCCTGGTCTGGGGCCCGCGCTTCGACCGCGAGCATGCGATGTGGCTGTGGTCGCGCCTGTCGCGGCGTGCGCCGCAGCAGGCTGTGCCGGTGCTGCCCGCGCTCATGAACGCGGCCGAGCATTTCGACGCGCTCGACGGCAGCGACCAGCGCAGGGTGCGCCGGCTCATCCTGCGCCACCGCGCGCTGACCGGCGCGGTGGCGGTGTGAGAATGCGCGAATGCCCCGCATCCTGCTGATCGACGACGACACCCAGTTGGGCGCCCCCCTGGCGAGTTACTTCCAGCGCTTCGACCTGTCGCTGGTGCAGGCGCACAAGCCCAGTGAAGGCCTGGAGTGGCTGCGCCGGGGCGGCTTCGACGCCGCCATTCTGGACGTGATGCTGCCCGAGATGGACGGCTTCGAGCTGTGCCGCACCATCCGCAAGGACAGCGACATTCCCATCGTGATGCTCACCGCGCGCGGTGACGTGATGGACCGGGTGGTGGGCCTGGAACTCGGCGCCGACGACTACCTGCCCAAACCCTTCGAGCCGCGCGAGCTGGTGGCGCGCGTGCAGACCGTGTTGCGCCGCCGCCAGCCCGCCGCGGCGGCGGCAGACCCTGGCGTGCTGGCTTTCGAGGGCCTGAGCATCGACCCGGCCCGGCGCCAGGTGCTGCGCCAGGGCGAGGCGGTGGAGCTCACCGGCACCGAGTTCGAATTGCTGCACCTGCTGGCGCGTGAGGCGGGGCGCGTGCTCAGCCGAGACGACATCCTCAATCACTTGCGCGGGCACGAGGCCGAACTGCTCACGCGCGCGGTGGACATCGTGGTCAGTCGCCTGCGCCGCAAGCTCGAGCCGCTGGACTGCATCAAGACGCTGCGCAACGCGGGCTACTCGCTCGCGTTGCGCCGTGCGCCGTTGCCGCGCCCATGAGAAAGCCCACCGACCCGCGCCCAGGCTGGCGGCACTCGCTCAAGCTGCGCCTGCTCGGCGTGTTCCTGGTGCTGGCCTTTCTGGTGGCCTTCATCTTCATTGGTGGCGCGCAGAAGGCCTTCACCCTGGGCTGGAAGGAGGCCGGGCGCCCGCTGCTGATGGACTACGTGAGCCGCCTGGCGACCGACATCGCACCTCAGGGCCGGCCCGACATCGACAAGGCCCGTGCGCTGGTGGAGCGCCTGCCCATCATCACCATCGACATCACCGGACCCGCGGTGCAGTGGCGCTCGCACCCGGACACGCCGCGGCCGCACTGGCGGCAAGAGCCTGGCGCCGACGACTGGGGCGATGATCAGAACTGGCGCGCGCTGGTGCAGCGGCGCACGGCGGACGGACACGTCATCGAGTTCGGCTTGAACGACGCCGCCGTCGAACGCCGCCCGCGCATGTTCCTGTTCGCGCTGGTGGCGCTGCTGGTGGTCACCACGCTGGCCTTCTGGTACGTGCGCCGCCTGCTGCGCCCCCTGGACGCCATCCGGGCGGGCGCCATGCGTTTCGGCGCGGGCGATTTCTCGCAGCCCATCACGGTGCGCACGCACCACTGCGACGAGCTGGGCCAACTCGCCCAGACCGTGAACACCATGGGTCGCGACATCGAGCAGATGCTGCAGGCCCAGCGCGCGCTGCTGCTGGCCATCAGCCACGAGCTGCGCAGCCCGCTCACCCGCGCGCGCCTGAACACCGAGTTGCTGCCCGAATCACCCGAGGTGAATCCGCAGCGCGAGGCGCTGCTGCGCGACCTGAACGAAATGGCGCGCCTCATCAGCGACCTGCTGGAGAGCGAGCGCCTGGCCAGCCGCCACGCGGCGCTCAACCGCGAAGCCACCGAACCCGTCACGCTGGCGCGCGAGGTGATCGACGAACTCGCGGCCACGCGAGCCGAGGCGCGGCGCATCGCCTTGCGGGTTGATGACGACCTGCCCGACGTCTCGCTAGATCGCGTGCGGGTGCGCCTGCTGCTGCGCAACCTGCTGGACAACGCCTTGCGCCATGGCGCCGATGCTCAGACGCCGCCAGAGTTGCGCGTGGAACGCGCGGGCGAAGAGGGGATTCGTTTCGTGGTGCGCGACCACGGCCCCGGCGTACCCGAGGACCAGATCGCGCAACTGGCCCAGGCCTTCTACCGCCCCGACAGCGCCCGCACCCGGCACGCGGGCGGGGTGGGGCTGGGGTTGTATCTGTGCCGCCTGGTGGCACAGGCGCACGGTGGGCGCTGCGAGATCCGCAACGCCCACCCGGGGCTGGTGGTGAGCGTCACGCTGCTGGTGGGCCATTAGGCCGCCTCAGGTCAGGCGGCCGCTGGCGCTTCCGGTGCCCCTGGTGCGGGCTCAACGTTCAGGTTCTGCCGTTGCCACTAGGCCTGGCTCGGTTCGGGAACTGGCTCCGTCGGTGCCGATACGGCAACCTTGGGGTTCCGCAGTTCCTCCAGATATTGCCGGTGCCACGCGTCTTCGATGGCGGAGGGCGTTCCATCCGTCGATGCCGCCACGCGAGCTTTCAGGCGCTCCACTTCCTGCCGGTATCCCTCCGCAACGGTGTCGACGGGAGGTTCGTTCAAGGCTGCTTGATACGCCTGAAAGTCGTAGGGCACCGCGGCGGCGACGGAGTCGTGCGGCGCTTCTCGTCGATGCTCCGCCTGGAGGCCGGCTTCCTCGGCAAGGTGCTCGGGCGTCGGGGCCGCGACTGTTTCGGTTGACGCCAACCGTTCCTTTCGAAGCTTCTTCAGCTCATCATCGATTGACTGCCGCGGGGAGAGGGGAATGCCCGAAGCCTCTTGACCGGCGCGTGACGGCAGGTGGGACCACGATGGGCCGCTACGGGAGGCGTGGGCTTTTTCCCCAGACGGTGCTTGCTCGACGGTCGAGCGCGAAGGGCTTGGGACGGGTTGGGCTCGCTCGGTGAAGTGGAGGACGAAGGGGCCGTCGAAGCGGAACAGGGTGAGCAGGGTGCCCATCACGATCGCAGCCTCGTGCTCGCGCTGGGTGCCGGAGAACTTGACCTCGATGCCGCGAGACGAGTGGCTTGGCCCCTGTGGCGCCGGGAATCGCGGCTCCGGGGAAGCGTCGAGGGGCGGAAAGCCCAATAGGAAGCCGATGAAGGCCTTGACGGCAGCGATCGCAGGATCGGTTTTCACGACGAAGGACGGCTTCGTGTCCTGATCGTCGACGGGCTTTTTCTCGAACTTGACGATGGCCGTCTTGACTCCGGTTTGCTTCCAGCTGGTGTGAACGCTCATGCGGGGACTCCTTGGGGTTACGAAGGGAAAGTGGAAGAAGTGGTCTGGCGGGCTTCCTGCGCGGTCAATGCCTCGCGCCATGAGCCGGACACCGCCGCCAGCGAGCGCAAGGCATCGCGCAGGCCGTCCAAGTGCAGGGACTCCAGCGGCAGGTCGCGCAGCAGGTACAGCGCGCGGTCCGAAGCGCTGAGGGCCATGCGCGCCCCGCGGCTGTCGGCCGACAGCAGGTTGAACATGAGCAGGCCTTCCAACACCTCGCGCGCCACCAGCGGGTCCAGTCGGGTGATGCGGGCCAGCAGCTCCAGCCGCGGCGGGCTTTCGAGCCAGGTGACCTGGAGCAGCGAATCGTCGCGGAAGCTGACGGTCCAGGCGTTGGTGTCGTTCTGGACCACGGAGGCGACGTCGGCGCTTTGCGGACCGAGGTCCTGCAGCAGCCAGGTCACCGCGTCAGGCGGGGTGGGGGTGGGGAGGGGCATGGGGCTGGTCTGCAGTGGATGACGCGGCTGAGTGGCTGTGTGGTGGGGCGGGTTCCGCAACGGCCCGCCATGGGCCGTTCTGCGGCGGTTTTCCACCGGTTTTCGACCGATTGGCCGACACGCTCACCGCCTAGAGTCGGGGGCTATGTATCGGCCACTGCCTCTGGACTCCTTTGCCTTGCATGAACCCGTTCCGGTCAACATCTGGGACGCCAAGGGCGTGCTGCTGCTGCGCAAGGGCGAGGCGATCACCTCGGAGCAGCATCGCGGCGTGCTGATGCTGCATGCACCGCTGGTGCTGGCCGCCGACTGGCAGGCGCTGAACTACGGCTACACCACCTCGCTGGACCGCATGGTGCGCGGCAACGAATCGCTCATCCGCATCGCGGGACTCAATGCCCTGTCGGCGGCGCCGGCTTCGCCCGAGTGGCGCGACGAGACACCCGCACCCGACGCCTGGGCCGACCTGCACGCCACGCTGGCGGCGCTGCTGCACCAGGGGCCGGAGGCCGGCCAGTTCCTCGAACGCCTGCTGCGGGTGCAGGCGCGTGGCGATCAGCTGTGGGACGAGCAACCAGACAACAGCCTGCTGGTGCTCGTGCAACTGCTGTTCGACACGCGCGTGTCCTACAGCGCCACACACGCACTGCTGGCCGCCGGCCTGTGCGCCATGGTGGCGCCCCTGGCGGGCATGGACGAGGCGCAGCGGCGCGCGCTGGTGCTGGCCGCGCTGACCATGAACCTGGGCATGACCCGCGAGCACGACGAGATGGCGCGCCAGCCCGGGCCGCTCACCTCGGCGCAGCGCAAGATGGTGCGCGAGCACCCGCAGCGCAGCGTGGCTTTGCTGCGCCAGCTCGGCGTGATGGACGCCGAGTGGATCCGCCTGGTGGCCCAGCACCACGAGAAACCCGACGGCACGGGCTACCCCAAGGGCGAGCGCGTCGACCGCATCACGCACCGCCTGCTGCAGATGGCCGACGTGTACGTGGCCTGCATCAGTCCGCGCAAGAGCCGCGGCGGGCTGCTGTCGCAGCAGGTTGCGCGCGAGCTGTACATGGGAGGCCACCGCACGCCCGACCAGCTGGGCGCGCTGTTCGTCAAGAGCGTGGGCTTCTACCCGCCGGGCAGTTGCGTGCGCCTGGCCAGCGGAGAACTGGGCGTGGTGGTGCGCCGCGGGGCCAAGGCCAATGAGCCCAAGGTGTTCGCGCTGGTGGGGCGCCAGGGCTTGCCGCTGGGCGAGCCCGTGCTGCGCGACACGGCCGACCCGGCCTGGGCGGTGGCGGCCAGCCTGCCGCCGGGCGAGATGAAGGTCATCGTCAACGTGGACAAGCTGATCGCGCGCTGCTGAGCGCGGGGCTTTGGCCCATGGGTACCGACGGCGCGGGGCCCGGCTGGGATAATCGCCCGATGCCTTTGCCCACCCCACCGTCCCCCTGGCGCCTGTCCGTCGCGCCGATGATGGACTGGACGGACCGCCACTGCCGCTTCCTGCACCGCCTGCTGACGAAGCACACGCTGCTGTACACCGAGATGGTGACGACCGGCGCGCTGATGCACGGCAGCGTGCAGCGCCACCTGCGCTTCAACGCCGAGGAGCACCCCGTGGCCCTGCAACTGGGCGGCAGCGAGGCCGATGAGTTGGCTCGCGCCGCGCGCATGGGCGAGCAGTGGGGCTACGACGAGATCAACCTGAACTGCGGCTGCCCCAGCGAGCGCGTGCAGCGCGGCGCCTTCGGCGCCTGCCTGATGGCCGAGCCGCAGACCGTGGCCGATGGCGTGAAGGCCATGCGCGATGCGGTGTCGGTCCCGGTCACGGTCAAGCACCGCATCGGCATCGACAAGACCGAGAGCTACGACTTCGTGCGCGACTTCGTGGGCACCGTGGCCGAAGCGGGCTGCGAGGTGTTCATCGTGCACGCGCGCAACGCCTGGCTGCAGGGGCTGAGCCCGAAAGAGAACCGCGAGGTGCCGCCGCTGCGCTATGAGCTGGCGCACCGGCTCAAGCGCGATTTCCCCCGACTCACCATCGCGGTCAACGGCGGCTTCACCACCAACGAGCAGATTGCCCAGCACCTGCAGCATGTGGACGGCGTGATGCTGGGCCGCGAGGCCTACCACCACCCCTGGCTGCTCACCACCTGGGACGAGGCCTTCTTCGGCGCACCACCCAGCACCGTGGACCGTGACGCCGTGGAAGACGACATGGTGCGCTACATGGAGCGCGCGCACGCCGAGGACGGCTGCCCCTGGTACGCCATCGCGCGCCACATGCTGGGCCTGCGCCACGGGCTGCGCGGGGCGCGCAAGTGGCGCCAGGTGTGGAGCGACCACCGCCTCAAGCCGCTGCCGCCGCGCGAGGTGTGGCGCATGGCGCGCGCGCACGTGAGCGACGAAGCCGAGTCGCTGGCCGCCTGAAAAGAAAAGGGCCGCGTCACGCGCGGCCCTGGTCTGCGGCCTTCGCTCAGGCCGCCAGCAGCATCGCCTCGGGGGTGTCGTTGATGGTGGTGCGGCGCAGCTCGCGCCGCTCGGTGATGTCGTAGCGCCGGCCGCGGTGCAGGGTGCTGCGGTTGTCCCAGATCACCAGGTCGCCGGGCGTCCATTCGTGCACGTAGACGTTCTCGCGCCGCGTGGCGTGTTCCAGCAGGTCGCTGAGGTACATGCGGGCTTCGGCCACTGGCCAGCCGAGGATCTCGCGCGCGTGCACGCCGACGAAGAGCACCTTGCGGCCCGAGCCGGGGTGGGTGTCGGCCAGCGGCCAGACCGCGGGCGGGATTTCCTTCTTCTGGTCGTCGGTGTAGGCGTCGTCACCGAGCAGGATGCGGGTGTGCAGGGCGAAGTGCTCGGCCTTGAGGTCCTGGATCTCGGCCTTGGTGCGCTCGTCCAGCGTGTCGTAGGCGTGGCGCAGGTCGGCGAACTCGGTGTTGCCGCCCCAGCTCGGCTTGATCACGCAATGCAGCATGGAGTACGCCGCGCGCGGGTTCATGAAGGAGCTGTCGCTGTGCCAGAGCTGGTTGGCGAAGTTGGACAGGTTCTTGGGCGAGTCGCGGCGCGCGATGTTGCCCTGCGCGTCGACGTTGGAGATGTCGATCAGGCGCTCGTCCTCCAGCCGCTCGGGGCGCTTGAAGACGCGCTTGAGGCCGATGTCCAGCGGGCCGAAGTGCTTGGCGAAGTCGAGCTGCTGTTGCGCGGTGAGCGGCTGGCCACGGAAGACCAGCACGGCGTGCTCGTTCATGGCCGCGTTGACGGCGCGCACGTCGGCGTCCGACAGCGGCCGGGTGAGATCGAGGCCGCTGGCCTCGGCGCCAAAGACGGGGTGCAAGGGTTTGAGTTGCAGGCTCACGGTGCGATGTCCTTCCGGGTCATTCCTGTTGGATGTTGGCTTCGGTGACGATGCGGCCCCAGCGCTTCATCTCGGACGCGATGAGGGCGTCGAACTGCTCGGGCGTGGAACCCACGACCTGCAGACCGAATTCCTGCGCGCGCTTCTGAACGTCCGGCGTGGCCAGGGCCTTGGCGGTGTCGGCCTGGATCTTCTGCAGCACCGGCTTGGGCGTGCCCGCGGGCGCGACGAAGCCGAGCAGGGCGCCGACGTTGAAGCCGGGAATGGTTTCGGCCACGGTGGGGTAGTCGTGGCCGGCCACGCGCTTGTCGCCCATGGTGGCGATGATCTTCATGCGCCCGCCCTGCACGTAGGGCAGGATGGACAGGAAGGGGTCGACCACCAGGTCGAGCCGCCCGCCCATGAGTTCGGTGTGCGCGGGGGCGCTGCCCTTCATGGCGATGTGTTGCATCTCGAAGCCGGCCTCGCGCTTGAGCAGTTCGGCGCCCAGGTGGGTGGTGCTGCCGGCACCCGGGGTGCCGTAGTTCAGCTTGCCGGGGTTCTTCTTGGCGTAGGCGATGAGTTCGCGCAGGTTGTTGAAGGGCGCGTCGGGGTGGGCCACGATGGCCAGTTGCATGTTGAAGAGCTGCGTCACGCCGGACAGGTCCTTCTGCGTGTCGTACGGCAACTTCTTGCGCAGCGTGGGGTTCACGGCAAGCGAGGAGTTCACCATGCCGATGGTCTGGCCATCCGCGGCGGACTTGGCGACGAAGTCGGCACCGATGACGGTGCCCGCGCCCGGCTTGTAGTCGACGATCACCGGCTGCCCCCAGGTTTCCTGCAGCTTCTGGCCCAGCAGGCGGGCCACGGTGTCGGTGGGGCCGCCGGGTGGGAAGGGCACGATGAGCTTGACGGGTCCCTTGGGAAAATCCTGCGCGCCGGCGGGTGCCAGGGCGCTCAGGCCAATGGTGAGGGCGAGTGCGGTGGTCTTGATCCAGTTCAAGGTGTGTCTCCTGTTGTGTCTCTAAAATGGAACGATGTCTCGAAATTATATGAGGTCAGAGGAAAAATGGAACAAAGTTCCAAAAAATGGAGATGATCGCCATGGCCGATGAACCGCTCACCCAGGGCAAGGACGAGGTCAGCGCCCTCGCGCGGGGCCTGGCGGTGCTCAAGGCCGTGGCCGACGCCGACCAGCCGCTGTCCAACCGCGAGCTCGCCGAAGGCACCGGCATCCCCAAAGCCACCGTGTCGCGCCTGGTGGCCACGCTGCTGTCCGCCGGCTACCTGCGCCAGGCGCCCGGCAGCGAGCGCTACAGCCTGGGCTCGGCCACGCTGCAACTGGGCAACGCCTACCTGCGCACCTTCGACTTCCGGCAGACGGCGCGCCTGCACCTGGCGGAATTGGCCGAGGCGGCCGGCGCCAACGTGCACCTGACGGTGCGCGACGGGCTGGACATGCTGCTGATCGACACGCTGCGCCCGCGCTCGGCGCTGATCCTCTCGCGCATGGACGTGGGCTCGCGCATGACCATGGCCACCTCGGCGGCCGGGCGCGCCTACCTGGCGGCGCTGCCGCCGGCGCAGCGCGAGGCCGCGTACGAGGACATCCGCGCGTCGGTGGGCGAGGGCGCCTGGCCCCCGGTGGCCGCGCGGCTGGCGCAGGCGATGGAGGAGCACAGCAGGCTGGGTTTTTGCAGCTCCTTTGGCGAATGGCACCCCGACATCCACGCCCTGGGCTTCAGCCTGCGCGGCATCGAGGGCGAGTTGTACGGCGTGAGCGTGGGCGGGCCGGCCTACAAGCTGCCTCGCGAATGGCTGCTGGAGAAGGTCGCGCCGGCGCTGCTGGAGACCAAGCGCGCCATCGCGCGGGAGATCGGCGAGGGCTGAGCCGGGCCGGGCTCAGGTCGCGGCTTCGAGCCCGCTGGCGAAGTGCTCGCGCATGCGCCGCATGGCCAGCGCGCCATCGTGCGCGCGCAGGGCGGCCATCACGGCGCGGTGTTCGGCCAGCGACTCCTCGATGCGCCCCGCCTTGAACAGCGAGTGGTGGCGGTTGAGCTTCATCACCTTGCGCAGGTCGCTCACCATCTGCAGCCGCCAGCGGTTGTCGGCCAGCTCCAGCAGGCGCAGGTGGAAGCGCTCGTTGATGGCGAAGAAGCGGTCGCGGTCGTGCACGGCGGCTTCCAGCTCGTCGTGCAGGGCACCGAGTTCGCCCAGCGCGGCGGCCTGGCCCTGGGCCGCCACCTCGCCGGCGGCGTCGGATTCGAGCAGCGACAGCAGGTGGTAGACGTCGCGCAGGTCCTTCTCGGACACTTCGGTGACGTAGGCGCCCCGGCGCACCTTCATGGTCACCAGGCCTTCGGCCGCCAGCACCTTCAGGGCCTCGCGCAGCGGGGTGCGGCTGATGCCGTATTCCTCGGCGATCCTGAGTTCGTCGATCCAGCTGCCGGGCTCCAGCTCGCGTTTGAAGATGCGCTGGCGCAGCAGCTCGGCCACTTCCTCGTAAAGCGCGCGCGGGGCCAGGGACGGGGCGGTGGGGGCGGCGGTGTCGGTGTCCATGCAGGGCCGATTCTAAGGCCGCATGGAAATTCTGCATCAATAATTATGAATGATGTACACTCCCCGTGGTGTCCCCGCCGCATTCCCTTGGCTATCCCGTTGGCGTTTGCGCCGCCGACGTTTCCGATTTCGCTGCCGATTCCGCTGCCATGAGCCCATCCCCTGATGACTTCGCGCGCGCCACCTTGTCCGACTGGGCCAAGGCCGCCGCCAAATCCGCCCCCGGTGGCCAGCTCGACGCGCTGACCTGGACCACGCCGGACGGCATCGCCGTCAAGCCGCTGTACACCGCGGCCGACCTGCAGGGCCTGCGGTACACGGACACGCTGCCCGGCTTCGAGCCCTTCATCCGCGGCCCGCAAGCCACCATGTACGCGGTGCGGCCCTGGACGATCCGGCAGTACGCGGGCTTCTCCACGGCCGAAGAGTCGAACGCCTTCTACCGCAAGGCCCTGGCGGCCGGCGGGCAGGGCGTCTCGGTCGCCTTCGACCTGGCCACCCACCGCGGCTACGACAGCGACCACCCGCGCGTGACCGGCGACGTGGGCAAGGCCGGCGTGGCCATCGACAGCGTGGAGGACATGAAGATCCTGTTCGATGGCATCCCGCTCGACAAGGTCAGCGTGTCCATGACCATGAACGGCGCGGTGCTGCCGGTGCTGGCGGGCTACGTCGTCGCGGCCGAGGAGCAGGGCGTGGCGCAGGACCAGCTCAGCGGGACCATCCAGAACGACATCCTCAAGGAGTTCATGGTCCGCAACACCTACATCTACCCGCCCGAGCCGAGCATGAGGATCATCGGCGACATCATCGAGTACACGGCCAGCCACATGCCGAAGTTCAACTCGATCTCGATCTCGGGTTACCACATGCAGGAAGCCGGCGCCAACCAGGCGCTGGAACTCGCCTTCACCCTGGCCGACGGCAAGGAGTACGTGAAGACCGCCATGGCCAAGGGCCTGGACGTGGACGCCTTCGCCGGGCGCCTGTCGTTCTTCTGGGCGATCGGCATGAACTTCTATCTGGAGATCGCCAAGATGCGGGCGGCCCGCCTGCTGTGGTGCCGCATCATGAAGGGCTTCGGCGCGAAGAACCCCAAGAGCCTGATGCTGCGCACGCACTGCCAGACCTCGGGCTGGAGCCTGACCGAGCAGGACCCGTACAACAACGTGGTGCGCACCACCATCGAGGCCATGGCCGCGGTGTTCGGCGGCACCCAGAGCCTGCACACCAATGCGCTGGACGAAGCCATCGCGCTGCCCACCGAGTTCAGCGCGCGCATCGCGCGCAACACCCAGCTCATCATCCAGGAAGAGACCCACATCACGAACGTGGTGGACCCTTGGGCCGGCTCCTACATGATGGAGACGCTGACCCAGCAGATGGCCGACGCCGCCTGGGCCATCATCGAGGAAGTGGACGCCATGGGCGGCATGACCAAGGCGGTGGACAGCGGCTGGGCCAAGCTCAGGATCGAGGCCGCCGCGGCCGAGAAGCAGGCGCGCATCGACTCGGGCAAGGACGTCATCGTCGGCGTCAACAAGTACAAGCTGAAGAACGAGGACCCGGTGGACATCCTCGACATCGACAACGTGAAGGTGCGCGATGCGCAGATCGCGCGCTTGAAGCAGGTGCGCGCCAAGCGCGATGATGCGGCCGTGAAGGCCGCGCTCGCCGCGTTGAGCGAGGCGGCCGAATCGGGAGCAAAGCCCGGCGGCGCCACTGGCGCTGCGGGCAACCTGCTCGACCTGTCCATCCGCGCCGTGCGTCTGCGCGCCACCGTCGGGGAGATCAGCGATGCGCTTGAAACCGCTTTCGGCCGCCACCGGGCCGACACCCAGAAGGTGACCGGCGTGTACGCCGCCGCCTACGACAGCGCCGAGGGGTGGGCGCAACTGCAGCAGGAAATCGCCGCCTTCGGCGAACAACAGGGTCGCCGCCCGCGCGTGATGATCGCCAAGCTCGGCCAGGACGGCCACGACCGCGGCGCCAAGGTGGTGGCCACGGCCTTCGCCGACCTGGGCTTCGACGTCGACATGGGCCCGCTGTTCCAGACGCCCGAGGAATGCGCGCGCCAGGCGATCGAGAACGACGTGCACGCCGTGGGTGTGAGCACCCTGGCCGCGGGCCACAAGACGCTGGTGCCCGCGATCATTCAAGAATTGAAGAAGCAGGGCGCGGACGACATCGTGGTCTTTGTGGGCGGGGTCATTCCGCGCCAGGACTATGACTTCCTCTACGAGGCCGGCGTCAAGGGCATCTACGGCCCGGGCACGCCGATCCCGGCCAGCGCGAAGGACGTGCTGGAGCAGATCCGCAAGGCCCACGGCGCGGCTATGTGATACCGTAATACGGTCTCACACCAGGAGCGCACCATGGCTGTTTCCGTCCGCATGGACCCTCTGCTCGAGAAAGAGCTCGAACTGGCGGCGCGCCGCCAGGGCATCACCAAATCGCAGTTCATCGTGGACGCGGTGGAGCGGGCGCTTGGCCGCAAGAATCCCTACGAACTGCTGATGGCCTTGAAGGTGGAGGAACAGTCCGCCGCGTACAAGGCCGTTGGCGAGGCCTTTCAGGGCGAGGAAAAGCCTTACGCCACCGCGCGCTCGCGCGCCGCCATCGTGAAAAAACTCAAGGCCAAGCATGGCGGCCGCGCTGGTTGACGCAGGCCCCATGGTGGCGCTGTTCGGGACCCGCCAGCCCCGCGCACGGCACTACCTCGATCTGTTCAAGACCGCGTCGGATCAGCACTGGTCGCTGTCGACCACCTGGCCTTGCGTGGTGGAGGCCAGCTACCTGCTGGCGCCGCCGCAGCGCTACACCTTCTTGCGTTGGGTGGCAGCGGGTGCGCTGGCCGTGTTTCCCTTCCAGCAGGACGCGCTGGAAGACTTTGCCGGTCTGATGCACCGCTACACCGAAGCCCCGCGCACCGAGATGGATTTGGCTGACGCCTCTCTGGTCTGGCTCGCGGCTGACACCGGCATCACCACCATCATGACCACCGACGTGCGCGACTTTTCTCGCTACCGCCTGCCCGACGGACGAGGCTTCGACATCTTGTGAGTGCTTCGCCGTTCTTCCTCGACGACAGCGTGCGCGCCCTCACCCAGGGTGAGGGCATGGCGCAGCGCCGCGCCATGGCCAAGGCCATCACGCTGCTCGAGTCCACCCGGGCCGATCACCGCGCGCAGGGTGACGAGCTGCTCACCGCGCTGCTGCCGCACACGGGCAAGGCCTTTCGCCTGGGTCTCTCCGGCGTGCCGGGCGTGGGCAAGAGCACCTTCATCGAGGCCCTGGGCCTGCACCTCATCCGGCAAGGCCACCGCGTCGCGGTGCTCACGGTCGATCCGTCGAGCACCGTCTCGGGCGGCTCCATCCTGGGCGACAAGACGCGCATGGAGCAGCTCTCCATGGACGAGCGCGCCTTCATCCGCCCCAGCCCCAGCGGCGGCACGCTGGGCGGCGTGGCCGAGAAGACGCGCGAGGCGCTGCTCGTCTGCGAGGCCGCGGGCTACGACGTGGTGATCGTCGAGACCGTGGGCGTGGGCCAGAGCGAAACGGCTGTGGCTGGCATGACGGACTGTTTCGCGCTGCTGCAACTGCCCAACGCGGGTGACGACCTGCAGGCCATCAAGAAGGGCGTGATGGAGATCGCCGATCTCGTGGTCATCAACAAGGCCGACATCGACCCGGACGCCGCGACGCGGGCGCGCGCCATGATCACCTCGTCGCTGCGCCTGCTGGGCCAGCACGGCCGGCCCGAGCACGCGGCGCACGACACCACGCACTGGCACCCCACGGTGATGCAGCTCTCGGCGCTCAAGGCCCAGGGCATCGACGCCTTCTGGGCCGAGATCGAACGTTTTCGCGCCCTGCAGACCGCCAACGGCGAACTCGCCGCGCGCCGCCAGCGCCAAGCCAAGGCGTGGATGTGGGAGCGCATCGACGCCGGACTCAAGCAGCGCTTTCGCGAGCACCCAGCGGTGCGCGACGCGCTGGCCGACACCACCTCACAAGTGCTCGCAGGGCAACTGCCCGCCAGCACGGCGGCGCGGCAACTGCTCGCGCTGTTCGACTGATTCCTCCGGAGAAGAACCATGCAAGACATCCTGCAACAGCTCGAAGACAAGCGCGCCCGCGCGCGACTGGGCGGTGGCATCAAACGCATCGAGGCGCAGCACGCCAAGGGCAAGCTCAGCGCGCGCGAGCGCCTGGAGGTGCTGCTCGACGAGGGCACGTTCGAGGAATGGGACATGTTCGTCGAGCACCGCTGCACCGACTTCGGCATGCAGGACAACAAGATTCCCGGCGACGGTGTGGTCACGGGCTACGGCATGATCAACGGCCGCCTGGTCTTCGTCTTCAGCCAGGACTTCACCGTCTTCGGCGGTGCGCTGTCGGAAGCGCACGCCGAGAAGATCTGCAAGGTGATGGACCAGGCCATGAAGGTGGGCGCACCCGTCATCGGCCTCAACGACTCCGGCGGGGCGCGCATCCAGGAAGGCGTGGCCTCGCTCGGTGGTTATGCCGACGTGTTCCAGCGCAACGTGCTGGCCAGCGGCGTGGTGCCGCAGATCAGCATGATCATGGGCCCCAGCGCGGGCGGCGCGGTGTACTCGCCGGCCATGACGGACTTCATCTTCATGGTGAAGGACTCGTCGTACATGTTCGTCACCGGCCCCGAGGTGGTAAAGACCGTGACGCACGAGGAAGTGACCGCCGAAGAACTCGGCGGCGCCGTGACCCACACCACGCGCAGCGGCGTGGCCGACCTGGCCTTCGACAACGACGTCGAGGCGCTGCTGATGCTGCGCCGCCTGTTCAACTACCTGCCGCTCAACAACCGCGAGAAGGCGCCCGTGCGGCCCAGCGGCGATCCGATGGACCGCATGGAGCTGAGCCTGGACACGCTGGTGCCCGACAACCCCAACAAGCCCTACGACATGAAGGAGCTGATCCTCAAGATCGTGGACGACGGGGACTTCTTCGAGCTTCAGCCCGAGTACGCGAAGAACATCGTCATCGGCTTCGCGCGCATGGACGGCCAGACCGTGGGCATCGTGGCCAACCAGCCGCTGGTGCTGGCGGGCTGCCTGGACATCAAGAGCTCCATCAAGGCCGCGCGCTTCGTGCGCTTCTGCGACTGCTTCAACATCCCCGTCGTCACCTTCGTGGACGTGCCCGGCTTCATGCCCGGCACCAGCCAGGAGTACGGCGGCATCATCAAGCACGGCGCCAAGCTGCTCTACGCGTACGCCGAGTGCACGGTGCCCAAGATCACCGTGATCACGCGCAAGGCCTACGGCGGCGCCTACGACGTGATGGCCTCCAAGCACCTGCGCGGCGACGTGAACTTCGCCTGGCCCAATGCCGAGATCGCGGTGATGGGCGCCAAGGGCGCGGTGGAGATCATCTTCCGCGAGGAGAAGAAGGACCCGGCCAAGCTCGCGCAGCGCGAGGCCGAGTACAAGGCCCGCTTCGCCAACCCCTTCGTGGCCGGCGCGCGCGGCTTCATCGACGACGTGATCCTGCCGCACGAGACGCGCAAGCGCATCTGCCGTTCGCTGGTGATGCTGAAGGACAAGAAGCTGGAGAACCCGTGGCGCAAGCACGGGAACATCCCGCTGTGATGGCCCGAGGAGAAGACAAGATGTTCAAGAAGATCCTGATCGCCAACCGCGGCGAGATCGCCTGCCGCGTCATCGCCACCGCGAAGAAGCTGGGCATCGCCACGGTGGCCGTGTATTCCGACGCCGACAAGGAAGCGCGCCACGTGCAACTGGCCGACGAGGCCGTGCGCCTGGGCCCACCGCCTTCGCGCGAAAGCTACCTGCTCGGCGAGGCGATCATCGCCGCCGCGAAGCAGACCGGCGCCGAGGCGATCCACCCCGGCTACGGCTTCCTGTCCGAGAACGAGGACTTCGCGCGAAAGGTGGAGGAAGAGGGCCTGGTCTTCATCGGGCCCAAGCACTACTCCATCGCGGCGATGGGCGACAAGATCGCCTCCAAGAAGCTCGCGAACGAGGCCAGGGTCAGCACCATCCCGGGGCACAACGAGCCCATCCAGTCGTCCGAGGAGGCGGTGGCCATTGCGCAGAAGATCGGCTACCCGGTGATGATCAAGGCCAGCGCGGGTGGTGGCGGCAAGGGCCTGCGCGTGGCCTTCAACGACAAGGAATGCTTCGAGGGCTTCAGCAGTTGCCGCAACGAGGCGCGCAACAGCTTCGGCGACGACCGCGTGTTCATGGAGAAGTTCGTCCAGGAGCCGCGCCACATCGAGATCCAGGTGCTGGGCGACGCGCACGGCAACGTGATCTACCTGAACGAGCGCGAGTGCTCCATCCAGCGCCGGCACCAGAAGGTGATCGAGGAGGCGCCGTCGCCCTTCATCAGCGAGGCCACGCGCCAGGCCATGGGCGAGCAGGCCGTGGCCCTGGCCAAGGCAGTGAAGTACCAGAGCGCGGGCACGGTGGAGTTCGTGGTCGGCAAGCACCAGGACTTCTACTTCCTGGAGATGAACACCCGCCTGCAGGTGGAGCACCCTGTCACCGAATGCATCACCGGGTTGGACCTGGTGGAGCTGATGATCCGCGTGGCGGCCGGCGAGAAGCTGCCGCTGAAGCAGGCCGACGTGAAGCGCGAGGGCTGGGCCATCGAGTGCCGCATCAACGCGGAGGACCCGTTCCGCAACTTCCTGCCCAGCACGGGACGGCTGGTGCGCTTCGCCACGCCGCCGCAGAGCATGTGGCAGGCCGACGCCGAACACCGCTTCGGCGTGCGCGTGGACACCGGCGTGCAGGACGGTGGCGAGATCCCGATGTACTACGACTCGATGATCGCCAAGCTCATCGTGCATGGGAAAGACCGGCTCGAGGCCATCGCCAAGATGCGCGAGGCGCTCAACGGCTTCGTCATCCGGGGCGTGCAGAGCAACATCCCCTTCCAGGCCGCGCTGCTGGCGCACCCGAAGTTCGTGGCGGGCGATTTCAACACCGGCTTCATCGCCGAGCACTACGGCCAGGGTTTCCGCGCCGAGGACGTTCCGCACGACGACCCCGACTTCCTGGTGGCGCTGGCCGCCTTCGTGCGCCGCAAGAGCCGCGAGCGCGCGGCCGGCCTGTCGGGCCAGTTGCCGGGCTACGGCGTGAAGGTCGGTCTGGACTACACCGTGATCCTGCTCGACAAGGCCGGCGCGCACCGGCACGTGAAGGTGCACGTGGACGAGGTGCTGGGCCAGGTGGGCGCGGCCGTGGTGATGGTGGGCGGGAAGCGCTACGCGTTCCAGAGCCCGTCCCGGCTCAACGACGTGTGCACCGTGGGCACGTGCAATGGCCAGCCCTTCACGGCGCAACTGGAGCGCGGTACGCCGCGCAACCCGCTGGCCCTGGTGGTGCAGCACAACGGCACCCGCATCGAGGCCATGGTGGTCTCGCCGCGCATGGCCGAGCTGCACGCGCTCATGCCTTTCAAGGCGCCGCCGGACATGAGCAAGTACGTCCTGTCGCCCATGCCCGGCCTTCTGGTGCAGGTGGCGGTGCAACCGGGCCAGAAGGTGCAGGCCGGCGAGCGCGTGGCCGTCATCGAGGCCATGAAGATGGAGAACGTGCTGTTCGCCTCGGCCGACGGCACGGTAGGGAAGGTGCTGGCGAAACAGGGAGAGTCCCTGGCGGTCGATCAGCCCATCGTCGAGTTCGAGTAAAGGCCGTGCACGCTGTTGCGTTTGATGACGCGACAAGCCGGGCGGGCTCGGTTACGCTGCGTGCTCCACGGCTTCATGGAGCACGGCACATGGCGGACGAACGCGGACAGGGTTTGGGCGGTTTGGCGTTTGCATTGGCCTGGGTGCGCGACCCGCGGCGGGTGGGGGCCATCGCCCCGGCCTCGCGGGCGCTGGCGCAGGCCATCGCGCGTGAGGTCTCCCGTGTGGGGCCCGAACTGCTGCTGGAGATCGGCGCCGGCACCGGCGCCATCACCCAGGCACTGGCTGATCTGGGACCGCCGCCCGACCGCTTCTTCGTCGTCGAACGCGACCCGGGCCTGGTGCGCCACCTGCACCACCGCTTCCCCCGTGCCGAGGTGCTGCATGCCTGCGCGACGGGGCTGCAGGCCTTGCCCCTGCCGCCAGCCGCTTCGCTCATGCTGGTGTCCTCGCTGCCGCTGCTGTCCATGCCGCGCGACGAGGCGCGGCGCTGCGTGCAGTCCATGCTGGCCTTGATGGAGCGAACGCCCAATGCGCGCCTGCTCCAGTACACCTACGCCGCGCGCCAGGTGCGCCCCTTCGATCAACTGCCGCCCGGCTGGCGCTGGCGGCGCGTCACCACCGTCTGGGCCAACCTGCCGCCCGCGACCGTCTGGTCGCTGGAGCCGGCGGCCCATCCCACCCAAGGCATACATTGACCATGACCGCGTCCTCCCGTCCTTTCCGCGTGCTCGGCGTACAGCAGATCGCCATCGGCGGCCCCGACAAGCACCGCCTGCAGACCCTGTGGGTCGACATGCTGGGCCTGGAGGTGACGGGTACCTTCCGCAGCGAGCGCGAGAACGTGGACGAGGACATCTGCGCCATCGGCAGCGGTCCATTCAAGGTCGAGGTCGATCTGATGCAGCCGCTGGATCCCGAGAAGAAACCCGCCGTGCACGCCACGCCGCTCAACCACATCGGCCTGTGGATCGACGACCTGCCCGCGGCGGTGGAGTGGCTCACGGCGCAAGGCGTGCGCTTCGCGCCGGGTGGTATCCGCAAAGGTGCGGCGGGTTTCGATATCACCTTCCTGCACCCCAAGGCCAGCGAGGAATTTCCCATCGCAGGCGAAGGCGTACTGATCGAGCTGGTGCAGGCCCCGCCGCAGGTGGTCAGCGCCTTCGGCGCGCTGGCCGCAACCGCCTGAGGGGCCTGCGCCAGCGCTGACTCGTTCACGCCGGCGACGGGCTCGGCGCTCGGGCTCTGTTCGCCGGTCCGCCGTGCCGCGCGGGGCAGGGGGACAAATGGGCGGCTTTCGGGGTTCTGTTTTCTCCTTTGCGCCAGCCAGAGGGCCCCTACAGTGACGACCAAGCCCCTGTGGGCCTGACCGGTAGAGGAGCACGATCCCATGACCTCATCTTCAAACCCGCTGCTGCGCCCGGGTGTGTGGCTCATGCGCCAGTGGCGTCTGGGCGGCAAACTCGCCTGCCTGGCGCTGGCCGCGACCTGGCCGCTGGTGACGGCATTGGCGCTGAACGCCACGGAGCGCCAGGGTGCGATCACCCCGGTGGCGATCGTGGGACTGGCCCTGCTGACCTACCTGCTGCTGGCCTTTCGCTCGGCTTTCCTGGGTGACTTCCAGGGCGTGCTCGACGCCATGAGCCACACGGCGAGCGGCAACCTGCGCGCGCAACTGCGCGTGGGAGGCCGCGACGAACTGGCCGACCTCGCGCGGCTGCTCGATCGCATGATCGGCAACCTCTCGGCCATGGTGGCCGAGGTGCGCAGCAACTCGGCGCTGGTGGCGCACGCCGGCCGCAGCCTGGCCGTGGGCAACCGCGACCTCGCCGAGCGCACCGAGCAGCAGGCCGCCAACCTCGAACAGACCGCGGCCAGCGTGCAGCAGCTCACCGGCGCGGTGGCGCAGAACGCGCAGACCGCGGGCGACTCCGACCGCCAGGCCGCGCAGGTGCGCGACGTGGCCGAGCGCGGTGCGGGCTCCATGCACCAGGCCGTGCAGACGATCGAGGGCATCCAGAAGGACGCCGCGCAGATGAACGAGATCATCGGCGTCATCGACAGCCTGGCCTTCCAGACCAACATCCTGGCGCTCAACGCCGCCGTGGAGGCCGCCCGTGCGGGCGAGCAGGGCCGAGGCTTCGCGGTGGTGGCGGGCGAGGTGCGTTCGCTGGCCCAGCGCTCGGCCGCGTCGGCGCGCGAGATCCGCGGGCTGATCGAGGCCTCGCGCGCCCAGGTGGAAAGCGGGGCTTCGCAGATCCGCGACGCGGGCCAGAGCATGGGCCGCATCGTCGAGGGTGTGCGCGGCGTGGCCGCCAATCTGTCATCGATCTCCGCCTCCAGCGCCGAGCAGAGCACCGGCCTGTCCGAGATCAGCACCGCCGTGAGCCAGCTCGACCAGATCACCCAGCGCAACGCGCAGATGGTGGAGCTGGCCGTGCAGCAGGCGAACCGGCTGGAGCAGCGCGCGGCGCACCTGTCTCAAGCCGTGAGCCGCTTCGTGCTCCAGCAGGGCACGGCCGAGGAAGCCATGGCCCTGGTGGACAAGGCCCTGGCGCACCGCCGCCAGGTGTCGGCCGAGGTGTTCGTGCGCGACCTGACGGAGCCTGCGCGTGGTTTTCACGACCGCGACATGTACGTCTTCGCGCTCGACGCCGCGGGCGTCTACCGCGCCTTCGGTGGCAAGCCCGAAAAGCTGGGCAGCCGCGTGCACGACATCGCGGGCGTCGACGGCGCGGCGCTGCTCGCGGCCATCGTGAATCAGGCCGAATCGGGGCCGGGATGGGTGGAATACGACATCGTCAACCCGGCCAGCGGCGCGGTGCAGGCCAAGATGTCCTACGTGGTGAAGGTGGACGCGCTCTACGTGGGGTGCGGCGTCTACAAGACGGCGGCGGCGCGCTGAAGCGCCCGACGGCTCATCCGCCGGGCTGGCGTTTCGCGCGGGCGCGCGCCAGCGCCGCCTCGATGACGGCGCGTTTGCGGTCCAGCACCTCGGGGTCGGTGATGGCCGAGGCCGCGGGCAGGTCGGCGAGCTTCGCTTCGGCCTTGGCCTGCAGCCGGGCGTCATGCTCCACCTTTTCCCGCGCCAGCCGCTCGCGTCGCGCGCCGTAGCGCGCCTTGCCCATGGCCGCCTGCGCGGCCGACCAGCCGGCCCAGCCCGTGCGCTCGCCACTCACGTTCTCCAGCGAGATGCAGTCGACCGGGCACACGGGGATGCACAGCTCGCAACCCGTGCAGTAGGGCTCGATCACGGTGTGCATGCGCTTGTTGGCGCCGGCGATCGCGTCGGTGGGGCAGGCTTTGATGCACAGCGTGCAGCCAATGCACCAGTCTTCATCGATGATGGCCACGGTGACGGGGCCTTCGATGCCGTGCTCGCGGCTCAGCGGCAGGGCGGGGCGTCCGGTGATGGCCGCGAGGCGGGCAATGCCTTCGGCGCCGCCGGGCGGGCACTGGTGGATGCCGGCCTCGCCCTCGGCCACGGCCTGCGCGTAGCTGGCGCAGTCGGGATAACCGCAGCGCTGGCACTGCGTCTGCGGCAGGGCGTCGTCGATGCGCCGGGCGAGCTCGTTCATGCGCTCCTGGCGCGGGCCTTGGCCGCCGGCCGGGCGGGGGCCTTTGCGGCGGGCCGGGCAGGGGCCTTCGCCGCCGGCCGCACCTGGTGCGCCGCGATGAAGGCCTTGACCACCGGGTACACCATCTCGCGCCAGCGCCGGCCGCTGAAGATGCCGTAGTGGCCCGCACCCTTGGCCTCGTAATGCAGGCGGTGCGACTGGGCGATGCCGGTGCACAGCTCGTGCGCGGCGGCCGTCTGGCCCGAGCCCGAGATGTCGTCGAGTTCGCCCTCGATGGTCAGCAGGCCGCAGTTGGTGATGTCCTGCGGGCGCACGCGCTCAAGCGTGCCGTGTTCGTTGCGCACCTCCCAGGTGCCCTTGACGAGATCGAAGTCCTGGAAGACGGTCTTGATGGTGTCGAGGTAATAGTCCGCGTCCATGTCGAGCACGGCGTTGTACTCGTCGTAGAACTTGCGGTGCGCCTCGACGCTGTCGTTGTCGCCCTTGACCAGGTCCTGGAAGTAGTCGTAGTGGCTGGAGGCGTGGCGGTCGGGGTTCATGGCCACGAAGCCGCTGTGCTGCAGGAAGCCCGGGTACACGCGCCGCCCGGCACCCGGGAACTTGTCCGGCACGCGGTAGATGACGTTGTTCTCGAACCATTCGTAGCTGCGCTGCATGGCCAGGTTGTTCACGGCCGTGGGCGACTTGCGGGCGTCGATGGGGCCGCCCATCATGGTCATGGACAGGGGCACCTTCTCGCCCCGGCTGGCCATCAGCGACACCGCCGCCAGCACCGGCACCGTGGGCTGGCACACGCTCATCACGTGGCAGTTGCCGTAGATGCCCTGCACGTGGCCGATGAACTCCTGCACGTAGTTGATGTAGTCGTCCAGGCGGAACTCGCCCTCGGACAGCGGCACCAGGCGGGCGTTCTTCCAGTCGGTGATGTAGACCTTGTGGTCCTTGAGCAGGGTGCGGACCGTGTCGCGCAGCAGCGTGGCGTAGTGGCCCGACAGCGGCGCCACCACCAGCACCACCGGCTGGCCCTTGAGCCTGGTCAGTGTGTTGGGGTCGTCGGTGAAGCGCTTGAAGCGGCGCAACTCGCAGAAAGGCTTGTCGATGTCCACGCGCTCGTGGATGGCCACGTCCACGCCGTCCACGTCCACCGTGTGGATGCCGAACTGGGGCTTTTCGTAGTCCTTGCCCAGCCGGTGCATCAGGTCGTAGCCGGCCGAGATGCGCTGCGCCATCGGCAACTGGGCGAAGGGCAGCTGGGGGTTGCTGAACATGCGCGAAGCGACTTCGGCCAGATCGGCGAAGGGCTCCATGATCGAGCGCTGGGTTTCGTAGAGTTGGTACAGCATGGATCACGCTTCCGTGAAATGTTGCGGTGCAATGTAGCAGGATGCGAATGACCCCGATGTGGGGAGAACACGCAGGTAAAGACCCTAGCTGTCGCCTTTGTGAACCGCGCTGACCGACAATTCCGGGCATGAATACCCCCCATCGACTGCCGGTGCTGTTCGTCGGCCACGGCAGCCCCATGAACGCCATCGAGGACAACCACTGGCGCCGCACCTGGCAGGCGCTGGGGCCGCAGTTGCGCCAGCGCGCGCCCGATGTGCGCCTGATCCTGTGCGTGTCGGCGCACTGGCTCACCCACGGCTGGTGGCTCACCGGCATGGACCGGCCGCGCACCATCCACGATTTCGGCGGCTTCCCGCAGGCGCTGTTCGATCAGCAGTACGCGGCGCCCGGCGCGCCCGGGCTGGCGCGGGAGATCGCGCAGTCATTGACGCTGCCCGAGCAGCAGGGCGAGGTCGGCATCGACGAGGGCGAATGGGGCCTGGACCATGGCGCCTGGTCGGTGCTCAAACCCCTGTTCCCCGAGGCCGACATCCCCGTGGTGCAGCTCAGCATGGACTACGGGCGCCCGCCCGCCGAGCACCTGGCCATCGGCCGCCAGCTCAAGGACTGGCGCACGCGCGGCGTGCTGATCGTGGCCAGCGGCAACATCGTGCACAACCTGCGCGTGATGCGCCGCGACGTGCCCGACAACCAGGCCTACGACTGGGCGGTGGACTTCGACACCCACATCGCCGGGCTCATCCAGGCGGGCGACGCCGACGGCCTGGCCGATTTCCAGGCGCAGGGCGAGATGGCGAAGCTGTCGCAGCCCACCTGGGAGCACTACCTGCCGCTGCTGTACGCGGCCGGCGCGACGGACCCGGACGAGCACGTGGAGTTCTTCAACGAGGGCTTCCAGGCCGCCGCGATATCCATGCGCTCAGTCATTTGGGGATGACGGCGGCCTGCGGCACAGTCAAGGGGCGCCGCGGAACCGGCTTTGCCGGGCTGCAGGCGCCGCCCCCTTGAAGGGGGACGCGCGCAGCGCGGCGGGGGTGGTCAAATGACCGCCGCAATGGAGCGGCAGACGTGGCCGATGTTCTTGCCGTTGAGCGCGGCCACGCACATGCGGCCGGTGTCGGTTCCGTACACGCCGAACTCGCTGCGCAGGCGCATCATCTGGTCCTTGGTGAGGCCCGAGTAGCTGAACATGCCGATCTGGTCGGTGATGAAGCCCATGTCCTGCTTCACGCCAGCGGCCTTCAGGCCGTCCACCAGTTGCTGGCGCATGGCCTTGATGCGCACGCGCATCTCGCCCAGTTCCTTCTCCCACAGGGCGCGCAGCTCAGGGTTGGTGAGCACCGCGGCCACCACCGCGCCGCCGTGGATGGGCGGATTGGAGTAGTTGGTGCGGACCATGATCTTGAGTTGCGAGAGCACGCGGTCGGCCTCGGCCTTGTCGGCGCACAGCACCGACAGCGCGCCCACCCGCTCGCCGTACAGGCTGAAGCTCTTGGAGAACGAGGTGGAGACGAAGAACACCAGGCCGGCCGCCACGAACTTGTTGATCACCGCGCCGTCCTCGGCGATGCCGTGGCCAAAGCCCTGATAGGCCATGTCCAGGAAGGGCGTGAGGCCCCGCGCCTTGACGACCTCGATCACACGGTCCCACTGGGCGGGCGTGATGTCGTAACCGGTGGGGTTGTGGCAGCAGGCGTGCAGCACGGCGATGGTGCCGGGCGCGGCGGCCTGCAGGCTGGCCAGCATGCCGTCGAAGTCAACGCCACGCTTGGCGGCGTCGTAATAGGTGTACGTGCCGACCTCGAAGCCGGCCTGGGTGAACAGGGCGCGGTGGTTCTCCCAGCTCGGGTCGCTGATCAGCACCTTGGCGCTCGGGTTGAGGCGCTTGAGGAAGTCGGCGCCGATCTTGAGGCCGCCCGTGCCGCCCAGGGCCTGCACCGTGGCCACCCGGCCGCTCTTGACGGGCTCGCTGTCGGCACCGAACACCAGCCCCTTGACCGCGTTGTCGTAGGCGGCGATGCCGTCGATGGGCAGGTAACCGCGCGCGGAGGGCTTGTCCATCATGGCCTTTTCGGCGGCCTGCACGCACTGCAGCAGCGGCAGCTTGCCGTTCTCGTCGAAGTACACCCCCACCCCCAGGTTGACCTTGTCGGGGTTGCTGTCGGCGGCGAATTGCTCGTTCAGACCCAGGATCGGGTCGCGGGGGGCCATTTCAACGGCGGAAAAGAGGCTCATGAGGAAGCGAAGGGAAGAGGTGGAAGACCCGGAATTCTAGAGCCCGCGCCACCGCACGGCCGGGGGTATGGGGTCTTCGTCAGGTGTCGACCTTTGACTTGCTTTCGGTCCTCATGATGTACTGCGCGTGCAGTACTGCATGGTGTCCCCCGATTGAATGACTTTCCCGAGGCGCGAAGGTGGTTCGCCATAGGGTGGTGGGGTATATTCGCCGACTGTTTACTTTTATTAACACTTGTCCCTTCTTTGGAGGCCGTGAGCATGCAAAAACATACGTCCATCCGCTTCCGCGTGGCCATGTTGGCGGCAGCGGCCATCCTGGCTGGTTGCGCCAGCGGCGGTTCGTATCCGCCCGCGCCTCCGGTGGCGTCCAGTGCCGCGTCGTACAACTACCTCATCGGCCCGGGCGACACGCTGTCCATCAGCGTCTGGCGCAACCCGGAGCTGTCGGCCGTGGTGCCGGTGCGCCCCGACGGCAAGGTCTCGGCCCCGCTGGTCGATGAGCTCGTGGCGCAGGGCAAGACCTCGCAGGAAATCGCCCGCGACGTCGAGAAGGCCCTGGGCAAATACGTGCGCGATCCCGTCGTCACCGTGATCGTCACCAACTTCGTCGGTTCGCACAGCGAGCAGGTGCGTGTGGTGGGCGAGGCCGTCAAGCCCCAGGCCCTGCCGTTTCGCCACAAGATGACCGTGATGGACGTGCTCATCGCCTCCGGTGGCCTGACCGAATACGCCAGTGGCAACAAGGCCACCATCGTGCGCGCCGCCGAGGGCAACAAGCGCTACAGCGTGCGCCTGGACGACCTCGTCAAACGCGGCGACATCTCCGCCAACGTCGAGATGCTGCCCGGCGACGTGCTGATCATTCCTCAGGGCTGGTTCTGACCGAACCACCCCGGTGATCACCGTCGCCCGACGGTGGTCGTGCTCGCATCGATCGTCCCGGACTCCGCATGCATGAACTGATCCATCAACTCGCCAACGCGCTGCGCGGCATGTGGCTGTACCGCCGCACCGGCGTGGCCGTGGCCTGGGCCGTGGCCCTGCTGGGCGCCGCCGCCGTGATGTTCATCCCCGACCGCTTCGAGGCGTCGGCCCGGGTGTACGTCGACACGCAGTCGATCCTTCGCCCGCTCATGGCGGGCCTCACGATCCAGCCCGACGTGGAGCAGCAGGTGGCCATGCTGGGCCGCACGCTCATCAGCCGGCCCACCATCGAGAAGCTGGTGCAGACCGAGGACCTCGGCGTGCCCCTGGCCGGCAAGCCCGAACGCGACGCCCTGGTCAGCCGCATCATGGGCAACATCCAGCTGCGCTCGACGGGCCGCGACAACCTCTACACCATCTCCTACCGCGACGAGAACCCGCAACTCGCGCTGCACGTGGTGGATGCGCTGATGAAGACCTTCATCGCCTCGCGCGAGGGCGCCTACACCGCCGACGCGCAGAACGCGCGCAAGTTCATCGAAGAGCAGATCCGCAACTACGAGAGCAAGCTGACCGAGGCCGAGACGCGCCTGAAGGACTTCCGCCTGCGCCACATCGAGATGCAGACCCAGGGCGGCATCGACATGGCCGGGCGCATGGCCGAAATCAGCACCGTGCTCAGCCAGGCGCGGCTTGAGTTGCGCGAGGCCGAGAGCGCGCGCGAGGCGGCCCGCCTGCAACTGGAGCAGGCGCGCTCGGCGGCTCGCAACGCCGCCGCCACCGTGCCGGCCCAGACGTTCTCCACCCCCGAGATCGACGCCCGCATCGACGTGCTGCGCCGCAGCCTCGACGGCCTGCTGCAACGCTTCACCGAGCAGCACCCGGACGTGCAGAACACGCGCAAGCTCATCGCCGAGCTCGAGCAGCAGAAGGCGCGCGAGGTCGAGGTGCTGCGCAAGCGCGCCCAGCAGGCCGAGGCCAGCGGCCGCCCCATGCCCGACGCGAACCCGGCGACGCAGGAGATGTCGCGCACGCTCGCAGCCACCGAGGTGCAGGTCGCCTCGCTGCGCGCCCGCGTGGCCGAGTACGAAGGCCGCGCCGCTCGCGTGCGCGAACAGGCCAAGGTGGCGCCCCAGGTCGAGGCCGAGCTGGCCCAGCTCAACCGCGACTACGACGTGCACCGCAAGAACTACGAAGACCTCGTGGCCCGGCGCGAAACCGTGGCACTGAGCGACGAACTGCAGAGCGACTCGAACGTGGCGCAGTTCCGCGTGGTGGAGCCGCCGCAGGTGTCGCGCCGCCCCGTGGCGCCCAACCGCGTGGTGCTGCTGCCCGGTGTGCTGCTCCTGGCGCTGGGCGCCGGCGTGGCGGTGGCGCTCATGGTGAGCAATCTGCGGCCGGTGTACTTCGACGCCGCCGGCCTGCGCACCTCGGTCGATCTGCCCCTGCTGGGCGTGGTCACGCAGGTGCGCAATGAGGTGATCCGTCACCGCCAGGGGCGCAGCATGCTGCGGCTGATCGTCGCGATCGGCGCGCTGGTGCTGCTGTTCGGGCTGGGCATGGTCGCCCTGTCCATTCACCAGTCATCCTTGTGATCGGGGTGTGAACAGATGGCAAGTCTGATCGAAAAAGCAGCACAACGGCTGGAGCAGCTGAGGCAGGCCGGGGCCGATGTGCCCGACATGCCCGAGGCCGTGCCCGCATCGGCGGCGGGCGCCGCGCACGCACCGGCGGGGATGCCACGGCCTCCCGTTCAGCCCCAGCGCCCCCCGACCAGCTCCAAGGTGGTCCAGCTCGATCTGGACGCGCTCACCGAGGCCGGCTTCGTGACGCCCAAGGCCCAGCGCTCGCTCACGGCCGAGCAGTTCCGCGTCATCAAGCGGCCCCTGCTGAGCAACGCCATGGGCAAGGGCGCGGCGCCCGTGACCCACGGCAACCGCATCATGGTCACCAGTGCCATGGCCGGCGAAGGCAAGACCTTCACCGCCATCAACCTGGCGATGAGCATGGCCATGGAGCTCGACCACACGGTGCTGCTGGTCGACGCCGACGTCTCGCGGCCGTCGGTCATGAAGACCCTGGGCCTGCCGTCGGGCCCGGGCCTGCTCGACCTGCTGCTGGCCAATGAGACCGAAATGTCGGACGCGCTGCTGCGCACCAACATCGACAAGCTCACGCTGCTGCCCAGCGGCACGCCGCACCAGCGCGCCACCGAACTGCTGGCCAGCGATGCGATGAGCGCGCTGGTGGAGGAGATGGGCCGCCGCTACCCCGAGCGCATCATCATTTTCGATTCGCCGCCGCTGCTGATGACCACCGAATCGCGCGTGCTGGCCACGCACATGGGGCAGATCGTGATGGTGGTGCAGGCCGGCCAGACGCAGCGCGCCCAGGTGCGCCACGCGCTGGAGACCATCGAGAACTGCCCGATCAAGCTCATGGTGCTCAACCAGGTCCGTGAAGAGGAGCGCAACTCTTACGGTTATGGATACGGCTACGGTTCCGAGCAGGCCGCGGCCGCGGCGGACACCTCCGCCTGAGCGGAATCGAGGCAGACCATGCGCCTGACCACGAGCCCCTCGACCCCGCGCCGGCGACCGCTGCGATTGAGTGCCGTGGCCCTGGCGGCCCTGGCCCTGGCGGGCATGGCGCGCGCGCAAGTGCCCGTGGAGGTGCCGGCCGCCGAAGGGCAGGACGCCATCACGCCGCAAGGCCCGCCGCCGCGCGTGTGGATCGAGCCGCGTGTGTTCGCGCGCCAGTGGTACTCCGACAACTACCTGCTCACGCCCACCGACCGCCAGGCCGAATGGACCACCGAGCTGGGCGCGTCCGTGATGGCGGTGTTCAACCTGCCGCGCCTGACCGGCAGCGTGGACTACTCGCTCAGCGCCCTGTACCAGGCGCGCGGCGTGGGCGACGAAGACCACCTGCAGGGCCTCACCGCCGATCTGCTGCTCGACGCCTGGAACAACACCGCCTTCGTCGAGTTCAACGGCAACATCGGCCGCAGCCGCATCTCGGCTTTCGACGTGCAGCCGGCCGGCGATTTCGAGCGCCCGAACCTGGCGGAGACCAAGCAGTTCCGCGTGTCGCCCTACCTGCGCGGCAGCTTCAACGACGCCGTCGACTACGAGCTGCGCTACAGCCGCTTCACCTCGCGCACCGAGGCCGACACCCGCTCCGACATCGACGAGAGCACGGTCTCCGCCCGGGTGGGCAGCAGCGAGGGCCTGTCGCGCCTGGGCTGGGCGCTGGAGGCTTCGCGCAGCGACTTCGACTACAGCCTGGGCCGCGAGGTCAAGCTGCAGCAGGTGATCGGCCAGCTGAACTACGCGCTGACCCCGACCCTGTTGGTCTTCGCCCAGGGTGGCCGCGAATCCAACGACCTGCTCACGACCGACATGGAGTCCTACTCCACCTGGGGTGGTGGCTTCGACTGGCGGCCCACCCAGAACGCGCGCGTCGCCCTGGGGGCCAACAAACGCTTCTTCGGCCACGACCACAACCTGCAGCTGGAATACCAGATGCGCCGCTCGGTGGTGCGCTTCACGGACTCGCGCGACATCTCCACCAGCCAGTTCGGCCTGGGTGACGAGAACACCACGCTGTCGGGCCTGCTCGACGCCCTGTACGGCGGCTCCATTCCCGACCCCGTGCAGCGCGCCCAACGCGTGCAGTCCGAACTCGATCGCCTGGGCCTGCCCGGCGATCTCACGGATTTCCCGGGCTACCTCACCTCATTCGTCACCGAGCAGCGCACCCAGGAGCTCTCCTTCGTGATGCTGCTCAGCCGCGGCGCCCTCACGGCCGCCATCAATCGCACGCGCTCGAACCAGCTCAACACCGGCCTGGCCGCCAGTGACGACTTCAGCCTCGCGGGCGAGGTCCTGGAGAAGGGCTGGACGGTGGGCTACGCGCACCGCCTCACGCCCCGCACGGCGGCCAGCATCGTCTACCAGCGCCAGGACAACGAGGGCGTGGGCACCGCGCTGCGCAACCGCCTCGATTCGATCACCCTGGGGCTGACCTCGCGCCTGAGCGCGCGCACCACCGGCGTGCTGCTGCTGCGCCGTTCGGCCTTCGACGCAACCTTCCCCTACCGGGAAACGGCCATCCAGGCCATGGTTTCCCATCGGTTCTGACCCATGTACGAAGCCTTCTACGGGCTCAAGAGCAAGCCGTTCCAGCTCAACCCGGACCCGCGTTTCTATTTCTCGGGCAAGCCGCACCGCCGCGCGCGCTCGTACCTCGTGTACGGCGTCATGCGCGGCGAGGGCTTCATCGTCATCACCGGCGAGGTCGGTGCCGGCAAGACGACCATCGTGCGCGACCTGCTCGACAGCCTGGAAAACGGCTCGGTGGTGGCGGCGCAACTGGTGAGCACGCAACTGGGCGCCGAGGACGCGCTCAAGCTCGTGTGCGGTGCCTTCGGCGTGTCGGTCAAGGGCACGGGCAAGGCCGACATGCTCATGGCCCTGGAGGCCTACTTCATCACCCAGGTCTCCCAGGGCAAGCGCTGCCTGCTCATCGTCGACGAGGCGCAGAACCTGCAGCCCCAGGCGGTGGAAGAGCTGCGCATGCTCTCCAACTTCCAGTTCGGCGACCAGGCCCTGCTGCAGACCTTCCTGATCGGCCAGCCCGAATTCCGCGACATCCTGCAGAGCCCGCGCATGCTGCAACTGCGCCAGCGCGTCACGGCGCGCTGCCACCTGGGCCCGCTCGACGAGGAGGACACGCGCGGCTACGTGGAGCACCGCCTCAAATGCGCGGGCGCCACCGACAGGCCCAGCTTCGATGAGGCCATCTTCGCGCAACTGCATCACGAGACGGGCGGCATCCCCCGGCGCATCAACCTGCTGATGGACCGGCTGTTGCTGCAGGGCTTCCTGGCCGAGGCGCCGCACCTCACGATCGAGGCCTTCCAGGAGGTGGTGAACGAAGCCAAGGCAGAGACCGCGGCCTCGCCCACGCGCACCTCGCCCGACGCCGAACGCTGGGGCCCGCTGGCCGAAGTCCACCCGCGCGGCTTGCCGCCCACGCTGACCGATCAGGTCGAAGCCCTGGACCTGGACCTGGACCCGGCCTTGATCGAGGGCATGTCCGAGCAGCTCACGCAGGTCACGGCCGAACAGCTCAGCGCGCGGCTGCTGCGCATCGAACGCAGCGTGCTGCGCCAGGAACGCATCAGCCTGGAAATACTCAGCTCGCTGCGGCGCATCGTCGCGGGCGCCCGCAAGGGACGCAACGGCGCCAGCCCGTCGAACGACACGCCCGGCTGAGGCGACTTCAGGGGAGAACCTCATGTTGATGAAGACCGATCGAAAGAACGCGCTGACCATCGACGTGGAAGACTACTTCCAGGTCTCCGCCATGGCGCCCTACATCCGGCGCAGCGACTGGGACAGTTGCGAGTGCCGCGTCGAGCGCAACGTCGACCGCATCCTGGCCATCCTGGCCGAAGAGGGCGCCCAGGCCACCTTCTTCACCCTGGGCTGGGTGGCCGAGCGTTACCCGGCCATGGTGCGGCGCATCGTCGAGCAGGGCCATGAACTCGCCAGCCACGGCTATGGGCATCAGCGCGTGAGCGACCTCGACCAGACCGACTTCCGCGACGACGTGGTGCGCGCCAAGCGCGTGCTCGAGGACACCGGCGGCGTGGAGGTGCTGGGCTACCGCGCGCCCAGTTTCTCCATCGGCGAGCGCAACCTCTGGGCGCTGGACGTGCTGGCCGACACCGGCCACCGCTACAGCTCGAGCATCTACCCGGTGCGCCACGACCACTACGGTTCGCCCGATGCGCCGCGCTTCATGCACACGGTGCGCGAGGGCCTGATCGAGGTGCCGCCCACCACCTTGCGGCTGTTCAGCCGCAACCTGCCGTCCAGCGGCGGCGGCTACTTCCGCCTGCTGCCCTACAGCCTTTCGCGCTGGATGATCGAGGCCGTCAACCGGCGCGACGGCGAGTCCGCCATCTTCTACTTCCACCCCTGGGAGATCGACGCCGAGCAGCCCCGCGTGCCCGGCATCGACCTGAAGACGCGCTTTCGCCACTACGTGAACATCGAGCGCAACGAGGCCAAGCTGCGCCGGCTCCTGAAGGACCTGCCCTGGGGCCGCATGGACCAGATCTTCCTCGGGCGCCGGCAGGCAGAGGTGGCGCTTGCCTGATGCCGCGGCGCTGAGCCTGCACCGCCTCGACGGCAGCCGCGCCGAGGAGGCGGCGCGCTGGGACGCCTTCGTCACGGCCTGCCCCGAGGCCACCTTCTTCCACCGCGCGGGCTGGGAACGCATCACCCGCGAGGTACTGCGCCACGACACGCACTTCCTCTACGCCGAGTCGCACGGCCAGATCCGCGGCGTGCTGCCGCTGGCCCGCGTGCACAGCCGCCTGTTCGGCCACTCGCTGAGCAGCCTGCCGTTCGCGGCCTACGGTGGCGTGGCCGCGCTCGACGACGAAGCCCGCGCCGCGCTGGAGGCCGAAGCCCAGGCGATCGCCCAGCGCCTGGGCGTGGAGCACCTGGAGCTGCGCCACATCGAACGCCGCCACCCCGACTGGCCCGCGCAGGACCAGCTCTACGTCACCTTCCGCAAACCTATCGAGCCCACGGAAGAGGCCAACATGCAGGCCATTCCGCGCAAGCAGCGCGCCATGGTGCGCAAGGGCATCAAGCTCGGCCTGGTCTCGCACATCGACCCCGGCGTGGACCGCTTCTTCGCGCTCTACGCCAGCAACGTGCACCGCCATGGCACGCCCGCGCTCTCGCGCCGCTACTTCCAGGCCCTGCGCGACACCTTCGGTGACGACTGCGAGGTGCTCACCGTCACGTCCGCCGACGGCCAGCCCCTGACCAGCGTGCTGAGCTTCTACTTCCGCGACGAGGTGCTGCCCACCTTCGCCGGCGACGACCCGGCCGCGCGCGACCTCGCCGCCAACGACTTCAAGTACTGGGAACTCATGCGCCGCGCCTGCGCGCGCGGTCTCAAGGTGTTCGACTACGGCCGCAGCAAGGTGGGCACCGGCCCGTATCACTTCAAGCGCAACTGGGGCTTCGAGCCCACGCCGCTGCACTACGAGTACCGCCTGTACAAGCGCGAGGGCATTCCGCAGAACAACCCCGCCAACCCCAAGTACAGGCTGATGATCGAGACGTGGCGGCGCCTGCCCTTGCCCGTGGCGAACTGGCTCGGCCCCCATATCGTCAGGAACCTGGGATGAGGGCAGGGCGATGACACCGCTGCTGTACCTCGTCCACCGCATGCCGTACCCGCCCGACAAGGGCGACAAGGTGCGCTCGTACCACCTGCTGCGCCACCTGCAGCAGCGCCACCGCGTCTTTCTGGCTACCTTCATCGACGACCCCGCCGACGAAGCGCACCTGGACGCCCTGCGCACCCTGTGCCCCGACCTGTACGTCGCGCGCCTGAACCCGCGCTGGCGCAAGCTGGCCAGCGCGCGCGCCCTGCTCACGGGCGAGGCGCAGTCGCTCGCCTACTACCGCCACGCCGGCCTGCGCCGCTGGGTGCGGCAGGTGGCGGCCCAGCACCGGCCCGCCGCCAGCGTGGTGTTCTCCTCCACCATGGCGCCGTACGCGCACGAGTTGCTGCCCCAGGTGCCCATGCTGGTCGATCTGGTGGACGTGGACTCGGCCAAGTGGACGCAGTACGCCCCCGCGCACCGCTGGCCCCTGTCCTGGCTGTACCGCCGCGAAGGCCGGCGCCTGCTCGCGCACGAGCGCGACATGGCCCTGGCCGCGCGCCGAAGCTTCCTGGTCACGCAGCAGGAAGTGGAGCTCTTCGACTCGCTCGCGCCCGAATGCGGTGGCCGCGTGGAAGCCGCCGGCAACGGCGTGGACGCCGAGCGCTTCCGCCCCGATCCGGCGCTGCCGTCGCCCTTCGCCGCGGACGAGCGCGCCATCGTCTTCACCGGCGCCATGGACTACTGGCCCAACGTGGACGCGGTGCAGTGGTTCGCCAGCGAGGTGCTGCCGCGCGTCCGCGAGCGCGAGCCGCGCGCCAGTTTCTGGATCGTGGGCCGCAACCCCACGCCGGCCGTGCAGGCGCTGGCCAGCGAGGCCGTGCACGTCACCGGCACCGTGCCGCAGGTGGAGCCCTACCTGCAACACGCCGCGGCCGTGGTCGCGCCGCTGCGCGTGGCGCGGGGCATTCAGAACAAGATCCTGGAGGCCATGGCCATGGGGCAACCCGTGATCACCGTCTCCTCCTGCGCCGAGCCCATCGGCGCCTCGGCCGAGCAGGGCCTGTGGCGCTGCGACCAGGCCGACTGCTTCGTGCAGGGCGTGCTCGCCTGGCTGGCCGACCCCGTGCGGCGCCAGCGCCTGGGCGTTGCCGCGCGCGAACACGTCGTCAAGAACTTCAGCTGGCAGGCCAATCTCGATCGCCTCACGGCCTGGCTGCCTCGTACGGAGAGCACCTGATATGTGCGGCATCGCCGGCCTGTTCGACCCCGTGGGCCTGCGGCCCTTCGACCCCGCGCTGATGCGCCGCATCAACGACGTGCAGTCCCATCGCGGCCCCGACGGCGACGGCCTGCACCTGGAGCCGGGCCTGGCCTTCGGCCACCGCCGCCTGGCGGTGATCGATCTGTCCACCGGCGACCAGCCGCTGTTCAGTGAAGACGGCAGCGTCGCCATCGTCTTCAACGGCGAGATCTACAACTTCCAGCAGCTCGTGCCCGAGCTGCGCTCGCTGGGTTTCAAGTTCCGCACGCGCAGCGACACCGAGGTCATCGTCAACGCCTGGCGCGCCTGGGGACCGGCCTGCGTGCAGCGCCTGCGCGGCATGTTCGCCTTCGCGCTGTGGGACCGCCACCAGCAGACGCTCTTCCTCGCGCGCGACCGCCTGGGCGTCAAGCCGCTGCACTACGCCTGGCTGCCCGATGGCAGCTTCGTCTTCGGTTCCGAACTCAAGGTCATCACCTCGCACCCGGGCTTTGAGCGCCGCATCGACCCGCTGGCCGTGGAGGAGTACTTCTCGCTCGGTTACGTGGCCGACCCGCGCTGCATCTACCAGGGCGTGCACAAGCTGCCCTCGGCCCACACGCTGACGCTGCGCCGCGGTGGCCCGGCGCGCCCCGAACCCCAGCCGTACTGGGACGTGCGCTTCACCACCGACAACCCCATCAGCGAGGCCGACGCCCAGGCCGAAGTGCGCGAGCGCCTGAAGGAATCGGTGCGCCTGCGCATGATCGCCGACGTGCCGCTGGGCGCCTTCCTCTCGGGCGGTGTGGATTCCAGCGCCGTGGTGGCCAGCATGGCCGGCCTGTCCGATGCGCCGGTGCACACCTGCGCCATCGGCTTCGACGACCCGCGCTTCAACGAATCGGACTTCGCGAAGATGGTGGCCGACCGCTACCGCACCGACCACACGCTCGACGTGGTGGGCAGCGAGGACTTCGACCTCATCGACACCCTGGCCTGGCTGTACGACGAACCCTTCGCCGACAGCTCGGCCATTCCCACCTACCGCGTGTGCCAGATGGCGCGCCAGCACGTGACCGTGGCTTTGTCGGGCGACGGTGGCGACGAGAGCTTCGGTGGCTACCGCCGCTACCGCCTGCACCTGGGCGAGGAGGCCCTGCGCCGGCGCCTGCCGCTGGGCCTGCGCCGCCCGGTCTTCGGTCCGCTGGGCCAGATCTACCCCAAGGCCGACTGGGCGCCGCGCCCGCTGCGCGCCAAGACCACCTTCCAGGCCCTGGCCATGGACAGCGTCGAGGCCTACCACCACAGCATGTCGCACCTGCGCGCCGATCAGCGCAGCGCGCTCTTCAACGCGGGCTTCAAGCGCCAGCTCAATGGCTACAGCGCGCTCGACGTCTTCACGCACCACGCCGAGCACGCGCAGACCGACGACCCACTGGCGCTCATCCAATACCTGGACTACAAGACCTGGCTGGTCGGCGACATCAACACCAAGGTGGACCGCGCCAGCATGGCGCATTCGCTGGAGGTGCGCGAGCCGCTGATGGACCACGAGTTGATCGAGTGGTTGGCCACGCTGCCCAGCCACCTCAAGATCGACGGCAGCGAGGGCAAGGCCCTGCTCAAGCGCGCCATGGAGCCCATGTTGCCGCACGACGTGCTGTACCGCCCGAAGATGGGCTTCTCGGTGCCGCTGGCCGACTGGTTGCGCGGTCCGCTGGCCGGCCGCGTGAAGGAAGCCGTGTTGGGCGAGCGCCTGCGAGACTCGGGCTATTTCGAGGAGCGCCAGCTTCGGCGCCTGGTGGACGAACACCAGCGCGGTACCGGCGACCACGCCACGCCTCTGTGGATGCTGGTGATGTTCGAGGCCTTCCTGCGCCACCATGAGGCGGGCGCGAAGGCCGAAAGCGCGGCGGGGGCGCTCGCATGACGACTGCGCCCTCGCGCCCCTTGCGGGTGCTGCACGTGGTCTACCGATTCGACATCGGCGGGCTGGAGAACGTCATCGTGGAGCTCATCAACCGCTTGCCAACTGCGCGTTTCGAGCACGTGGTGCTGTCGCTCACCACGGTGGGCGAGTTCGCGCAGCGTGTGGAGACGCCAGGCGTGCGCTTCATCGCGCTCGACAAGCCGCCCGGCCACACCTTCGGCCAGTACCACCGCATCTGGCGGCTGATGCGCGAACTGCGCCCCGACGTGCTGCACACCTGCAACATCGCGCCGCTGGAGGTGGTGCCGGTGGCCTGGCTCGCCGGCGTGCCCACGCGCGTGCACGTCGAGCATGGCTGGGACGCGCCCGACCTGCAGGGCGAGAACCGCAAGTACCGGTGGATGCGCCGCATCTACCGGCCTTTCGTGAGTCATTTCGTCTCCGTGTCGGCGGATCTGGACCGCTACCTGGAGGCGGGCGTGGGCGTGCGCGCCGACAGGCGCTCCGTGATCAGCAATGGCGTCGACACCCAGCGCTTTCGGCCCGGTGCGGATACCTTGCCGCCCGACTGTCCGTTCCGCCCGGGCGAGCACTGGATTGTCGGCGCAGTGGGCCGCATGGTGACGGTCAAGAACCAGACCCTGCTGGCCCGCGCGTTCGTCCGCCTGCTGCAGCAGCGCCCCGAACTGGCCCGGCGGGCCCGCCTGGTCATGCTGGGCGACGGCCACCTGAAGAGCGATGTCGAGGCCATCCTGCGGGAGGCGGGCCGGCTCGAACTGGCCTGGCTGCCCGGCTCGCGGCGCGACGTCGCCGAGGTGCTGCCCGGGCTGGATGTTTTCGTGCTGCCCTCGCTGGCCGAAGGCACCTCTTGCACATTGCAGGAAGCCATGGCCTGTGCGCGGCCGGTGCTGGCTACCGCGGTGGGCGGCACGCCCGACCTCATCCGCCATGGCGTGGATGGCCTGTTGGTGCCGGGGGAGGATTCGCAGGCCATGGCCGATGCGCTGATGGTCCTGCACGACGACACCGCCCTGGCCGAGCGGCTCGGCGCGGCGGCCCGGCGCAAGGCCGTCGAGACCTTTTCCGTCGATGCCATGGTGAATGGCTATCAGGCGTTGTTTGCGAAGCACCACAGTGTGTCGCCCATGCCGGTGTGAGCGGGGCACCAGCACCCGGCCAGGCCACCGTTTCGAGGTCCCAGAAAGGAAGGAACGCCATGAACGTGTCGGTATTCGGACTGGGATATGTCGGCGCCGTCTCGTGCGCGTGTCTGCCGGAACTCGGCCACGATGTCGTCGGTGTCGATATCTCGCCGCGCAAGATCGAGCTGATCAACAGCGGGCAGTCGCCGGTGGTGGAGCGGGGCATCAACGAGTTGATCACCGCGGCGGTGAACGCGGGCCGGCTGCGCGCCACCCAAGACGCGTTCGCCGCCGTGCGCGACACCGACGTCTCGCTGATTTCGGTGGCCACGCCGGCCAATGACGACCAGACCCCCGACCTGAGCGCCGTGCTGACCGTGGTGAAGTCCATCGGCGAGGCCATCGCGGCCAAGGAGGGGCACCACACCGTGGTGCTGCGCAGCACCGTGCAGCCCGGCACCACGGCCGAGCGCATCGCGCCGGTGCTGCAGGCCAGCGCGGGCCGGCGCATCGGCGAGCGCCTGTCGCTGGTGTTCAACCCCGAGTTCCTGCGCGAGGGCTCCTCGGTGGAGGACTTCCACCGGCCGCCCCAGACCGTCATCGGTTCGCTCGATCCGTACGGCCACGAGGTCATGGACCGCCTCTACCATGGCCTGCCCGGTGCCGTGGTGCACACCACCGTCGAGGTGGCCGAGTCGGTGAAATACCTGTGCAACGTGTTCCATGCGCTCAAGATCGTCTTTGCCAACGAAACCGGGACCGTGCTGAAGGCGTGCGGACTCGACGCGCGGGAGGTCATGAGAATCTTCTGCCAGGACCATCGGCTCAACATCTCGCCGGCCTACCTGCGGCCCGGTTTCGCCTTCGGCGGCTCCTGCCTGCCCAAGGAGGTGAAGGGTTTCCTCACCCTGGCGCACGAGAAGAACGTCGCCATACCGACGATCGGCGGACTGCTGGACAGCAACGCCGCGCACATCGAGCGGGCCTACCGCATGATCGCGCGCGATGGCCGGCGCAAGGTGGCGCTGTTCGGCCTGGCCTTCAAGCCCGGCACCGACGACCTGCGCGACTCCCCCCTGGTGGTGCTCGCCGAACGCCTGATCGGGCGCGGCTTCGACATCGCCATCTACGACAACTGCGTCGAAATCAGCCGGCTGCTGGGCAAGAACAAGGAATTCATCCAGCGTGAAATTCCTCACCTGAACCGCCTGTTGGGCGACACGCCCGCCGCCGTGCTCGAGGGCGCGCAGATCGTCGTGGTGGGCCACGCGGACGCTCAGGCGCGCCAGGCCGTCATCGCCGCGGCCCCGGGCAAACGCATCGTGGACCTGTCGGGCTATGCGGACATTCGCGAGGCGGCCACCGACTTCGACTACGAGGGCATCTGCTGGTGAAGAAGCCGCATCTGCTGTTCGTCTCGCCCGTTTTCCTGTTCCCGAACGACGCGGGTGGGAAGATTCGCAGCACCAACATCCTGCGCGGCCTGCGCTCGGGCGCGTTCGAGCTGACGCTCATGAGTCCCGCCTCGCCCGATCAGTTGACGCGCTGGAAGACCGAGCTCGAGGGCGCGGCGGACCACTTCATCGCATGGCGCCCGTCGCCGCCACGCCCACGCTGGCGTCGGGCGATCGACCTGATGGGCACGCTGCCCGTGAACGTGGCCGCCGACGACGACCCGGTGGCGCGGTCCGCCGTGCGCGACGCGTTGCGATCGCGGCGCTTCGATCTGGTGGTGTTCGATTTCGTGCACGCGGCGGTGCTCGCGCCGCCGGACCTCACCGTTCGCAGCGTCTGTTTCACCCACAACATCGAGGCCGAGATCTTCGAGCGCCACGCCCAGCAGGCGCGCCGGCCCTGGATGCGGCACATCTGGAGCGCGCAGCACGGCAAGATGAAGCGCTTCGAACAGCAGGCCCTGAGCGCCTTCGACGCCGTCATCACCGTGTCCGGGCGCGACGCGCGGGCGTTTCGCGCGGACTACGGCCTGCGCCGCGTACACGACATCCCGACCGGGGTCGATCTGGACCATTTCACCGCGTCCCTGCCGCCCCCGGTGACGCGCGAGCAGCCGCCGGTGGCCGTCTTCACCGGGGCCATGGACTGGGCGGCCAACATCGACGGCGTGAATCATTTTCTCGACCACGTCTGGCCGCGGGTGCTCGCGCGGTGCCCCGAGGCCCGTTTCGTGATCGTGGGCCGGCAACCGCCCGCCGCCCTGCAGGCGCGCGCGCGAGACCTGCCCGGCGTCACCTGCACCGGCTACGTCGACGACGTGCGGCCCTACGTGCGGGCGGCCCAGGCCTTCGTCATCCCCTTGCGGGTGGGCGGGGGAACGCGCATCAAGGCCTTCGAGGCCATGGCCATGGGCTGCCCGGTCGTGTCGACGACGATCGGCATGGAAGGCTTGGACGTGCGGGATGGTGAACACTACCTGTGCCGCGACGATCCGCATGCGCAAGCCGACGCCGTGCTCGAGCTGTTCCAGGACGCGGCTCTGCGCGAACGCTTGTCGCGAGCGGCGCGTCAATGCGTCGAGACCCTCTTCGGGCACCGCAAGGCCGCCAGCGTGTTCGAACGCATCTGCCTCGAGGTCCTGGGGGCGGCCGTGGCACCATCCCCCGCCGATGCCTTTTCCCCACCGGGTCCCCATGCCCTCAGCGACCGCCAAAGGCCCATGCGCATCCTGTACCACCACCGCACCGCCAGCAAAGACGGCCAGGCCGTACACATCGAGGAAATGATCGAGGCCCTGCGCGGTCTGGGCCACGAGGTGCGCATCGTCGCGCCCGCCGTGGGCGGAGACGAGGGCCGCATGGGCGATGACGTGGGCTGGGTGCACCGCCTCAAGGCCATGCTGCCGCGCGCGATCTACGAACTCATGGAGCTGGGCTACAGCCTGGTCGCCTACCGCAAGCTCGTGGCCGCCGCACGCGAGTTCCAGCCTGACGTCATCTACGAGCGCTACAACCTGTTCCTGCTGGCCGGTCTCATGGCCAAGCGCAAGCTCGGCCTGCCGCTGCTGCTGGAGGTGAACGCCCCGCTGGTGCTCGAGCGCGAGCAGCACAGCGGCGGTCTGTCGCTCAAGCGCCTGGCGCGCTGGGCCGAAGGCACGGCCTGGCGCGGCGCCGACGCCGTGCTGCCGGTGACGGCCGTGCTCGCCGAGCACGTGAAGGCCTATGGCGTGCCGGCCGAACGCATCCACGTGGTGCCCAACGGCATCAACCGCGCCCACTTCGACGAGGCGCCCGCGCGCGACGAAGCCAAGCGGCGCCTGAACCTGCAGGGCCGCCTGGTGCTGGGCTTCACCGGCTTCGTGCGCGAATGGCATGGCGTGGACCGCATCATCGACTGGATGGCCACGCCCGACGCGCCGCCCGAGTCCCACCTGCTGATGGTGGGCGACGGCCCGGTGCGCGGCGCGCTGGAGGCGCAGGCCGCGCGCCTCGGGCTGTCCGATCGGGTCACGTTCACCGGCGTGGTGCACCGCGACGCCGTGCCCGCGCACGTGGCGGCCTTCGACATCGCGCTGCAGCCCGCCGTCACGTCCTACGCCTCGCCGCTCAAGCTGATGGAGTACCTGGCCCTGGGCAAGGCGGTGGTGGCGCCGGCCACGCCCAACCTCATGGAGGTGCTCACGCACGAGCTCAACGCGCTGCTGTTCGACGAACAGGGCCGTGGCGCATTGGAGGCCGCGCTCACCCGCGTGTGCCGCGACGCCGCGTTGCGCGAGCGCCTGGGCGAGGGCTCGGCCCACACCATCGAGCGCCTGCAGCTCACCTGGTTGGGCAACGCGCGGCGCGCGGTGGCCCTGGCACAGGCGGCCCAGGGCAGGGGAACGGCGTGAAACCGATCAAGGTCCTGCTCTTCTCCTCGCTGTTTCCCAGCAGCGTGCGTCCCATCCACGGCATCTTCGTCGAGACGCGGCTGCGTGAGCTGGTCAAGAGCGGCGAAGTCGAGGCCAAGGTCGTCGCGCCCGTGCCCTGGTTCCCGTCCACCGCGAAACGCTTTGGCGAATACGCGCAGTTCGCCGCCACCTCCCGGCATGAGCACCGCAACGGGCTGGAGGTGTTCCACCCGCGCTACCTGCTGCTGCCCAAGGTGGGCATGAACCTGGCGCCCTGGGCCATGGCGCTCGCGGCGCTGCCACTGCTCAAACGCATCCGGCGCGAGGGCTTTGACTTCGACCTCATCGACGCCCACTACTACTACCCCGACGGCGTGGCCGCCGGCCTGCTCGCCAAGTGGCTGGGCAAGCCTTTCGTGGTGACGGCGCGCGGCACCGACCTCAACCTCATCCCGCAGTACGCCTACCCGCGTCGCCTGATCCTGGAGACGGCCGCGCGTGCCAGCGGCTCCATCGGCGTGTGCCAGGCGCTCATGGATTCGCTGCGTGATCTGGGCGGCGAGCCGTCCAAGCTGCACGTGCTGCGCAACGGCGTCGACCTCGAGCGCTTCGTGCCCGAGCCGCGTGAACGGGCGCGTGAGCGCCTGGGCCTGGCGGTGGACGGGCACTACCTGTTGTCGGTCGGACATCTGATCGAGCGCAAGGGCCACCACATCGCCATCGAAGCGCTCACGCAACTGCCCGGTGTCACGCTGCTCATCGCCGGCTCCGGCCCCGACCGGTCGAAGCTGGAGGCCCTGGCCAAGCGCCTGGGCGTGGCCGATCGCGTGCGCTTCGCCGGCGTGGTGCCGCAGGCCGAGCTGAAGTGGTGGTACGCCGCGGCCGACGTGCTCACCCTGTGCAGCAGCCGCGAAGGCTGGGCCAACGTCTTGCTGGAAGCCATGGCCTGCGGTACACCCGTGATCGCCACCAACATCTGGGGCACGCCCGAGGTGGTGAGCACGCCGGACGCGGGCCGCCTGATGCGTGATCGCGACGCGGCCTCGCTGGCCGATGCCTGGCGTGAGCTCATGGCGGCGCTGCCGGCGCGCGAGGCGGTGCGCCGGCACGCGGAACGTTTCTCGTGGGAGGAGACGACCCAGGGGCAGCTCGATCTGTTCCGGTCGGTGATCAGGCCCCCGTCTCTTGTGGTGCGAGGACAAGGACATGACATCGCGTAGTTCCTGGTGGCTCGCCAGCGCCGCGTTGATCGCGGTGCTGGCCCTGCTCTGGTGGCAGTCGCCGCGCGGCGGCGCCTTCTGGTGGAGCGACGCCGCCCGCCACGCGCTCAACGCCGCCTTCGTGACCGACCTGCTGCGCGACCTGCCCTGGCAGGACCCGGCGGGCTACGCCTACCGCTACTACGCGCAGTACCCCGCGCTCACCATCCTGTTCTACCCGCCGCTGCTCTATGCGCTGACCGCGCCGTTCTATGCGTTGTTCGGCGTCTCACACGAGGTGGCGCTGGGGGTGGTGTTCCTGCACTACTTCGCCTTCGGCCTGGGCTGCTGGCGCCTGGCGCGCTGCTGGCTCGATCCGCTGCCCGCGCTGGCTTTCGCGCTGCTGATGGTGCTGCTGCCCGAGATCGCGCTGTGGGGCCGTCAGGTGATGACCGAGGTGCCGGCCTACGCCTTCCTGGTCTGGAGCGCGGTGGCCTTCGTCGAGCACCGGCGCAGCGGACGTTTCGGCCTGCTCTACCTGGCCGCGGCCCTGCTGGTGCTGGCCATGTACACCAAGATCACGGTGGGTTTCGTGGGCCTGGTCTACCTCGTGGTGCTGGCGCGGGAGCAGGGCGCGGACCTGTGGCGGCGCAAGCACCACTGGGCCATCGCCGCGCTCGCTCTCATCGGCCTGGTCCCGCTGATCGTCATGACCCTGAAATTCGGGCAGGCCAACGTGCAGTCGGTGGCCGGCGTGGCCGATGCGGCCGCCTCCCGGGCGAGCCTGCAGGGCTGGCTGTGGTACCTGCGGCAGATGCCATCGCAGATGGGCTGGCCGCTGCTGGCCGTGGCGATCTGGGGCGCCTGGCGGGCCTGGCGCCAGCGCGCCACGCTGCCGTGGCTGGGCCTGTGGCTCACCTGGTTCGTGGTGGCTTACCTGTTCTTCTCCCTGATCGACCTCAAGGAAGCGCGCCACAGCGTATTCCTTCTGCTGCCCGTGGCTTTCGTGGCGGTGTGGGCCGTGCAGGACCTGCTGCCGCACGCGCCGGGACACCTGGCGCTGCTGTCGCTGGTGCTGTCCACCGGCGCCATCACACTCGGCTGGCGCCCCGTGCCCTACGTGGACGGCTACGCGCGTGTGGTCGACGAGATCGCGCGCCGCGCGCCGCACGACAGCGTGGTGCTGTTCTCCGGCTACCGCGACGGCTCCTTCATCTTCAACCTGCGCGCGCGCGAGGACCGGCGCGACCTGAGCGTGCTGCGCGCCGACAAGCTGCTGCTGCGCGTGGCCGTGCGCCGCGAGCTCGGCGTGGAAGAAAAATCGCTGAGCGAGGCGGAACTCGGCCAACGGCTCAACGATCAAGGCGTGCACTACGTGGTGATGCAACCCGGCTTCTGGACCGACCTGGAGGCCATGCGCCGCTTCGAGCGCCTCATGGCCAGCCCGCAGTTCGAAGCGGTCGCGCGCATCCCCACGCCCGCCAACCACCGCGCCCA